>JAFSUT010000036.1 GCA_017445085.1 Clostridia bacterium | reverse complement strand
GGCATTGACAGAGAAAATATCGAAGAATTTCTTGCTTTTGACAAAGTCGTAGCAATAGGCGGCAGTTTCTTTGTTAAAGAAGCTTTGGAGAATAAATAGCAATGTATAAAAAATGGGCGTACACTGTTTTCAAGATATCAACTTGTGTTAATGCAATTTGCACCCAATAAAAAACGATTACTACTCTAAAAAGCTATTACTCGCAATAATAGGGGATAACCGCTAAAACAAAGAAAAAAGCAGCATCTTACTATGTGAAAGCAGCATCTTACTATGTGAAATACGATGATTTCACAAAGTAAGATGCTGCTTTGATTATATCCGAAAGTCCGCAAAGCCTTATACCACAAGGGTTTGCAGACAAAAAGTAAAAGCACGCTAATTCTATCAAAATTAGCGTGGCTTTATGGCGGAGAGGGCGGGATTCGAACCCGCGTGCGCTTTCGCGCAAACTGATTTCGAGTCAGCCCCGTTATGACCACTTCGATACCTCTCCGTAGGATGCGCCGAGGCGCTCACGACCGATAGTATAGCACATCCCGACCGCATTTTCAAGTCTTTTCTCGAAAAAAATCGGAGAATTGAAGCAAAAATACTTCCATTCTCCGAAATCTTCGATTTATCGTCCGGATTTCCAGACTTTCCTTGAAAATAAAAGCAGGAGAGGGAAGAGTTCCAGGCGCCCGACGAGCATATTGAAGATCAGCACGATCTTGGAAAACGGCGTGAAAAACGCAAAATTCTGCGCGGGACCGACCATTGAAAGACCGGGACCGATATTGTTGATGGTTGCGGCGACCGCGGTAAAACAGGTGGAGGTGTCGTGCCCCTCCAGCGCGATGAGCAAAACCGACGCGGCAAAGATGAAAATATATGTGATGAGAAACGCGCTTGTCGAGTGAATGACCTCACGATCCACCGTTTTGCCGTCAAGACGAATGCGAGTGACCGTGCGCGGATTGATGAAATGCTGAATTTCTTCTTTGGCGCGCTTGAACAAAATCAAAACACGCGAGATCTTGATCCCGCCGCCCGTACTGCCGGCAGAGGCGCCGATAAACATCAGGCAGACGAGAATGACTTTGGAAAAGGTTGGCCACGCGTCAAAATCACAGGTGGAAAAGCCGGTGGTGGTGATGATGGAAGATACTTGGAAAAACGCCGTGCGGATCGTGTCGCCGAGGGGCAGCCCGCGCTCTTGAATATTCAGCGTAACGAGGGCGGTCGCCGCGGCGATGATACCGAGGTAGGTGCGGAGTTCCTCATTTTTAAGCCCCTGCTTCCACTTGCGGATGATCAGGAGAAAATAGACGTTGAAATTGACGCCGAACAGCATCATAAAGACGGCAAGCACCCATTGAATGTACGGGGAGTAACTTGCGGCGGACGAATTGAGAATGCCGAAACCGCCCGTCCCCGCGGTGCCAAACGTCAGTGTGACTGCCGAAAAGAGAGAGAGCCCGCCGAAACACAGAAAGATGATCTCGGTGACCGAGAGCAAAAAGTAGAGTCCGTAGAGGATCATGGCGGTGTATCTGGTTTTCGGGACGAGTTTGGAAACCGAGGGCCCCGGGCTTTCCGCCCGCATGAGTTGCATTTTTGAGCCTCCCGCCATCGGGAGGATGGCAAGCAGAAAGACCAAGACGCCCATCCCGCCGATCCAGTGCGTAAAACTGCGCCAAAACAGCGCGCCGTGCGACATCACTTCCACGTCGGCAAGGACACTTGCCCCCGTTGTGGTAAAGCCGGAGACCGTTTCAAACAGCGCGTCGACGTAATTTGGGATCTCGCCCGAGAGGACAAAGGGCAGTGCGCCGAACAAACTGAGAACGATCCAGGAGAGCGCGACGGTGCAAAAGCCCTCTTTGCCGTAAAAAATATTGTTTTTCGGTTTGATAAGCACCTGCGGCAGACCGAACAGGGCGCATAGCCCCGCCGAGATGAGAAACGCCGTGACCGAGGCGTCGCCGTAAGAGAAGCCGACGCCCGCGGAAATCAGCAGGAACAAACTCTCGACGGTCAGCACCCAGCCGAGGATATACCGCATGACAGAGTAATTCATGGCGTACCGACCTTTAACTTAAAATATCGCCGATTTCGTGAAAACCGGAGTGCTTTGTGACGATGATCACGGTATCGCCGACCGAAATGCTGTCATGTCCGCTGGGGATGATGACCCTGCCGCTGCGGTAGATGCAGGCAATGAGCAGATCCTTTTTGAGCGGCAGTTGCATGATCGGCTTGCCGGTCACCTCGCAGGGCTCCGCGATGCGAAATTCGATCGCCTCGGCGCGGTTGTCAAACAGATGATACAGCGTTTCGATATTGCTGCCGATGGAGTTTTGCCGTGCGCGTGCGTACGCGATGATCGACTCGGCGGTGATGAACCGCGGGTAGACGACGCTGTCCATATCCAGCCCCGCGATAACGTCGTGAAAATTCATACGGTTGATTTTGGTGATGACCTTGGCGCTCGTATTTTTCTTGGCGTAGAGCGTGAGCAGGATATTTTCTTCGTCGATGCCGGTCAGCGGGATAAAGGACTCGGTCGCGGCAAGCCCCGACTCACGGAGCAGGCTCTCGTCGGTGCCGTCGCCGCAAATGATCTCCGCGCCGTCAAGCAGTTCCGCAAGTTCGGTACAGCGGGCGCTCCTGCGCTCGATGATCTTGACGGCGATGCCGCTTTCCAGCAGTTGTTTGGCGAGATAGTAGGCAAGGCGACCGCCGCCGACGAGCATAGCGCTTTTAACGCGGCGGGTCTCGATCGAGAGTTTTTTGAAAAACTTTTGCGTATCCGTCGGCGTTGCGATAAAGGAGACCGCGTCGCCTGCCGCAAAGGCAAAGGAACCGCCGGGGATAAAGATCTCGCCGCCGCGGTCAACGGCGCACACGAGAACGCCGACCGAAAACGAGGATTGCAGGTCGCGCAGCGCCTTGCCGATGAGCGGGCTTTTTTCCGAGATCTTAAACTGCACCATCTCGGCGTGTCCGCGCGCAAAGGAGTTGATGCTTGTCGCGCCCGGGAGACGGAGCAGACGTGCGATCTCACGCGAGGCTTCGAGGTCCGGATTGATGATCATGGAAAGACCGAGGCGCGAGCGGATAAACGAAAGTTCTTCGGCGTAGTCGGGGTTGCGCACGCGTGCGATCGAGGCGCAGTTGCCGAATTTTTGCGCCATGGTGCAGCAGAGCAGGTTGAGTTCGTCGCTCGGCGTAACGGCGATGATGAGGTCGGCGTTTTCAACGCCGGCTTCCATTTGCACGTTGTAACTTGCGCCGTTGCCGACAACGCCCATCACGTCGTAAGTACTGCAAATCTCTTTGAGCACCGGGGCGTTTTTGTCGATGACGGTGACGTGATGCCCCTCGGAACTGAGGCGGTCGGTGATGGTGACGCCGACGTTGCCGCAGCCGACGACAATAATGTTCAAAAACTCCCCGTCGGATTTTGAAAGTGGATTCAGGATATTCATCGTTCCTCCTTACTTTTCAAAGACGCATACGACCATTTTGACAAACAGTTCCCGAAGGAGCGGGAGTTTTGCCGCCGGTGCGAGAAAGGGGCGCAGCGGGATATGTTTGCGGTAGACCGGCTTGACGCCGAGTTTTTGCAAGATCCCGTCAAAGCGGCGGATGGTCATATGGTTGATATAGGAAAAATACTCGCTCCCGTCTTTCCGCGCGGAGATGCGGAATGCAACGCGGCTGTCCCCGTCGGGCACGTTTTTTGCAAGGTGTTTATACGCCTCGACCAGCGTGGATTCGGGGAAAAAGAGATGCACCCACGGGATGTAGATCAGGTCGCTCAGGTGTGCGCCAAACGGATGGTTGAGCGGCGGAAAGTTGACAAATAGCCGTCCGCCCTCGGCAAGGACGCGCATACATTCGCCAAGGACGGCGTCGGGATCGCCGACGTGTTCCATGGCGTCGTTCATGATCAGGGTATCGACGCTGCCGCTCTCAAAAGGGAGCGCGGCGGCGTCGGCGCAGACAAATTCAAAACGGTCGGCAAGACCGAGTTCTTTCGCAAGTGCAACGGCTTCGGCGCGGTAGCTTTCAAGGATCTCGACGCCGATGACCTTTTTTGCGCCGCAGGCGGCGTAGTACAGGGATTTTCCGCCCGCGCCGCAGCCGATGTCGACGACGGTCTTGCCCTCAAACATCTCCTCTTTTTTTGCAAAAGCAAGATAGTTTTTGATGGTCTCCTCGCCGCGGCTGTACTGCCACATCGCGTAGGACATCACGCCGTCGTTTTGCAGATTGAGCGGATGCACGGGCGCTTTGAACAGGCGGTTGAGCGCCAGCAGAACTTTGGTAGAAAACTTCATGGTTTATTTCATCCTTATCAAATTGCGGAGTCCGTCGGCAAGCGCGTCGCAAAAGGCGTCGATGTCCGCTTCGGTATTGTCGGGGGAGAGGCTGACGCGGATCGTGCAGTCGGCGGCGTCGGCAGAGAGCCCGTAGGCGATCAGCGCGCGGCTTGCCGTTTTTGCGTGCGAGGCGCAGGCGGAGCCGCTGGAAACGTAAACGCCGCGCCCCGAAAGATAATGGAGCATGGTTTCGCTTTTGATGCGCGGCAGCGTGAGGCTGAAAATGTGCGAAACGGCGTCGTGCGGGCGGTTGCAGATGATCTCGGCAAGGGCGCCGTCGCTTTCCAGCCGCCAAAGAAGGTGTGCGGCAAGGGCGTCGAGCGCCGAAGCGCGCTTCGCAAAGCGTGCGGCGGCGTCCGCCGCGGCGGCGCCGAAGCCGGCGATGCAGATGACGTTTTCGGTACCGGGGCGCATTCCGTTTTCCTGTTGTCCACCGTGGAGAATCGGGACAAGCGCCTTCCGCTTTAACACGTCGGGATGGACGTAGAGGGCAGCCGTCCCTTTCGGACCGCCGATCTTATGGGCGCTGACGGTGATGAGGTCGGCGCCGAGTGATTTTGCCGTAAATTTGACTTTGAGATAGCCCTGCACGGCGTCACAATGGCAGACGACAGACGGGCATTTTGCCTTGGCAAGCGCAAACAGCCGCTCCACCGGATAGCGTGCGCCGGTCTCGTTGTTGACCAGCATCGCGGATACCAGCACGGTATCGGGGGTGAGCGCTTTTTCGATCTCGTTAAAGTCGAGTGCGCCGCACAAAGTGGACAGGCGGACGACCTCGGCGCCGAGGCTTTCGAGATAGCGTGCGGCGGCTTCGGTGGAGGAATGCTCGCCCGCCGTGATGAGGACGCGGGCGTGCGGACGGCGCTGTTTTGCCGTGTAGGCGCCGATGAGCGCCAGGTTGTTGGCCTCGCTCCCGCTGCCGCAGAAAATCAACTGCCTGCCGTCGCCGCGCACGCCGAGCGTGGCAAGGACGGCGTCGCGTGCGCCTTTGACGACCTTTTCGGCGGCAAGTCCGAGCGTGTGCAGGGAAGACGGATTGCCGTAGGTCGCTTCCATGACCTCTGTCATCGCCGCTTTGGCGGCGGCGGAGAGCGGCGTGGTGGCGCTGTTGTCCAAATAGATCTCGCGGCTCATTTTACAAACGTAAAGGAGTTGATCGAGGTTTCGGCGTCCGCGGCGTGGCGGTCAAAGTTTTCCGCGGTGGAAGCGTAGGTGATGACGTACACGCCGCCGCTGCGGATGCAGACCGCCTGCGTAAACTTGTACGCGGTCTCCCCCAGCGTGAGGGTATAAGTGTATCGCCGAGCCTCGCGACCGTCAAGCAGGATATTTTCGGTTTCCACGTCGACCGGCGCGCCGTAAGTACCGCTAAGGGTATCGGCGTAGTAGTTCCAGTAGCCGTCAAGGTCGCTGACGCCGTTTGGCAGAGCGTAGAGTGTGACGGTCATGGAGGTTTGATCGTTTTCGGAATAATACGCCGCCGTGACGCCGCCCTGCTTGTCCACCGTCCAGGTGGACGGTACGAAGAAAGCGTAGTCTACGATGTTTGGATCGGAGGCGAGCTTAAAGCCGTAGGGTGCCGTGATCGATTCTTTTTCACCGCAGGCGGAGAGGAGAAGGAGCGCCGCTGTGCAGAGCAAAAGACAGATAATTTTTTTCATTTCAAATTCCTTTCCGGGCGATCATTTTTCTGTTTTTAAGAGTTCCTCCGCCGCGCGGAGAATGCCGATCTTGCCGCTTTCAAAGGTGAGTCCCCCTTGGAGATACGCGATATAGGGCGGGCGGAGCGGACCGTCTGCCGAAAGTTCGATGGAAGCGCCGCCGACAAAAGTGCCCGCAGCCATAATGACGGGGTCGGCGTAGCCGGGCATATCCCACGGCTCGGGGGAAACAAAGGCGTCCACCGGTGAGCCCGCCTGGATGCCGCGGCAGAATGCAACGAGTTTTTCGGGGGTGCCGAGGCGGATCATTTGGATAATGTCGCTGCGCGTTTCGGTGTAGCGCGGCGAGGCGGCGTAGCCGAGCGCCTCAAAGATATAGGCGGCAAAATGTGCGGTTTTCAGTGCCTGCGCCACCGTGTGCGGCGCGTAAAACAAACCGCGGTAGAGGTTTTTGTTTTGACCGAGTGAGGCGCCGACTTCCAGTCCGACGCCGATGGCGGTCAGCCGGTAGCCCGCAAGTTCCACCGCGCGGGCGCTGCCCGCGATATAGCCGCCCGACTCGGCAAATCCGCCGCCGGGGTTTTTGATCAGCGAGCCGATCATCATATCCGCACCGACGGCGGCGGGTTCCAGCGTTTCAACAAATTCGCCGTAGCAGTTGTCCACGACCACAAAGGCGTCCGATATTCCGTGGACGAGATCACAAACCTCTTTGATGTCGGCGGTACGGAGGGTGGGGCGGTCAAGATAGCCCTTGGAACGCTGAATAAAAACGACCTTGATGTTTTTATGTTTTTCCAGATTTTCTTTGATCTCGGTCAGGTCGAGTTTGCCGTCTTTCAGTTTGCTTTCCATATAAGAAACGCCGAAATCACGGAGTGAGCCGTTGTTAGCCGTTCCGACGTTGCCGATGACTTCATCCAGCGTGTCGTAGGGCTTGCCCGCCACCGAGTAGAGAATATCGCCCGGGCGGAGCAGGGCGTAAAGTCCGATGGCAAGGGCGTGCGTGCCGCAGGTGATGTTGTGGCGGACAAACGCCGCCTCGGCGCCGACAACGTCGGCAAAAATGCGGTCGAGCGTGTCGCGCCCCTTGTCGTCGTAGCCGTAGCCGCTGGTCGCGGCAAACATACTTTCACTTACGCGATGCTCGCGAAACGCGGTCATGATTTTTTCGGTATTTTGAAACGAAATATCGTCGATCGCCGCAAAGCGGTCGGCAAGCGCCGCCTCGGCTGCCTTTGCAAGAGAAGTCAGTTTTTTATCCATGGTCGTCCTTTCGGGTCATTTGCTTTTGAGATCAAAAAGCGTTTACGATGTTTTTGAAGGTTTTGCCGCGCTCCTCAAAGTTTTTGAAGGCGTCAAACGACGTGCAGGCAGGGGAGAGCAGGACGATATCGCCCGGCTTTGCCAGCGCCTTTGCCGCTTCGACCGCGGCTTTGAAATGCGTGGCTTTGACGATGGGAAAATCGTCGCGCCGCCGTGCGGATGCGTGCATCGCCGCTTCGATTTGCGGCATGGCTTCTCCCGTCAGTACCAGCGCCTTGGCACGCGCGTAGAGTTCGTCGCAAAGCCCGTCGAACGGCACGTGCTTGTCGCGCCCGCCGCAAATGACGATCGGCTTTTCGGAAAAAGCGCGAAGCGCCGCGATCGTGCGCGAGGGGGAAGAGTCGATGGAGGAGTTGTAGTAGCGCACGCCGCGCACCGTGCGGACAAATTCGATGCGGTGTTCGACGCCGCCGAACGTCGTGGCGACGCGCTTTGCGATCTTTGGCGTGATGTAGTCGAGCGTCAGCCCGATGGCGGTCATATAGTTTTCGACGTTGTGCCGCCCCGGAAGTTTGATGTCCGAAGTGGCAATATACGGCTTGCCGTCCACTTTGATCATGCCGTCTTCCTCGTAGATCTTGATCTTGCCGATCATCTCGGACGGCGATTTCGTGGAAGAAAAAGCAATGCGCTCGGCATTCAGTTCCGCCGCGGTGAGGGGATTATCGGCGTTGAGGACGACCGTTTTTGCCCCGTGGGAAAACACATTGCGCTTGGCGGCGGTATATTCTTCCATATCGGTGTGCCAGTTGAGATGGTTTGGCGTGATGTTGGTCACCGCCGCGTAGTCGGCGGATCTTTGCATGGTCATCAGTTGAAAACTTGACAACTCGACCACGGCAAAATCTTCCGCGCGCATCTCGGATAGGCGCGGGAGGAGCGGCGTACCGATGTTGCCGCCGAGAAATACGCGGCGTCCTTTGCCCTCGGCGCTTGCCGCCTCGGTGAGCAGGAGCGAGACCAGCGTGGTGGTCGTGGTTTTGCCGTCCGAGCCCGTGATGGCAAAGAGTTTTGCCGGGCAGTGTTCAAAAAAGAGTTCCATCTCGGACGACAGGCTTGCGCCGCGTGCGACCGCCGCCGAAATTTCGGGCAGGTCGGGGCGGATGCCGGGGGAGCGGAAAATGATATCGCCGTCGATGCCGCAAAGATAGTTTTCACCGCAGATAAAACGGACGCCGCGCGCCTGCCAGTCGGCAAAGCGCGGATCTTTCAAATCGATCGGCTTTTGGTCGCGCGCGGTGACCGCGGCGCCGTTTTCCAGCAAAACGTCTATAAGAGGCAGATTGGAGATCCCGAGACCTAAAACGGTACAGGACTTTCCGTTCAGTTCACAAAGCAAGATTTTGATTCCTCCAAACGGGATAGATATACATAGTTATTATATTATAATTTCACCGTAAAAGCAACAGGTAAAACGCAAAAAATAAGGACCGGCAAAAATGCCGGTCCTGCAACGCGAGCTTGTAAGCCGAGTTCTGTGAGCGAAAATCGCCCTGCTGCCATCTATCTTCGCCGCCCGTTACCGGCGCGGCTTGGGTATTTCTACCGCTGCCACCCGGGAGAAAACGTCGGGCAAACGCGCCTCGCGGCTCTCCCATACGGTGTTGCTTCGGATAGGGTTTACATTTGCACGCAGTTACCTGCAATGCCGGTGAGCTCTTACCTCGCCTTTCCATCCTTACCGCTTGCGCGGCGGTTTATTTCTGTTGCACTTTCCCTAAGGTCACCCTCGGCGGACGTTATCCGTTATCCTGCCCTGTGAAGCTCGGACTTTCCTCACGATAATACCTTTCGGCGACATATCGCGCGACAGCACCGCTCGGTTGCGGTGTTATTATAAACCGAAATCAGCCGTTTGTCAAGCCGATAAGTTTGCGGATCGGTTTGACGGCGACGAAAACGGTCATACCGATGACGGTAAAGATCAATTCGGGGAGCATAAACGCGCCGTTGTAGCAGATGGAGTAGAGGACGGGACGACCGACCCACGTCTGACCGAAGACGACGAATTCCTCAAAGTTTGTCCACAGCACCACGCCGGAGAGAAAATGGATCACAAAGCGCAAAACGCAGGCGACGACCGTACCGACGAGCGCGCCTTTGGTCGATTTGCCGAAGAGGGACGCCGCGCCGAGGACGGTGAACGCGAGAATGTAGTCGAGAAACATCGAGCCGACGAGCATCAGCGGCGTCAGCCCCCAGCCGAAAACGCCGCTGGTGGCGAGTTGGGTCAGCGAATAGCAAAATGCGGTGGCAAATCCCCACGCGGGACCGTTTTTGACGGCGATGAGCAGGATGGGGAGCATACTCAGGAGCGTGACCGAGCCGCCGAGCGGCATATGCCAGAGTTTGACCATGCTCAGCACAAAGGCAAGCGCGATCATCACGGCGGATTCGGTAAGTTTGCGTACGTTTTCGTTTCTCATAAGGAAGAAACCTCCGATAAATAAAAATTCCGCACAGAAATCCGTGCGGAAAGACTTGTTTGTAAAATATCTCCCTACGACGGCATTATCCGTATCAGGTTTAGGGTTTGCGTGTAACGCATCTCAGCCGCATAGGCACCCCTGATATATTCTGTTCGGTAATTTCATTATAGTCCTGTATTGTAAAAAGTCAATAGGAATTTACAGTTTTTCGACGAGATCGAGCAGTTCCCCCGGCGCGTTGATGATATGCTCTGCGCCGTTGGCAAGCAAAACTTCGACCGGTTTGTAGCCGAAACTGACGCCGACCGTGTGCATTCCGGCATTTTTGCCGGTCTGCATATCAATGTGCGAGTCGCCGACAAAGCACATCTGCCGCGGTGTCGCGCCGTAAGACGCGGCAATGGAAAGCGCGGCGGCGGGGTCGGGCTTCAGTGGCGCGTCGACAACGCCGCGGATGGGGTCAACCGTCCCCGCGCCGAAGATCTGTTCGACCAGGCGGTGCGCGGCGGCGTCTTCTTTGTTGGTGAGGACGCCGGTTTTGATGTTTTTGCGGTGCAGGGCGGCGATCGTTTCCCGCATCCCGGGGAAAGCGTCGCGCGTCTGTGCAAAGCAGTCGCGATAGTCCTTGATATACCACGCGGTCGCCTCGTCGATGACGCGCTCGCTTGTATTTTCGGGAAAGGTGCGTGCGACAAAGGCGCGCGGACCGTCGTTGATGCCGTAGAGGACGCCGTCGCGGTCGAGCGGCGGCAGGGAAAAGCGGGCGCGGGTGATGTTCATGGCGTGCATGAGGGCGGGGAGGGTGTCGCAGAGCGTGCCGTCGAGGTCAAATAAAATTCCTTTGATCATTGTAAAAACTCCGTTGCTTTTGTGTACAATAATTATAACCACGCGCCGCCGAAAATGTCAATCGGGGACAGCCTTTTTCGTCAGGTTGCAAAAAAAGTTGTTCCGTCAAACGAAAAATTTGTCAAAATACCTCTTTTCAAACGCGTGAAAATCTGCTATAATATCTACTTGTAATTTTTCAAAAAAATCATATTTTGAGGTAAAAACAGTGGTAAGAGAAGATCTCAGAAATATTGCGATTATCGCCCACGTTGACCACGGCAAGACCACGCTGGTGGACGAAATGCTGCGGCAGGGCGGCATCTACCGTGAAAATCAGGCGACCACCGAGCGCGTGATGGACTCGGGCGACCTCGAAAGAGAAAGAGGCATCACCATTCTGGC
>JAFSUT010000035.1 GCA_017445085.1 Clostridia bacterium | reverse complement strand
CTATATTTTTACCGTCATCAAGCTTAGCGGTCGAAGTTGCAGGGTCCCAGTCTACGGTTGCCCCCATCGCTTCTGCAATAAAGCGGAGGGGCATCAGTGTGCGACCATTATCAATGACAGGTGCAGCATCCAAAAGTTGCGTCTGCCCGTTTACGTATGCGGTATTTGAACCGATGGTGAGTTTGACCTCGGTCTTTCCGGCGGGTGCGGCGTCGTCAACGATGACCTTGCCGCCGTTGTTTTCAACCGTAAAGGTTTCGTTTGCCTTTGCGGAGAGGATCGCCGTGGCGCCGCTGTCTACGACGATCTTGAAGTGCTCGCCGATATTGGACATCAAGTCGCAGGAATCTTTGACCGTGAGGGTCGCGCCGCTCTTGACCGCGATGGTGTTTTGCGCGCCCTCCTGAAGGAGGATGATATCTTCAAACGTCACGTCACTGCTGATGGTAAAGGTGACGCCGGCTTTCATCTTGAACGAGCCGCTTGCGGGGTTGTTTTTCGGCTCGGGATTTCTGTAATCCACACCGTTGTATTTTGCCGTGATGGTCAAAGGACCGCCGAGCGTGGGCAATTCGTACTCATCGCCGATGAACGCCTTTTGCGTAACGACCAGCGTGCCGCCGTTTTTGAGGACGCTGACAACGCCCTTGCCGTCGATGGCGCCGAAAGATTTCTTTGCGGTGGCGGGGGTCAGACCGTCGTTGCTGTCGTTTTTGTCAAATGCGAGGAACGCCACGTTTGCCGCGGGACCTTGCGGTGCGGTCGGTGCGGGCGCGGGCGTGCCGCTGCCTGCGGTGACAACGCCGTCTGCGATTTGGATATCGCCGTCGCCGGTGACGCTACCGAAGATGCCGCCGTTTGCAATCAGCTTGCCGCCGCGCTCAACTTCAATATCCATAAAACTGCCGGTCTTGCTCATGCAGACGACCTTGTCGGTAAAGGTCAGGGTCGCGCCGCTTTGTACGATAAACTTGTTGGTCGCCGCCTCCTGGAAGAGGATGATGTCGTCGATGATGAGGTCGGAGGCAATGGTCATGGCTTTGCCGCCGAGGAATTTCATCACGCCTGCGGCGGGATTTGTCGCCGGCTCCGTATTTTTGTAGTCGATGCCGTCATAGTTTGCGGTGATGGTGATGGGTCCGTTTGCATCCAGCGTATAGTCGCCGCCGATATACAGTTTTTCAAAAACGACGAGCGTGCCGCCGTTTTTGAGGACGCTGATCGCGCCCTTGCCGCTTGTCGCGCCGAGCGACCTCTTTGCGTTTGCGGTCGAGGCGCCGCGGTTTGCATCGTTGCCCTTGTTGTAGGAAATGTACGCGACCGAACTTGCCGCATACGCGCCGATACAAGCCATACTTGCGATCATCAAAAGCGCAAGCAAAAGTGCCGTGATTTTCTTTGCCATTGTTCATTCCTCCTGTTTTTATATGCGAGTTGCATAGTTTCTGATTTTATTGTACAGTTTTCTTGTGCAGAAGTCAATAAAAAATGTAAAAGAAAACGCCGCGAGAATTCCGCTTTTCAAACCAAAATGTGAAAAAACCGCCCGATGGGCGGTTTTTTCTCTACTCGCTCGTTTCTTGCAATAAATAGAGTAAAATGACTTTGCGCTCGTCTGCGGACAGATGCTGTAAGAGGCTGTCCAGCAATTCTTTTGCGGTTTCGAGTTCTCCTTTGCGTGTCATGCTCCCGTCTCCTGTGTTGTACTCACGAAAAAACAACGGATTTACTTCCCGCAAACGGGGCGCAGGAGGCAAAATCTTCTTGACAAGGACGCGAAATTCCTATATAATAAAACACGAAAGTTGTTTCGTTTTTTATTATAACAAAAATTTTGCGGATGTCAAGAGGATATACGAAGTTTTTTTCGTATTTTTGGGAACTATGGAATTTCGGGAAAAAATCAAACTCCTGCGCAAGGAAGCGCATATGACGCAGGCGCAGGTGGCGGCGGCGCTCGGCGTGACCGACCGCACCTATCAAAATTATGAGGCGGGGGCGTCCACGCCCTCGGCAAGCGTGCTTGCCAAAGCCGGCGCCTTGTTCGGCGTCAATATGGAACTGCTCACCGACGGGGTGCCGACCGCGCACAGCACGAGCAGCCGTGAACTTGCGGCGCTCCTTGCGGAAATGCAGGCGCTCTTTTCGGGCGGCAAACTGAAAGACGAGGACAAGCAGTACGTGATCGAGGCGCTGACCGAGGCGTTTTTTCGCTCCAAGGAGATCAATAAAAAATACGGACGGGGGAAACGGTCATGACGGACGAAAAGAACATCAAGGCGCTCACGCAAAAACTGAAAGCGCTGGAGGATTTGGAACTGCCCGCGTTTGCGGATCTGCCTTCGATCGATCTGTATATGGATCAGGTGCTGGGGTATCTCAATCCGATCCTTTTGAGCGTTTGCCGTGCGCAGGACGGCGCGCCGCTGACCCCGAATATGATCAACAATTACGTCAAAGGCGGCTATCTTGCTCGCCCGGTGCAAAAAAAGTACGGGCGCGACCATCTGGCGATGCTGTATATGCTGTGCAGCGTCAAGCAAAATCTCAGCCTGCCCGAGGCAAGCGCCCTGCTCGGCGATAAGGAGATCGCCACCGCCTTTGCCGATTTTTCCAAATTGCAAACCGAGAGCGTGCGGCAGACGGCGGCGGAGGTGCTGACCGTCGGAAAGGACGCGCGGCTGTTGCGCAAAAAGGCGCTGGAACTCGCGCTGCGCGCCGCGGCACAGCGGCGCATCGCGGAGGAGATTTTGGCGGCGCTTGCCCCTTCTGCGGCGGGGGATGAAAAGAAAAAGGAAAAGGGCGCGAAAAAAGCGCAAAAGGCAAAAGAAAAGGCGGCGGCAAAAGCCGCCAAAGGAGATCGCGCAAAAAGCGGCGCAAAATCAAAATAAACCGTTGCAATTTTTAACGGATATGATTATAATATAAAGGTAAAAACGCAAAGGAGATGACCCGATATGGACTATAAAATGAAGATCGCAGGGCTGGAGCGCGCCCTGCCGCTTTGCCCCTTAAACGATAAACTGCAGATCGGTGCGTTTGTGATGTTCGGCGACGTGGCGCTGACCGAGGCTTGCGCGCGCGAGTTGCTCAAAAAGGCGCCGGCGTACGACGTTTTGATCACGGCGGAGTCCAAGGGGATCCCGCTGGCCTACGAAATGGCAAAACAGCGGGGCGGCGAGCGTTATCTGCTGGCACGCAAAGCCCCGAAACTCTATATGCGCAATATCCTGCGCTGTGAAGTCAAGTCGATCACCACGGCGCAAAATCAGGTGCTCTTCCTTGACGGGGACGACGCCGAATATATGCGCGGCAAGCGCGTACTCATCGTGGACGACGTCATCAGCACGGGCGAGTCGCTCCGTGCGCTGGAAACGCTGGTCACACAGGCAGGCGGCAACATCGTCGGCCGTATGGCAGTCCTTGCCGAGGGTGAGGCGGCAGACCGCAAGGATATTATCTTCCTTGAAAAACTTCCCCTGTTTGACAAAGACGGCAACGCGCTGTAAAGAATTAAAAAAGTGGCTGTAAAAAACTTTGTTTTTTACAGCCGCGCTTTTTTTAGGGGATAGGAAAAAATGTTTGGAATGCGCAAATATCCGCCCGATAGGCGTACTTTCGTACGTCGAGGCGGATTTTGCGTATAGCAAAAAAGAGATTTTTTTGAAAAAATCGAAACTTCGATTTTTTCTTCCTCATTTGAAAATGTATCGGGATGTAAATTCCTTTGTTCACTTTTCTCTTATCTCTTTTTTGCGATCCGGACTTTTTTTACATCCCCTTTATTTTTTTTCAGCAAAGCCCTTTGGCAAAGCCGGCGGGGTCGGCGGAGCAGACGTCGCCGCCGATGACCTTGTTTTTATAAATGAGCAGATTGGCAAGCACTTCGCCGTCATAGCCCGGGTAGTCCTTGACCTTGTAGGTGTAGCGCGTGACGGTTTTGCCGCGATAGCGCCCGAGGTCAAGTCCGCACGCTTTTTGCAGTTCGTTGTAGGCGGCAAACACCTTGTCAAAGTCTTTCGGCACGGTGACTTCCACGCACTCGGTCGGTGCCTCTTCCACGGTGTAGCCGAAACTCTTCAAAAAGGCAACGCGGTCGGCGTCGGTCTTGATCTTGTCAAAGCGGATCTCACGGCTCTCCTGCGCGGCAAACGCGTCGGCGTCCCCGCCGGAAAAATGCGGCGTCAGGAAAAAGAGTGCGGAAATGGTCAAAACGCAAAGGAAGGCGATGGCGATCGTCCGCAAGGTCCCCGCGCGCACGGTGCGAATAAACATACAAATTCCCCTTTCGATCATCGTTTTGTTTTATCTTATGCGCGCAGAGATAAAAAAAGACCGCGCATCTCGTCTTCCTAACCTTGTGTTGTCGAAAGAGTTGCGAAGCCTAAAAAACTTTATGCGTTTCCACCTCATCCGGCTTGCCTGCGGCAAGCCACCTTCCCCTCGAAGGGGAAGGCTTGAAGAAAGTGCGTTTTCAGCCTTCCCCTCCCGAGTTCGTTTTCGGTCGTGCGGTAGAATGGCTCGAAGAAAGTGCGTTTTCAGCCTTCCCCTTCGAGGGGAAGGTGGCAAATGCGAAGCATTTGACGGATGAGGTGTCCTGAGTTGGAGCGAGGACGCTCCAACTCGGCGAGTTTTGCTCCGCAAAACATTGCGGCTGAGAGTTGCTAACGCAAAACATCGCGGTATGTGCAAAGCCATAACTTTGCAGGCGTAACTCTGTCGCTTGCGGTGAGGTAGCGCCGTTTATATAAACTTTTCCGCCTCGCGCACGGCAAGCGCGTCGCACCGCTCGTTGTACGGGTGTCCCGCGTGCCCCTTGACCCAGACAAACGCCACTTTGTGCGTTTCCAGGAGCGGGAGCAGGCGTTTCCAGAGGTCGGCGTTGAGCGCGGGTTTGCCGTCGGCGCGCTTCCACCCCTTTTTTTGCCAGGCGGCGAGCCAGCCCTTTTCCACGGCGTCTACAACGTATTTGGAGTCGGACGTGAGCGTGACGGCGCACGGCTCTTTGAGGGCGGACAGGGCGGTGATCACGGCAAGCAGTTCCATGCGGTTGTTGGTGGTTTCCGCCTCGCCGCCGGAAAACTCTTTTTCGGCACTGCCGTAGACCAAGATCGCACCGTAGCCGCCGGGTCCCGGGTTGCCCTTGCAGGCGCCGTCGGTATAGATTTGCACTTCTTTCATCGTATGCTCTCCCAAAGTCTTGATGCCCCATTGTACCACGCATTGGATGAAAATGCAAGTCGGGTTCATATCTCATCTTCCTATCTTTTCTTCTTTACTTTTTCGGCGGCGTATGATATGATAATGGTAATATCAAAACTTCTTTTTGCGTTGTACTTTTTTGATATAAAAGGAATGATTTACCAATGCGTACATATTTTACCAAACTCACGGCGGTTTGCCTTGCGGCGCTCCTTGCGCTCGGCGGCACGGCGCCTGTTTTTGCGGCGCCTGCGGAAAACGAGATTTCTTCGGCAAGCGAAAGTCCGGCGAGCGCCGCGGTCGAGGATACGCCGTACGCCTACGCGCTGCCCGCGCTCGGTCAGGTGACGTCGGCGGCGGTGACGGCGCTCGGCGCCGCCACAACGATGACCCGTCTTGTGGGGCAAAACGGCAGCGTGCGCCAGACGCTGTACTGCGTGGAAAGCGACCCCCAAAAAGGCGGGCGCATCCTGCCCGTCGATCTCGGCGGCAATGTGGTTTCCCGCACTTACGTCAGCGGCATTTCGCTCGGTGACGACGCCGACCTCGTGCCGCGCGCGGCGGTCAACGCCGACTTTTTCAGTTTTGCGACCGGCGTCCCGATGGGCGTTTTTGTCCTTGACGGGCGGCTGGTTTCGTCCTCGGACGGGCGGGACGCCGTCGGTTTTTCCGCGGACGGCGCCGCCTTTATGGGCAAGGTCGGCGAGCGCCTCTCGATCTCGGTTGGAGATACGGCTCTGCCGATCGCGCATCTCAACAAATACCCCTCGGTGTACGGCGCCTATCTGCTCACGGGCGATTACGCCGCCACCACCGGCATCGCCGCGACGCTAGAAGAGACCGAGTATATTCTGGAACTTGCGGGGGACGTCCGCCTCGGGGAAAGCACGCCCGCCGTTGTGCGGGAGATCCGCGAAAATCTGCCAAACGGCGAGATCCCGAGCGGTTGCGCCGTGCTTTGCGTACCGCAGGCGCTGGAAAACGCCGCCGAATACGCACGTCTGACCGTGGGGGCGGAGGTACAGATCGTTGCCGACTGTCAAACCGCCTTTGCCGGCGCGGTATCCGCGGTGGGCGGCGGCGATATCCTCCTTGACCGCGGCGTATTGCAGGAGGGGCGGGCGGATGAAGACCACGAAAAGAGCCGCCAGCCGCGCACGGCGATCGGCATCAAAGAGGACGGCAAACTCGGACTCTTTGTCCTGGACGGGCGGCAGTCGCACAGCGCGGGACTCAAAATTTACGACCTGTGCGAACTTGCGCGCGCCCTCGGCTATACCTCGCTCTTAAATCTGGACGGCGGCGGCTCCAGTGTGCTGGTGACCTTTGCGGAGGACGCCGTCGTGCAAAACAAGCCCTCCGACGGCGTGCAGCGCAAGGTGACAAACGCGCTCCTTGCGTGCGAGGACGCGCAGGCAAAGGAGGAATATATCCTGACCTGCGCCGCGGACGACGACCTGTTGCTCTCGGGCGCCGACCGCGCGCTTGCGCTGACCCTTTCGGACGCCGCCGGAAACGCGGTGGAGACCGAATGGAATGAAGAAAACACCACCGTTACCTTTGACGGCGGCATTGCCGGCGCCGCGTTTGCCGACGGCAAACTCCTCGTCACCGCGGGGGATGCACAGGGGCTTTCCAAACTGCATATCGAAACCCGCTATGACGGACACAGCGCCGAGACCGACGTCTATCTCGATATCACGAAAACGATCGACGCCCTTGCCTTTGACGAGGATCTGCTCCTCTCCGGCAGGACGGCGCCGCACACGGTAAAACTCGCGGCGACCTACGGCGGAAAAGGCGTGGACTTTGGACAACTCGCGGAACTGCGCAGTGAAAATCCCAAGATCTCGCTCTCGCTCTCCGACGGACTTGTGACGGTCACGCCGGAGGAGGTGGCGGACGGCGACGAGCCTCTCCCGCTGCATGGCCGCGTCGGCGCGTCGCTGTGCGGCAAAGTCGCGGTGCTTCCCACCGTGTTTGACGACGCGCCGTTTTTGGACTTTTTGCCCTATCTCACCGACCTTTCAGCGGATAACGACGGCTATACGCTTGAATTTGTCGAGGACGGCGGCGTGACGGGTCAAGGGGCGTACGTCCTGACCGCAAAACCCGCAGAGCCCGAAGCGTCGGCAGAATCCGAAACAACGACTGTGCCGGAAGAAACGATCGAGCCAGAAACGACGGTCGAAACCGAAGAAACGATCGAGCCCGAAACGACGACCGCGTCCGAAGCGCCGATCGAGCCCGAAACGACGACCGAAACCGAAGAAACGGCAGAACCCGAAGCGCCGGTCGAGCCTGCCCCCGTCCCCGACGTTGCCATCACGCTGACGGCGGCGTCGCCCATGAGCCGCGGCTACGCAGGACATCGTCTCTGGCTGTGGGCGGACGGACTTGCGCCGAGCGCCGAGCCGTACGCGGTGTTTGAAACCGAGGGGACGGACGGCACGCTTACACGCGTGGAGGTCCCCTACCATTGCTACTATGATTTTCTCGATTGGAACGGGCGCGCCCTGTTGCTCCTTGACCTCGATTTTGAAGCGGGGACGCGTGTGCGCCTTTGCGAACTTTTGCATCTGACGGCGCCCGGGGCGCAGACCCGCGTTTCGATCGGCCCGCTTTACCTTGCGGACGAGTACGACACCAACCGCTATACCGACATGAACGCGCATTGGTCGTCCTACTACGTCAACGCGCTCAGTTTTATGGATATCCTCGGCGGCAGTGAGGATCTGCACGGCAACCTCGTGTTCCGTCCCGATGATTTCCTCACGCGCGAGCAGTTTGCCAAAGTGCTTTCGGCGTATTTGAAGATCGACCTTACAAAGTATGCCGACGTTTCGCTTGATTTTGATGACGCCGCCGAGATCTCGCCGTGGGCGCTGCCTTACGTCAAGGCGGCGGTCGGCGCGGGACTGATGCGCGGTCGCGCCACCGTGCGGGACACGGTGGAATTTGCGCCGCGTGCCGAGATCACGCGGCAGGAGGCGATCTACGTCCTCGGCGGACAACTCGGTGCCGCGTACGACAGCGCCGACCGCCCGCTCTTTACCGATGATGAACTCATCGCGCCGTTTGCAAGGCAAAATCTCTTGCGCGCCGCTGAGGCGGGGCTGCTTTCGGGATACGAGGACGGGAGCATCCGTCCGCGCGGCAGCATTACGCGCGCCGAGGCGGCGACCCTCGTTTTGCGCCTTTATCATGTTCTGTACGGTCATACCGTCGTCAGTTGAATTTTTGACAATAAAGTTTTGGAGGTAACCCATGGAGGACAAGTATTCGATCCCGCTATCCACGATCATTGAGGAGTTTTCCCTGGAAGTCTGCTATCTGCCCGCGCCTGCAAAGGACATTCCGATCCAAAGCCCGGAGCTCAACCGCCCCGCCATGCCGCTGACCGGCTATTTTGACCTGTTTGATGCCGAGCGCATCCAGATCCTCGGCAAGGTGGAAGAAAAGTTTTTACGCGACCACGATGAGGATACCGCGCGCGTGGCGATCGACGCGCTGCTCTCACACCATCCCGTGGCGGTGGTCATCACCTCGGGGCTGGAACTGCCGCTCAATATGCTGGAATGCGCCAAGAAATACGACGTGCCGTTGCTCCGCACGGCAGAGCGCACCAGTGAGTTTATGGCGGCGATGATCGCCCAGCTCAACGTGTGGCTTGCGCCGCGTCTCACACGCCACGGCGTTCTCGTCGAGGTGTACGGCGAGGGTATTTTGATCCTCGGTGACAGCGGCGTCGGTAAAAGCGAAACCGCCATTGAACTTGTCAAGCGCGGTCACCGCCTGATCGCCGACGACGCCGTGGAGATCAAGCGCGTGTCCGCAAAAACGCTGGTCGGCACGGCGCCCGAGATCATCCGCCACTACATCGAACTGCGCGGCATCGGCATCGTTGACGTGCGCCGCCTGTTCGGTATGGGCGCCGTCAAGGATTCCGAAAAGATCGACCTTGTGGTCACGCTGGAGCCCTGGGTGCAGGGAAAAATGTACGACCGCCTCGGGATGGAGAGCGAGACGACCGAGATCCTCGGCATTGAGATCCCGGCGCTGACGATCCCGGTGCGCCCCGGGCGCAATCTTGCCGTCGTCCTTGAGATCGCGGCGATGAGCAACCGGCAAAAGCGCATGGGGTACAATACCGCCGAGGAGTTCAACAAGCGCCTGATGGGGCGCTTTGCCATAGAGGACGCGGACAAGGACAGATGATCTTTTTTTCGATCGGGAAAAGAGGGGAAACGTATGCACGAAAAAGAATTTGCCGCCGCGGCGGTACGGACGGCGGGGCCGTTCAGTTACAATACCAGCACACTGCGTTTTTATAAAAACGGGGAGGAGATCTCGCTTTCCGCCAAGGAAAACGCGCTGGTAAAACTCTTTTTCGACCACCCGGGGCGCGTGTTTTCCAAAGCGGAACTCTACACGCTCATCTGGGGCAACGACGTGATCGACGAAAATGCGATCATGGTCTACATCAACCGCATCCGGGGGAAGATGGAAGACGACGCCGCGCATCCGACCTACGTGCAGACGGTGCGTGGGGCAGGCTACCGCTTTGTTGTTTGACTTGGGGGATGGAAAAAAAGAGGCAGAAGCGCCGAATTTGCTCCGAAGGCATATCCTATATGTCGAGAGGGCAAATTCGGCGGTAGAAATCCGCGAATATAAAATTTCAGAAATCCGCCGGATTTCTTTCCTTAAAGACATAGAGCAAGCAGATTTGCAGATTGCGGTTTCTGTTTGCTCTTTTTGTATTATCTCTTATTCGCTTTTTTCGGTCTGCGCTTTTTTTCCATCCCCCTGTTTTTCTATGATATTTTTCTCGCAGATCCCGCGTGTAAAAAGAGAATTGTTAAAGAAATGACATTTTGCAGGAAAATATAAAATTCTATTGAAATCAGCGCAAATTTCTGTTATACTGTACTGTGTATAAAAGAAATTTGTGCTGTTTTTTGCACCTATTTACAAAGGAGGAGACACCTTGAATATCCTTGTGTGTATCAAACAGGTCCCCGGTTCGTCTAACGTAGAAGTCGATCCGGTGACCGGCGTGCTGAAACGCGACGGCGTTGCCAGCAAGATGAACCCCTATGACCTCTACGGGCTCGAAACGGCGATGGAACTTGTCGAGCGTTTCGGCGGCAGCGTCAAAACCGTGACCATGGGACCCCCGCAGGCAAAGAGCGTGGTGGTGGAGAGCATTTGCATGGGCGCCGAGAGCGGCACCATCCTGTCCGACCGCAAGTTTGCGGGCGCGGACGTGCTTGCCACGGCGTACACCATCTCGCAGGGCATCCGCAAGGTCGGCGATTTTGACGTGATCATCTGCGGCAAGCAGACCACCGACGGCGATACCGCCCAGGTCGGCGCCGAGGTGGCGGAATACCTCGGTCTGCCGCACGTTTCCAACGTGCTGTCGGTCGACGACTGCAAAGACGGTTATCTTTACGTCACCGTGGGCCTTGACGAGCAGGTGATCCGCGAGCGAGTAAAACTCCCGTGTCTGCTCTGTGTGGACGGCGATATCAACTCCCCCCGTCTGCCCTCCTACAAGGTCAAAAAGACGGTCACCGACGAGCAGATTCACTTTATCTCGTTTGCCGATTTTGAAGACCAAAACGCAAATCATTACGGACTCAACGGCTCGGCGACACAGGTAGAGCGCATTTTCCCGCCGGAAAAGAATACCGAAAAACATGCAATCACCGGTGATGAAACGCAGCAGGCGTGCGGCATCTTTGAACTCATCAAAGACCGCAAATTGATATAAGGAGGCGGAAACCATGGGACAACTGAAAGTCAATCAAAATCTCGTGACCGCCGACAACGCGGCGCAGCTTGTCAAGATCTGCCCGTTTGGCGCCATCAGTTATGACGGCAAGACCCTCGACATTTCCTCGGCGTGCAAAATGTGCAAAATGTGCGTGCGCAAAGGTCCTGCCGGCGTTGTTGAATTTGTAGAAGAAGAAAAGGCGACGGTGGACAAGTCGCTCTGGCGCGGCGTCTGCGTTTACGTGGACCACGCGGGCGAAAAGATCCACCGTGTGACCTACGAACTCATCGGCAAGGCAAAGAAACTTGCCGCCGTGACCGGTCACCCCGTCTATGCGCTGATTATCGGCAAGGACGCCGCAAAGGGGGCAAAAACGCTCCTGCGCTATGGCGTTGACAAGATTTTCGTCTACGACGACGACGCGCTGGAAGATTTCCGCGTAGAGCCGTATACCACCATTTTCTGCGACTTTATCGATCAGATTAAGCCCTCGTCCATTCTCGTCGGCGCTACCAACCTCGGTCGTCAGCTCGCGCCCCGCGTTGCCGCACGCTGCCGCGCAGGCCTTACCGCGGACTGCACGGTCCTTGAGATGAAAGAGAATACCGATCTCGTGCAGATCCGCCCTGCCTTTGGCGGCAATATCATGGCGCAGATCGTTTCGCCCGACCACCGTCCGCAGTTCTGCACCGTGCGTTACAAGGTGTTCAGCGAGCCGAAGCCGAATGATACCGAGAGCGGCGAGATCGTCAATATGACGGTCAAACCCGAATTTCTCCAAAGCGGCGTGGAAATACTGTCAAAGACGGTCAAGCCGAAGGACGTGGATATTTCCGAGGCAGACGTCATCGTCGCCGTCGGCCGCGGCGCAAAAGGCGCGGCAACGCTGGCACAGGCAAAGGAACTTGCCGACCTGCTCGGCGGCGTGATCGCCTGCACCCGTCCGCTGGTGGAGGAAAACGTCTTTGACGCAAAGCATCAGATCGGACTTTCGGGGCGTACCGTAAAGCCGAAGTTCATCATCACGCTCGGCATTTCGGGCGCCGTTCAGTTTGCCGCCGGGATGAAGTCGTCCGACTGCATCGTGGCGATCAACACGGACAAGAGCGCGCCGATCTTCGACGTGGCGCACTACGGCATTGTCGGTGACCTGACCAAGATCCTGCCGACATTGATCGAAAAAATCAAGGAGGCGCAAAATGTATAACAAAATGACTACCGCCGATTTTGACGCGCTGAAAGCCATCCTTTCGGCAGACCGCGTGCAGACCGGCGATGCGATCAGTGAAGACTACAGTCATGACGAGCTCGGCGGCGTCAGCCATATGCCGGAGGCGCTGGTCACCGTGCTCTCCACCGAAGAAGTCAGCCGTGTGATGGCGTACGCCTATGCGCACAACATCCCCGTCACCGTGCGAGGCAGCGGCACGGGGCTTGTCGGCTCGGCGGTTCCGGTCGAGGGCGGGATTCTCTTGCTGACCGGCTCAATGAACAAGATCCTCGAACTTGACGAGGACAACCTCACCGTCACCGTACAGCCGGGCGTCCTCTTGATGGAACTCTCCGCTTTTGTGGAAGAACACGACTTTTTCTATCCCCCCGATCCCGGCGAAAAGTCGGCGACCATCGGCGGCAACATTTCGACCAACGCGGGCGGTATGCGCGCCGTCAAATACGGCGTCACCCGCGACTATGTGCGCGCGCTGACCGTCGTTTTGCCAAACGGCGAGATCATGCAGCTTGGCAGCAAGGTCGTCAAAAACAGTTCGGGCTACGGGCTCAAAGACCTCATCATCGGCTCGGAGGGGACGCTGGCGATCATCACCGAGGCGGTGCTCAAACTCCTGCCGCTGCCCAAGTTTTCGGTCAGCCTGCTCGTGCCGTTTCCGGATATGAAGAGCGCCATTGAGGCGGTGCCGAAGATTATCCGCTCCAAAGTTATCCCGACCGCGATTGAATATATGTCGCGCGATACAATTCTCTTCTCGGAGGATTATCTCGGCAAGCGTTTCCCCGACACCAAAAATGACGCCTATATTCTCCTCACCTTTGACGGCAATACCGAGGCGCAGGTAGAAAACGATATGCAGGTGGTTGCAGACCTCTGTTTGTCCATCGGGGCGCTTGACGCGTACATCGTCGATACCGATGAGCGCAAAAAGGCGGTTTGGTCGGCACGCGGCGCCTTCCTCGAGGCGATCAAGGCGTCCACCACCGAGATGGACGAGTGCGACGTTGTCGTGCCGCGCTCCAAGGTAGACGAGTTCATCAAGTTTACGCACGAGATCGCCGCGGAGGAAAACATCCGCATCCCGAGTTTCGGGCACGCGGGCGACGGCAACCTGCACGTATATATCTGCCGCGACGCGCTGGATGAAACAACGTGGCACGAGAAACTTGCAAGATGCTTTGACCGTATGTATAAGAAAGCCGACGAACTCGGCGGTCTTGTTTCGGGCGAACACGGCATCGGCTACGCCAAGAAGGGTTATATGCAGGCGCAGTATGGCAAGGAACAGATCAAACTGATGCAGGGCATCAAGGCCGCCTTTGACGAAAAGAACATCTTAAACCCCGGCAAGATCTGCTATTAAAACAAAATCAAAAAACTGCCGCGAAACGCGGCAGTTTTTTTGTATCCGTGAAAAAGACGCCCCGGCAAGGCTTCCCCTGTGAGGTAGAGCCGCGCCGTGACCGAGCCGCAGTGAGAAAAGGCGGCGACGAAGCCGCTTGGATGAGGCGTTCTGACTTTGCTGACGCGAAATCGGAGAGTTTTGCTTTGCAAAACTCGCCCTGCTGACAAAACTTTGCGATTATTCCACCTTATCAGTCAGTTCCGCTGACAACTTCCCCTTGAAGGGGAAGTCTTTGCTTGTGCGCACCGCCGAAAAAGCCTTCCTCTTTTGAGGGGAAGGTGGGTTTTGCAAAGCAAAACTCGGATGAGGTGTTTTGCCTTTGCTTTGGAAGCAGGCGGATATGAAAAATGCCCCCGATAACGGAGGCATTTTTCATCAAAAGGCGGATTCATCCCATAAAAACGGCGTGATGTCCGAAAGCGGCTGCACGCCCGCGTTTCGCAGATTGACATCAGGCGCCGACGCTTCTGCCGAAGCGGCGACAACGTCGGTGAGCGTGAGCAGAACGACTTTTGCCGCGGGTGATTCATAGTTTTTCATAAGATCAATCCTCCTTTACCGCTGCATAGGTCAGCGTTTCGTAATCGGGGATGCCGTCCACGACGATCGCAAAGACATAGCCGCTTTGACCGAAGTAGGCGGGCGTAAAACTCTCCGCGTAATACGGGATCTCTGTGTAAACGGTTTCTGTGGTAAAGATCTGCGTGTTGCCGTCAATCGTGAGGGCAAATCCGACCGATTTGTAATGCAGGTCGTCCACGGTGGAAACCAGTGCGATTTTATGCTCGCCGATGGCGAGAACGAGGGTGGGCGGCACTTCTTTTTTCGCCGTTATAAACGCGGTCAACTGCGGTCCCTCCGCAGTGGACGTCCATTTGCCGTTTACGTTGAGCGCGGCAAAATTCTCGCTTGCGTATACGCTTCCGTAGTTGGCATCTGGCGCGCAGCCTTCCGCATAGAAGTTGTTGGCATGGTTTTTGACGGCGGGATAGCCGACCAGTGAGCGGCAATAGGAAGTCGTACTCTCCGGCGCGAGGATCTCGCCGTCGCTGTAACTGTTTTGAATTTTGCCAAACGACTGCGTTCTCCCGCAGATTCCGCCGGTATACGCCGTCGCTGTCGTGCTGTACAACGCGATGACTTTGCCGCGGTTGTAGCAGTCCGAAACGCCGCCGACGCTGTAAAGAATACCGACGATGCCGCCGAGGTCGGTTTGAGCTGCGGCGATCGAGCAGACCGTGCCGCTGTTTTGACAGTTGCGGAGAATTGAGCGGGGGTCGTTTGAGGTGGCGGTGTCGCTGCCGCGGAGATAGCCGCAGATACCGCCGACGTATCTTGCGCCGGTGACGGTGCAAAGATTGTGGCAGTTTTCAATCGTGCAGGCGTTTGTGCCCGCGTAGGCGACGATGCCGCCGACGTAGTTGCCGGTGGCGTTGACAACGCCGTCTACGGTGAGATTCTTGACCGTGCCGCCGTTCAGTTTGCCGAACAGCGCGACGTAAGTTGTGCCGAACAGGCGGACGCCGCTGATTGTGTGCCCGCCGCCGTCAAAGACGCCCGCAAACGGCGTCGTCGTATTGCCGACCGGCGTTTGCGCATAGCCGGTCAAATCAATGTCGCCGTCAAGCAAAATGGTTGCCGTCCATGTAGTTTGGTCGTTTGCAAAGGCGATAAAGTCTGCCGCCGTCCCGATATGGAGTGTGCCGACGTACAGCCCACAGCGCGCACAGACGCCGGACGAAGTCGTGTGTCCGAGAATGTCCTCGGTGACGGTATTTTCCGCGCCGCAGGTGATGCAGGTATAGGTGTATTCTCCCTCCGTCGTACAGCCGGGCGCCTTGGTCTCGGTGCCTGCGTTCCAGGTGTGGGTATGGAAGGACGCAAGCACGGGCGCAGTGGTCCCCGTCCAGTAATCGTTTGCGTTGAGGGTGGCAAATTTGGCGGGCGTATATGCGCTGCCGCAGTTGGCGTCGCTCATCCCGAGCCCGTCGGTATAAAAGTTGTTTGACGAGTTCTTCGCCGACGGATAGCCGACGATGGCGCGGCAGTAGGAGGAGAAATTGGGCGCAGTGGGCGCCGTGGCGTTAAAGCAATTGGTGATTTTACCGTAGGTATAGGTTCTGCCGCAGATGCCGCCGGTATAGGCTTTTGCCGTCGATACAGAGGAGGTGACAAGTCCCGTGTTGTAGCAGTCCGAGACGCCGCCGACACTCCAAATAATACCGGCGATTCCGCCGACGTCGGTTTGCCCCGCGGCGATCGAGCAGACCGTGCCGCTGTTTTGACAGTTGCGGATGACCGAGAGCGGCGTGCCGCTCGACGCTGAGTCGGCGCCTTTGAAATAGCCGACGATGCCGCCGACGTATCTTGCACCGGTGACGGTGCAGAGATTGCGGCAGTTTTCAAAGGTGCAGGCGCCTGTGCCCGCGTAGGCGCAGATCCCGCCGACGTAATTGCCGCTTGCCGTGACGCTGCCCGAAACCGTCAAATCATGGACGCTGCCGCTTGTCATATACCCGATAAGACCGGCGTAACTGTCCTCGGAAATGTCAATGCCGCTTATCGTAAAGCCGTTGCCGACGATTTCACCGGTAAAGGGGGTGGTCGTATTGCCGATGGGGTGCTGCGTATAGCCGGTCAAATCAATATTCCCGCGCAGGACGATGGTGTCCCCCCAGCGGGAAGGATCGTTCATCACGGCGACAAAATCTTCCGCCGTACCGATGGTGCTGTCGTCGGTCTCACCGAGCGGGAAAGTCAACGGCTCGCCGTAATACTGCCCGCGGATTGGGGAATAGCAGACGGCGGTGACTTCGTCGCCGTCCTCGTTGAAGTAGAGCATTTCGACAAGACCTATGGGGTCCTCGGGGGAATAATGCTCCATCGCCTCAGGGTCGTGGAGAATGGAGGTGACGACGTTGCCGTGGACGCCGGTCATCTTAGTGTATTCCACGCCGCTTATACTTTGTGCAAAGTGCCCGCTGAGGACGAGGACGATATTTTCGTATTGGCTGGTCAGCTCGTTCCAGATATCCACGCCGTCGTTTTCATAGCCGTAGTTGGTCGGCGCGGGCGAGCAGGAGGTGTCCTGCAAATAGTGCCCTCGCCACATATAGCAGTGCGTATTGATGATGACCTTGTATGAGGGATGCGCCTCGATCAGTCCGCGCGCCCATGCCAGCGCGGCGTCGGACGGACCGTAGTCGAGCGTGATGGCAAGATAGTCGGTCTTGCCCGCGCGGAAGGTGCGGTAGGAATTGGTGATATCGCCGTCCGCCGTGCCGTCAAGCGTACCCTCGATGGTCGAACGGTACGCCGCCGTGCCGAAATAGGTGTTGAACGGCCCCGTGTTGTCGTGGTTGCCGCGCGCGACCGAATACAGCAGCTTGCCGTCCAGAACAGCATATCCCGCGGCGGCAACGGCACACTCGGCGGGGTTGTTTTTCGACTGGGTGACGTCGCCGAGCCCGATGGCGTAAACGATGTTTTGCTTGTCGGTCTCGTCCCGCAGATACTCAAATACCGTGGCGTATTCTTCGGGGATAAAGTAGTTCAAAAACTGCAAGT
>JAFSUT010000034.1 GCA_017445085.1 Clostridia bacterium | reverse complement strand
GCCTTCATAAACCGAGGTAAAGGTGATCGCCTCCCGCGTTTCGGGGAGCGACTGCGTATTATGGATATACGCCTTGCCCGAAACGACGACCGTGCCGCCGTTTTTCAGTTTCCCCACGGCGGTCGCCGGTTTTTGGATCGCCGCCGCCGCGGAAAAGCCGTTGTTTGCATCCTTGCCCGCCCAGTCGACGTACAGGGCGTCATTTTTTGCACCTGCCGATATCGAAAGCGCAAACGTCAGTATCGCAAGAAACAAAATCAAATATTTTTTCATAAGTTCCCTCCTCGCCGTTAGTTGTCAAGGGTGACCGCAGGCCAAAACGCGGTCGAAAAACAGCTGACGCCGGTCAGCGTATCGCGCACGATGCCGCCGCCGTCTACGTTGACAAGTTCGGGTCTTACCGTGTACGACGTCGCGCCGGAAAGACCGACTGCCGCTTTGGGTATCGAAATTTCGATCACGCAGCCCTCGTCCTTGTCCGCATTGTCATCCACCGTGCCAAAGGTCTTGACGGCGGCTTTTGCACCGAGATCGACGCCGGTGCTTTTGCCGTTGACAAACGAGGTCGCCGTGACCTTGCCGTCAAGTCCGACGCTGACGGCGTAATAGGACGCCTTGCCTGCGCCGATATTGACAGAGACCGCGTCGCCGCCGGTGAGATACGCGTCAAGGCGGTTGATGAGGAAATACAGATTTTCATCATCGTGTGCGCTCTGCACCGTAATTTGCGCCTGACACTCGCTGCCGACAAACAAGGCGTCGGTATTGCCGCGCCATTCGGCGGCGGCGCCGTCCACCGTCGTCGCTTGTTTTTTCGCATTGACACGGTGATTGAGGTAGGCGTAATAGAGTCCGATGCCGTAGGTGTTTTCATCTACTTTGTGATGCATCGCGGTGACGACCCGGTGCGGATCCAAAACGGCGCACGAGCCCCACATCCCTCTCGAAAGCGGCGCGTTGGAAAATGTATTTGCCGCGGCGCTGCCGTCGGGCGAAAGCAATCTGCCGACAAGTCCGCCGCCGTAGTTGTAGGTGAGATACACCTCGCCCGAGGCAAAGCGGTCGACGTAGGGAGAAGAGGTCGGCGGCTCGGTGAGTCTGATATAGGAGGATTCTTCATTTTTTGCAAGATCCTTCCACTTGCCCGCCGCCTCGCTGACGTTGTAGGAGATGCGAAATCTGCCGTCAAGTTCCTTGACCTCCACGGCGGCAAGAAGTTTGCCGTTGTAAAGTTCGGTCACGACGGGCATTTGTCCGTTAAAATGCGGACGTCCGTCCTTGTCGCCCACGTATTCGCGGAAAACGGTGAGCGCACGGTAGTGATTTGCATCGCCCGGGAGGATGTTCGGCGCAAAGGTCTTGCCGTTATCGGTGGAAACGATCAGCCCCGTTTCGGTGGAGCGATGTTCCTCGTCATAGCCGAATTCGGTGATGTCGGGCGCGACCTGCGTGTAGTACACGTGGATCTCGCCGGTGGAAAGCTGCAAAACCGACGGCTCCCAGACCTGCCCCGTGTAAATGCGCGTTTCCTCCGACCAGTTGATCTTGCCTGCGGCGTCCACGCTGCCGCGCTTCATATACAGCCCGCAAAGTTCGGGATACGTGCTGTATCCCTTGGGCGCGCGCACCGCGTAAACGCAGAGGATACTGCCGTCGGCAAGTACGCACATATCCGGATTCATCGCGTGATAGCGATCCTCCGTCCCCGCAAGTGCCCCGTAGGTATACGTAAACTTATGCTCGGCGGAGTTCCAAAGCACCTGTGGCGCATTCCAATGCAGTCCGTCGGTGCTTGTCGCATAGTAAAGATGCTGACCGTACTGGCTGTACATCCAAAGGAGAAGATACAACTTGTCGTTTACCTTTCGGATCCGCGGATAAAACGCCTTGTCATAGCGCGACTGTTTTGTCGTCGCCGACGTCAGGATCGTCCTCTCCCGAAAATCCGTTTCCAGCGACGCCCGGCGAACATCGTCGGCGGCGTGGTCGCCGTTTGCGCTGATCGTATTCAGATCCCGGACGGTCGTCACGTTGCCCGCCGCATAAGCATACGGCGTAAGCATCAATATCGCTAAAAGCAGACATAACTGTTTTTTCATAAGATACCTCCTGTCCGACGGCTGTGTAAAGCCTCTTATTTATTATTTTACCATATTTTTTTCAACGTCGGATATTCAAAATAACGGGAAAAAATCCAAAAAAATTTATTTCATCCTCGGCGCGCCGCACGCAAAGCGCGCGTCAGCGGCAACACAAGGATCCCCATACAAAAATTGCTGACGGCGTGGATCGCGTCAAACGGAAGTCCGGCGGCGATCCATACGAGCATCCCGTGAAAGTCAAGTCCGTACATCAGCGCCTGCGCCGGCGCGTACATCGTTCCGTAAAGCAATCCGTGCAGTCCGCAAAGCAGCATATAGACGGGCGCGGCTATGTGCGGCGGCATCTCCCGCGGCAAAAACAGCGTTGCGAGAAAAAGCACCGCCCACAAATACAGGTGCGGAATCCACCAGAGATTAAATCCCGCGTAAAGCCCCGTCAAAAGGACGAAAAGATAGATCGGATACAACGCTTTTTCACGGTAGCAAACCGTATACGTCACCGTCAGCACCGCAAGCAGATGCACGTTGGGCAGCGCCTCAAGCAGCAGTTTGGACAAAAACATCAAACTGCCGAGCATGGAAAAAACGATCGCCTCGCGCAGCGTCAGTTTCATTTTTCGATTTTGAACATATAGGCGACGCCCGCGGCGATCTCGGTCGCGTCTACCCCCTGCATCGCCATCTCGCCGTCAATGTAAAACGCCCAATAGCAGCCGTCTTTGTCGTAATCGGCGCGGACGCCGTTTACACTTTTGACGTAGAGCCCGTACGGTCCCATATCGCCGGCGATCAGCCCCGCGTCGACAAGCGCTTCGCCCACCGTACTCTTATCGGTATGGACGGTAAAGGACGTGCG
>JAFSUT010000033.1 GCA_017445085.1 Clostridia bacterium | reverse complement strand
TTCCGTTTTCTTCCCTGTATTTTCCCCAGTTAATGATCGGCGCAAAATACAGGTTTCCATCGGGCAGTTCAAGATGCAGCGAATCATAGGAAAGCCATGATATATATGACGCATCAAACCAGTTGGGATGGTTTGCCATATCCAGACCGTATTCTCTTGTTTTCTTTGCCTCTTCAACATCACGTAATGCAGCAGCATAGAACTTTTCATAATCCTCATCGTAGTTCGTATAAACAGGCGTACAGGTTTCCGTATCTTCATGGAAAACATACTGTGTTGGATTGATCACGTCATAGCAGATCAGCTCATCTGTCTGCCAAAGATATCCCATTCTGTAGTCTTCGCGTGAATTCATGACTTTTGAAAGAATATACAGGAAATTGATATAAAACTTCGTCCCTGTGTTCTTTGAATGTGTGACGAGCTCTGTTACGTCTATTTTCGACGTTATCGAGGTCGAGCACCTGCAGTCTTCCGTAAAGTGGCGAAATACGCCTTTACGATAATATGTCTCTTTGTCAATCACTTTATAGTTCATTTTCTTCACCCTCCACAAATTTCGAGTTGTCGCTCCGACATCTAAATCACAGCTTCAACCCTACCGCAAAAACATCCAAACCAAAGTCTCAACCCTGTGACATCCAAACCGGCAACTCAACCCTCCGCACGTTTCCTTTGACATGTTCCCACGGAGTGATTTTTACAGTCTTTTCCGCTTGTTGCCGTTGACGCTCAAATTCTCAAAAAGCCCGTAAATCAAGCACTTTTTCGGCGTTCAGTCCATAGCCCGCGTCAGCAAAACGACCGTCTCGATATGCTCGGTGTGGGGGAACATATCCACGGGTTGGATCTTCTTTACCTTATAGCCGTGTTTTACAAGATACCAAAGGTCGCGCGCCAGCGTTTCGGGATTACAGGAGATATAAACGACTTTCTCCGGCGCAAGCGTACACAGACTGCGCAAAAAGCGCGTATCGCTCCCCGCGCGCGGCGGGTCCATCATCACCGCGTCCGCACGCTCGCCTTCCTCCGCCATCGAAAGCATAAATCTGCCCGCGTCAGCTTTGAAAAAACGAATGTTGGAAAGTTTGTTGCGTTTTGCCCCCGCGACGGCGTCACGCACGGCGTCACCGTTTTGCTCCACGCCGAACACCTCTTTTGCGTGCGGCGCAAGCAGCATCCCGATCGTCCCCGTACCGCAGTAGGCGTCGATCACGCGCTCCCCGCCCGATAGGTCGAGAAAGTCGATCGCGGTTTGATAGAGGATCTCGGTCATCTGCGGATTGACCTGATAAAACGAGGACGGCGAGATGCGAAAGGTCAGCCCGAGGAGTTGATCCTCGATATACCCGTCGCCAAAGAGGACCTGCATCTCTTTGCCGAGGACAAGGCTGGTAAAATGCGGATTTACGTTTTGCACCACCGAGGTGATCTCGGGATGGCGCAAAAGGAGCGCGTCCATAAACGCATGGCGCTTGGGGAAAGCCGCCGTCGCCGTCACAAGGACGACGAGCACCTGCCCCGTGGCGTAACCGCGACGGACAAGCACGTGGCGGAGAAAGCCGCGCATCGTCTCCTCACAAAAGGGCTTGAGCCCAAACGACGCGGCAAGCTGCCGCACGCTCACGATGATGCGGTCGGCGGTCTCATCCTCGATCGCACAGTCGTCCACAGGCACGATCTTATGCGTGGAGGACTGGTAAACGCCCGAGATGACGCCCCCGCGCCCCTGCCCGAAGGCGGCTTGCACCTTGTGCCGGTAGTGCAACGGATGCTCCATGGCGATGACGTCCGAAACGCGCCCGAATTTGCCGAGCAGGCTGATCTCGCGCCGCAGTTTGTACGCCACCTGCTCCTCATAGGTCATATTGTTCAGTTGACAGCCGCCGCACTTTTTGTAGAGCGGACAGCCGTTGCCGCGCCCGCACTTTTGTGCGTCGGGGCTTGCTTTTTTATGTTGGTTTGTATTCATCTTGACTTTCTTTTATGCGCGGACTTTCTGCCAAACACGGCGCGGAGGGCAAAATAGGCAATTCCAAGCGCCGCCGCGACGCCGAGCAGGACCAAAAAGAGCGCGCTGGAAGTAAACTCCTCAATATTGTTCAGCGCCGTTAAAAAGCCGCTGCCGCCGACCGCGTTTGTGGTGACCAGCGGCACTTTGCCGAGCAGAGTCTCCCCGCGGTAGACCGCGTAGGTGCCGACGGTTTGCCGCTCGGCCACCGGCGCGTTCAGCGTTTCGCTCCCAAGGGTGCAAACGTAGGTCAGATCCGTGGACAGATCCAGCCCCGTGGGCAGATATACCGTCAAAGTTTCCTCGGGCGCCGCCGTGACGTAATCCGCGTCCGAGGAGAGCCGCACGGGGATCTCGCAAACGATTTTCCCTGCCTTGATAACGTCAAAATAGGCAAACCGGGTCAGCGCGTAGGTGCAGAGGTCGGAGGTGAAATCGGCGGCGCGGTTGCGCCCGTCCGTCTCCTCGCCGCCGAGGACGACGATGATATAATGCAGCCGCTCGCTGCCGCAGGCGCTTGCCGTATAGTTGCCCGCCGCTGCCGTACCGCCGGCGCAAAGCCCGGTGATCCGCGGGTCAAAATAGCCTTTTTCCACGATTTTGGACACCAGCCCGTTGCGGTTGTAGAGCGTGCGCGCGCCCGCCTTTTCATTTTTCGGCATTTCGTACTTCACCGCGGTGGAAAGCGCGGTCAGTTCCTCGCATTCCGCAAACGCGCGCGCCAGGCGCAAGGCGTCGGCGGCGGTGGTCACCGCGCCCTCGGCGTCCATGCCCGTGAGATTTTTGAACACCGTATCTTTCATCCCGAGCGCGGCGGCTTTTTCGTTCATTTTGGTGAGAAACGCCTCCGCGGAGCCGCACGCGCAGACGCCGAGCAACAGCGCGCTGTCGTTGGCGCCGCGCACGAGCAGTCCGCCAAACATATCCCGCACGCGCACATCTTCGCCGACGAGATACCCGACCTGATTGCCGAGCGCATCCTTGATCATACTGTATTCCACCGTCAGCGTATCGTCCATACGGTCGCCGAGCATCTCATACGCGCACAGCGCGGTCATCATCTTGGTCAGCGAGGACGGCGGGAGCGGCGTATCGGCGTTGTGCGTATACACCGTCTGTTCGTTTTCGAGATTGTAGACCGCCGCCGCCGCGATCCCCGCGGCGTTTGGCAGATCCTCTGCCGCAGGATCGGGGAGCGCCCCGGTCGCCGCGGCGGGCGAGAGCGCACCGAGAAAAATACAAAATGCAAGCAAAATGCTTACGCGTTTTCGCATATCTTTTTCCCCTCTCTCCGAAAAAATGCGCGGGCAAGCGCAATATCCTTTTCCACCGCGGCTTTGAGCGCGTCCGTGCTTTCAAATTGCACCTCGCCCCTGCCGCGCCCGTAAAAGGTGACGGTCACTTCTCTGCCGTACAGGTCGCCCGAAAAGTCCAAAAGATGCGTTTCGAGATTGCAAGCGCCGCCCGTCTCCACCGTCGGGCGCACGCCCACGTTGGAAACGGCGGGATAGGTTTTTCCGTCCACACTGACCGTGGTGTAATAAATGCCGCCCGCAAGCGGTGCGCCGTGGGGCGGCAGCGCCAGAGTGACGGTGGGAAACCCGAGCGTGCGCCCGAGCGCCTTGCCGTGCAGGACCCTGCCGCGCACGTAATAGGGATAGGCGAGCAGGCGATTGGCCTTTTCGATCTCCCCGGCGGCGAGCGCCGCACGGATCCGCGTGGCACTGACCGGTGCGCCGTCCGGCATCACCGGCGGCGTGATAAAACAGTCGACGCCGCGCGCGGCGGCAAGGCTTTGCAAAAGCGCGGCGTCCCCGCGCGCCTCGGCGCCGAAGCGATAGTTGTACCCCGCAAACACGGCGCGCGCGTGCAGGGCATTGCACACGATATCGTCAAAAAACGCCTGCGGCGGGAGGTCTTTCAACTCCGCAAAATCAAATACCGCCGCGTAGTCCACGCCGAGGGCGGCAAACTGCGCAAGGCGCTCCTCCTCAGGCAGGAGCGCGGGCGCGCCGTGCGGCGACGCGGAAAAACAAAGCACCGCACAGGCAATTGCGCGCGCGGTGCTTTGCTGTTTAGCTGCCAAAAGGATTTGACGGTGCCCGCAGTGGACCGCGTCAAACATACCGAGAGCAAGCGCTGTGCCGTGTTTTGGCGCAGGTGCAGACGGTGCAAGCCGTATCAGTTTCATAAATTATTCAACTCCGAGATACTTTTTCACCAGCGTATTGAGCAACTCGTCACGGTCGATCTTGCGGATCAGACTCCGCGCGCCGTTGTAGTTGGTAATATAGGTCGGGTCCTCGGAGAGAATATAGCCGACGATTTGATTGATGGGGTCATAGCCCTTTTCACTCAGCGCTTTGTAGACTTCAAGCAAGATCGCCTGCGTACCGTCATCGGTGGTATCCACACGCTGAAAAACCTGCGTTTGCTGTTTTTTGTTCTTGTCCAACATCATATCGGGTCAAACCACCCTTTCCATAGAACTATACAATCTAATTATAGCCGCATTTTGCGCGTTTTTCAAGGGGTTTGCAAAAGTTTGAAATTATTTTTCATTTTTCTTGACATCGGGAGCGGATTGTGATAGAATACAAAAGCGTATTGGGATGTCGCCAAGTGGTAAGGCACAGGACTTTGACTCCTGCATTTCGCTGGTTCGAGCCCAGCCATCCCAGCCAGAAAAAAACGCCGCTTTTGCGGCGTTTTTTTCATTTTCCGGCGGGCGGGCGCATATCTATCTATACACCACCGATCAAGAAAAAACGGAGAACGCCATGACCGCCGAACAACATCGCACCCTCAAAGCCCTGCTCACGGGCAAGTTTTGCTACGCCGACTGTATTTGCGCCTGCCGCCTGCTCGCCGACGCCTTTGACTTTCTCGATTTCAATTATCTCGGCAACAGTATTATGGGGCATTCGATCCCCCTGTTTACCGTAGGTCGGGGCGAAAAAGAGATCGTCTACGTCGGCACGCACCACGGCGCCGAGCGCATCACGGGCGGTCTGCTCCTCTACTTTCTCGCCGAGTTTTGCTCCGCCGCAAAAGGACGGCGGGGGATCTGCGGCGTCTCGCCCGAATACATCCTGCATACGCGCAAACTCCACGTCCTGCCGATGCTCAACGTGGACGGCGCGGACATCGCCGCCTGCGGCGCGCCGAAAGATCATCTGCTCACGCCGCGCCTCCTTGCGATGTGCAAGGACGGCGATTTTTCCCACTGGCAAGCCAACGCGCGCGGCGTTGACCTCAATCACAACTACAACGCGGGATTTGACGCCTATCGCGCCGCCTTTCCAAACTACGACGAGACCGGCGGCGCACCGAGCCGCTATGCGGGGCTCTCCCCCGAAAGCGAGCCGGAAACCGCCGCCATGGCGGGATTTTTGCGCTATCGCACGCCGTGCGCCCTCCTCACTTTGCACACCCAGGGACGTGAGATCTATTCAACGAGCGGCGGCAAGTGCCCGCGGCAAAGTCCCGCCGCCGCAAAAAAACTTGCCGACCTGACCGGCTACGCGCTAAAAACGCCGGTCGGCGCCGCCGCCTACGGCGGGCTGACCGATTATTGCATCACCGCCTTAAATCTTCCCGCCTTTACCGTCGAATGCGGCAAAGGGCAAAATCCCCTGCCGCACACCGATCTGCTCTCGATCTACGCGGAGATCCGCACGGCGCTCTTTGTTTTTCCGACGTTGTTTTGAATGAAGAAAACGGCGGGGGAACCTTTTTTATAAAGAAGGTTCCCCCATACCTGCGTTAAAGATAAATCTTTAACGCGGCATATCAAACAGGCGAAAAAAAAGAAATTTCTTTTTTGAAAGAAAACCGTATTGCCCATTTTTTAGCGTGCATAGGACCGCGACATCTCCATAAACTTTTCAAAACGGAGGTCGCTATGAAACACATCAAATCTCTTTTTTTATTGCTTATCCCCGCGCTTGCCCTGTCCGGCTGTGCGGCAAGACCCGCCGCGGCGACCGTGTCTGCCCGCGTGATCGACCCGACCCGCCCGATGCTTGCCCTGACTTTTGACGACGGACCCAGCAAATATACCGACAGCATTTTGGACGTTTTGGCGGCGGTCGGCGGCAAAGCCACCTTTTGCCTCATCGGCAACCAGATCGACAACTTTCCCGAAACGGTCAAACGCGCGGCGGCAGAGGGGCACGAACTTGCCATCCACACCTGGGATCACAAGGAACTCACCGCGCTGAAATCGCGGGATATCTGCACCGAGCTTTCCAAAACCAAAGACAAGATCACCGAAGTGTGCGGCATCGTGCCGCGCGTCCTGCGCCCGTCCTACGGGCTGGTCAACGATAAGATCAAGGCGGTCGCCGCCGATATGGATCTCGTCATCGTCAACTGGTCGGTGGACACGCTCGACTGGAAGACCAAAAATCCGAAAAGCACCGTAAACGCCATTCTCCGCGGCGCGGCGGACGGCGCCATCGTCCTCTGCCACGATCTGTACGGTGCGACTGCCGAGGCGATGAAAGCGGTCATCCCGCAGCTCATCGAGGAGGGCTATCAACTCGTCACAGTGTCCGAGTTGCTCTCCTACAACGCCACCGAAGTCAAGGCGGGCGACCTCTACCGCAAGGGCGGCGCCCGCAAAACCGAAAGTTCTATTTCCGCGCCGCAATAAGCGCCTTTAAGGCGGAAAGCGCGTCCGAAAGTCCGCCCACCTCGTCGATGAGCCCGAAGACCACCGCTTCCCGCCCGTCGACGATGCTGCCGACGTCGTTGGCAAGCTCGGACGTGTTGTTCATCAGCGTGCGCAGTTTTTGCTCGGAGATCTTTGAGTGCCCGCAGATGAAATTGACGATCCTGTCCTGCATTTTATCAAAATAGTAAAAACTCTGCGGCACGCCGATGACCGTGCCGCTCGACCGCACGGGGTGCAGGGTCATGGTGGCGCTGGGAACGATAAACGAGCGCGCCCCGCTGACCGCCAGCGGCACGCCGATGGAGTGACCGCCGCCGAGCACCAGCGTGACCGTCGGCTTTGACATCGAGGCGATGAGTTCGGAGAGGGCAAGCCCCGCCTCCACGTCGCCGCCCATCGTATTGAGCAGGAGCAAGAGACCATCCACATCCGGACTTTCCTCAATGCCGCAAAGCAGGGGGATCAAATGCTCATATTTCGTTGCCTTTTGCGTGGCGTCGAGGACGTAGTGCCCCTCGATCTGCCCGATGACCGAAAGGCAGTAGACCGAGGGCTTTCCCGTCGTCCGCACGCCGCCGTCCGGCGTGCTTTCTTCTTTTTCGGCGGGCGCCGCCGTCTCTTGCCCCGCCGCGTCATTTTTCAAAAAAATTTTTTCATTCATTTTTGCTGCTCCTTTTCGTTTTGCGCGCGGGATCAGCACGCCCGCCGCGTAAAAAGCAAATCTTTTCATCAAAAGTTTCGCCAAAATTTTTTCTTTTAATTATTTGCAAATAATCATTTACAAAGCCGACCGATTGTGATATAATTAACACAACTTTGCAAAACAAATCTTTATCATAAAAGGAGCAATACCATGGCAGAAAAATTTTTGGTTGAAACCTCCGCACGTCATGTGCATCTGACAAACGCGGACATCGAGACCCTGTTTGGCAAGGGCGCGACCCTCACAAACAAAAAGGATCTCAGCCAGCCCGGTCAGTTTGCCTGCGAGGAAAGAGTGACCCTTGTCGGCCCGAAAAAGCAGATCGAACGCGTCAGCATCCTCGGTCCCGCAAGAAAAGCGACCCAAGTGGAACTTTCGTTTACCGACGCACGCACGCTCGGCATTTCGGCGCCCGTCCGCGAGAGCGGCGACGTTGCCGGCTCCGCGCCGCTGAAACTTGTCGGTCCTGCCGGTGAGGTCGAGATCAGCGAGGGCGCCATCATCGCAAAGCGCCACATCCATATGACGCCTGCCGACGCAGAGAGATTCGGCGTCAAGGACAAGGATATCGTCAGCGTAAAGCTGGACAGCGCAGACAGAAGCACGATCTTCGGCGACGTGGTCGTCCGCGTCAGCGACAAGTTTGCACTTGCCATGCACATCGACACCGATGAAGCCAACGCCGCTTGCGCATTTGGCGAGTTCTACGGCGAAATCGTAAAATAAGCACTACGGAAAAGGAGATACAAAGCGATGAGCAAAGAGTTTTCTTGTGAATACGCCATGAGCGCCGACGTTGCGCGCATGTGCACGGTCACAAAAGGCTGCGATCACGGTCCGGCGCCGATCCCGGAAGAGGGCAAGTGGATCCAGTCAAAGCAAATTACCGATATTTCGGGCTATACCCACGGTATCGGCTGGTGCGCGCCGCAGCAGGGCGCCTGCAAACTTTCCCTCAACGTCAAAAACGGGATCATTGAAGAAGCGCTGGTGGAGACCATCGGTTGCTCGGGTATGACGCACTCTGCCGCGATGGCAGCCGAGATCCTCCCCGGCAAGACCGTGCTGGAAGCGCTCAACACCGACCTCGTATGCGACGCCATCAACACGGCGATGCGCGAACTCTTCCTCCAGATCGTCTACGGCAGAACGCAGTCGGCGTTCTCCGAAGGGGGACTGGTCATCGGCGCGGGTATGGAAGACCTCGGCAAGGGCGCGCGCTCAATGGTTGGTACAATGTACGGTACAAAACTCAAGGGCGTGAGATATCTTGAAATGACCGAAGGCTACTGCACGAGAATGGCCCTCGACGCTGACGGACAGGTTATCGGTTATGAATTCGTATCTCTCGGAAAAATGACCGACTTTATCAAGAAGGGCATGGAACCCAACGAAGCATACGAAAAATCAAAGGGTACG
>JAFSUT010000032.1 GCA_017445085.1 Clostridia bacterium | reverse complement strand
GTCGTCAAACTGCTCGGTCGTGCCGGTCCAGCAGGCGGGGCGGTTGTCGGGTTCGTTCCAGATCTCAAAATATTCGATGCCGTAGTGAAAGCCGTTGTTCCAGCCCTCGTTGTAGTGGCGGATGATATGCTCGCAGACGACCGCCCACTTTTTGAAATCCTTTGGCGGATGCACGTGGTATTTTTTCGGTTTGACCTCGATGCGCTGCCCCAGGCGGTAGAAGATCCGGCTGCCGACGGCAAGCGTGCGCTCGATGTAGCCGTCGGTCATATAAAAGTCGTAACTCTCGGGGTCGTAGGGGTCTTTTTCAAAATCCGGGAAAATGCCCGAAATATCCACGGTATGCTCGCCGCCGTAATTTGCAAAAGAAGAAGAGTCGTGCAAACGGACGTACGGCACGCCGATCTCACGAAAGCCCGGCGCCGTACTGCAACTGTCGTCATGGTTGACCACGGGTCCGTTGACCGTGCAGTGCAGGGGTTTGATCTTTCCTATGATGCGGTCGGTTTCAATGCTGATATTTGCCATGATCCATCCTCCGTTTCAAACGTTTGCCGTCTTTGATTTTATAGTAACATATTTACTTTTTTCGCACAAGATGTTATACTGTAAAAAAACTGACATTTTCTGCTTTCGGAGGGAATATGCAACTCAGATGTATCGGATATAATCGGGGGGCAAACGCGCAGTTTGTTTTAAGACGAAAGCCGCGCGGGGTGGAATACGTGATGCTCGTCCTCCGCAGCCGCGCTTTTTTCGTCCTGGACGGGGAGACGGTACACGCCGCCGCCGGTTCGGTCATGATTTACGAGAAAACGGCGACGCAGCATTTCGGCGCCGACGGAGAGCCCTTTCTCCACGACTGGGTGACGTTTGATCTTGCCGCAGAGGAGCGTGAGGAACTGCTCTCTGCAGGACTGCGCTTTAACAAGGTGCTTTTTGTGCAGGACGTGTCCGTGCTCTCGCACCTGATTTTCCGTATGCAGCACGAAAAGTATGCCGGCGGCGCCGCCGCGGGGGAGATCTGTAATTTGTATTTGCATATCCTTTTTCTCAAACTCATCGAGGAGATCACCGCGACCGGCGGTGCCGCCGGTGCGCACAGCGCCGAGCTTTCGCGCCTGCGCGCCGAGATCTACGCCAATCCGAAAGTGCGGCGCAGTACAAGGAAACTTGCCGAAACGCTCCATATGAGCGTATCCTATTTCCAGCATTTATACAAACTGCAGTTCGGGATCAGCCCGATCGCCGATATGATCCGCAGCCGCATCGAATATGCAAAAGATCTGTTAAACTCCGGCGGATATACCGTCAAAATGGCGGCGGACGAGCTGAACTATCCGAGCGATATCCAGTTTATCCGCCAGTTCAAATCGGTGTGCGGGCAGACGCCGAAAAACTATCAAAAACCGTTTGGCAAATAAGGCGCGGCGCACACGCCGGACAAAAAATCGGCGCATCGCGAATATACAAAAAGAGAGGAAAAGACAAAGTTGCTTTTCCTCTCTTTTGTACGTTTGTCACTCCCGCGCTTTCGCCTTTTGGCAGAGCAAGAGGTCCATCGCCTCGATATAGCCGTCAAAGCCGTGACCGGCGATGGTTTTCAGCGCGACGGCGGATACAAAGGAACGGCGGCGGAACGGCTCGCGTGCGTAGCGTCTGAATCTTATTCTAGTTGATTTGCAATTGCAGTGGCGATTTCATAAGCAAGATTGACAGGTACTGCATTACCGATCATCTTATAAGCATCATCCACATTATCGTAGATAAAGTGAAAGTCATCAGGAAACCCCTGTATTCTCGCGATTTCTCTAACGGTCATCCGGCGATATAAATGCTCTTTCCCCGGAACAAACCGTCTTTTGTTTTGTTCGATAAATTGCATTTTCGGCGCTTGCGGATGCAACTGGCACTGTCTGCCCGATGCTTGAACTGTAAAGGCTTGTTCGTCCCAACTTTTAACACGATTTCTGCTCATAAAAATTGTCGAATAAGCGCCTGTGAAATACTCGTTGTTGTTTATGGCTTGCGGATTGTGGCGGTTGTGCGGGATTGCCGGTACTGCCGTATCCTGCAAATCCCAGATCACATCACGAAGAGTGATTTTTTTATGATCGTCTTCGGTACTGCCTTTGGGAAAAGCAAAACTTTTCTTCAAATCCTTACGAAAACCTATGTAAAAAACGCGCTTTCTTTCTTCGGCAACCCCGTAGTCTTTTGCATTTACCATTGTGACGGAAAGAGTATAACCACTTTCCTCAAACATTTGGATAATGTTTTTTACGGCTTCGCTATGACGCGCGGCAAGCATACCGGGAACATTTTCTGCAAGAAAAAACTTTGGTTGAATTTTTCTCAATATGCGTATATAGTCATAAAACAACTTGCCTCGTTCGTCGTTGATACCTCTTAAACTTCCGGCTTCGCTCCACGACTGGCACGGAGGACCGCCGATTATACCGTCAACATCTGCCGGAAAATCATCTGCTTTAATATTACGAATGTCACCCTCAATCAGTTTTGTTTCAGGATGATTGATTTTGAATGTTTCCCAAATGGTAGGGTCGAACTCGTTTGCAACAGGAATATCAAATCCTGCTCGTTCAAAACCAAGGTCTAACCCGCCGCAACCGGAAAAAAGGCTGATGACCTTCATATCTTGCACCTCAATTCAGAAAGTAAGTGATTAGTTTTGCATTGACAAGCTGGGCAGGATTATCCGGATTTTTGATCCTTACATCGCGAATGTCAAAACCATGAATATGAAGCGAGGTGATCAATTCCGTATTGTCAAAGGAGTTCCACTTACTTTCATTGATGATACACATAAAGTTGAAGGAATTTGTGAAATCTCTTTGATAGATGTACTCAAACACTTTCCACGGGTTCTCAATCCCCCACATACCGCGAACGCGCATATATGTTATTCCGAGGGGGTCTACTTTGTTGATATGGCCTAATTCTCTGCTTTCGGCAAATTCTACACCCGGTATTGATTCTACACCGTTTTTGATTGTGGTTTTAATACGGCTGTAACATTCCTCACTTGCACAATAATCAAGACCATACACCATAGCCAAATGCTTTAATTTATCATTATTAACAATTCCAACGGCATAAATCATATCTTTTTTAATCCAATGTTCAGCAGTGCGGCAAGCATTTGAAATCATAGGGCTATCGCTTTTCAAATCATGTTTGGGGTAACTTGAATTCAAAGCGAGAGCAGAACCGTTACTTTCAATCTTCTTTGTTTCGATAGCATCACCGCCGCGCAGCATAGCATCCGGAGGATTGCTGTTGTTTCCCAGGTAAGAAAAAACATTGTTGAGCGTTTCCAGTCTTTCAGTTTCATTCATATCAAAAGTACCGGCAAATAAATCTTTTATGTATTCCTCAAGGGCGTCACCGGAGTTGTTCGCTCTGTTCTTTCCGGTATAGTATGATACAACATCAATAACAGGTCTGTTTACAAGATTGTATATAGCATTGATAATATTCATATTTGTCGACTCCTACAAATCAACTTAACTTTGTTACATTATAGCATTATTTGCGCTTGTTTTCAAGTCTGCAAAATAAAAACACGGTTTCCAAGCCGTGTTTTTACAAGAGTTTTTTCTTAGTTTTAGCAAAATTGCCGGCATGTCCTGTTGATGACCGCCGCCTTTGAATAAAGCCGCGGAAACACGCGAAACTGCCGCACAACTTATTTTTGCAGCGGGCAGAGCAAGAGGTCCATCGCCTCGATATAGCCGTCAAAGCCGTGACCGGCGATGGTTTTCAGCGCGACGGCGGATACAAAGGAACGGCGGCGGAATTCCTCTCGCGCATTCACGTCCGAAATATGCACTTCCACCGTCGGGATGGCGACGGCTTTGAGGGCATCGAGGATGGCAACGCTGGTGTGCGTGTAGGCGGCGGGATTGATGACGATGCCGTCGTATACGCCGAGCGCCGCCTGGATCTCGTCCACGATCGCGCCCTCGTGATTGGATTGAAAACAGTGCACGTCCACGCCTTTTTCTGCCGCGTGCGCCTCGATCATCCCGACAAGGTCGGCGTAGGTGCTTTTGCCGTAGATCTCCGGTTCGCGTACACCGAGCATATTGAGATTGGGGCCGTTGATGACGAGTAGTTTCATTTTGAAAAATCCTTTCTCCGAAAGGCTTCGAGCGTCGCCATGGCGGCGGCGCCGACGCTTGGACTTTCGGGTACGATCATGTCTGCAAAATCTTCGTAGACGGTGTGGCGCTGCGCATACAGCGCTTCCAGGGCGCCGTCGCCCGCGGAGAGGGGTCTGCCCCCGCGCGCCAGGTTTTCGGTCTTGCGCTTGATGTAGAAGATACAGCCGTTTTGTCGCAGGGCGGCGCGGTTGACCTCACGCAGTACGGTGCCGCCGCCGCAGGCGATGATCGCGCCGCAGTTTGCGGCAACCTCGCGCGTTACTTCGGTTTCCATATCGCGAAAGGCGCTCTCGCCCTGCGTTTCAAAGATCTCGGGGATGGAGATCCCCGCCCGCTCGGTGATGATGCGGTCGATGTCAAAAAGCTTGCGCCCGGTCGTTGCCGCGAGGATCTTGCCGATCGTGCTTTTTCCGCACCCCGGCATCCCCACAAGCACGATGTTGGTCAGCCGCGCGCGCATCGCGGCGATGATGCGGACGATGTTTTCGCCGCTGTGCGTCCGTGCGCGGAAATAGCGGTCGGCAAACGCCGCCTGCGCCACCAGCATCGCAAGTCCGCCCGCGGCGGGGATATGCAGGCGCTCTGCCTCGGCGATGAGTCGCGTGCGGAGGGGATTGTAGATCACGTCCACCACGCCGCAGAGATCCGGAAAACGCGCGATGTCCAGCGGACAGCCGTCGCCGTTTGGATACATACCGACCGGCGTTGTGTTGACCACGATCTGTGCGTCGTGCGCGGCGGTATAGACGTTTTCATAGTTGACGCTGCCGCTGCGCGAAACCTTTGTAACGGCGGCGGCGCCCATTTTTTTTGCGGCGGCGGCCGCCGTTTTGGAGGTGCCGCCGCTGCCGAGGATCAGGACTTTCTTGCCTGCAAAATCGATGCCCGAGAGGTGACACATAAAGATAAATCCGTCAAAGTCGGTATTGCAGCCGAAGAGCGTGCCGTCCATATTTACGACGGTGTTGACCGCGCCGATGTCCACGGCGGCGCCGTCGAGGACGTCGCACAGCGGCATGACCGCCTCTTTGTACGGGATGGTAACGTTGACGCCGGAAAAGCGCCGCGCCGCAAAAAAGGCGGCAAGTTCATCGCGCGGCACTTCGCGCAGGGCGTAGTTTTTGTTGCCGAGCAGCGCGTGGATGGCGGGGGAATGCGAATGCCCGAGTTTTTCGCCGATGAGATAAAAATCGTTTTTGCGCTCACGCATTTGCAGCGCGCCTCACTTTCAAAATCAGATTTCGGTGTAGCAGCCGAGAAAACTGCCGCCCTCGTATTCGGCGTCAAAGGAATTCAGCGCTTCGAGCAGACCGCCGGAGTAGATCGAGGCGTCAAAGTCGAGGTAGAACATATATTCAAAGTCGCGGCCGGGGATCGGACGGCTTTCGATTTTGGAAAAGTTGACGCCGAGGACGGCAAACTTTGCGATCACCGAAAAGAGCGAGCCCGGGGTATGCGGCAGGGTGAACATAATGCTGGTTTTGTCCGAGCCGGGGTAGATCTCAAGGTCTTTGGAGATGCAGATAAAGCGCGTATAGTTGTTGTCGCTGTCGGCGATGTTTTTTTCGAGCGCGCAAAGCCCGTAAAGTTCGGCGCACCCGGCGTCACAGATCGCGGCGACGTCGCTCCTGTCGCTCTGTGCCACCATTTTGGCGGCAAGGGCGGTGTTGGCGCACTCGGTGACCTTGACGTCCCCTGCAAGCGAGGACAAGAACTTTTGGCATTGACCGATGGCTTGCGGATGCGAAAAGATCTCCTTGATGTCCGAGAGGGGAACGCCCGGCTTTGCGACGAGCGTGTGGTCAATGCGCAGTTTGATGCTCTTGACGATATAAAATTTGTGTTTTTTCATCAGGTCGTAGACCTCGGTGACCGAGCCGTGCAGATTGTTGCCGATCGGCAGGATGCCGTAGCGGCAAAAGCCGCTCGCCACCGCGTTGAACACGCCCTCAAAGCTGCCCATATAGAGGATGGTGGGGATCGAAAACAGTTTTTCGGCGGCGCGCTGGGAGTTTGCACCCTCGGTCCCCTGGCAGGCGACCGTGCAGGTCGTGGGCAGGGTCTTTGGCGTATTTTCGATCGCCGTTTTGATGCGGGCGGACAGTCTGCCGCCGTCCGAGATCTTTGTCGTCTGATACGCGCGGGAAACTTCAAACAGGGTGTTGTAGAGCACCTTGGTATAGGTTGCCATATCCGCCGGCATCTCTTTGGTCAGCCGCGCAACGATCTCGCGCTACCGCGCGGGGTAAAAGACGGGCAGGCCGTTTTCTTTTTTATATGCCGCCATACCGGCGCAGAGTTCCATCCGGCGCAGGAACGCGTCTTTGATGACGTCGTCCAGCGCGTCGATCTCGGTGCGGATCTTTTTCATATCCATTTATTGTACCTCGCTTAAAATATCAAGTATGGTCAGCGCCGCGACCGCCTCGGTGACGGGGACGGCGCGCACGGCGATGCAGGGGTCGTGCCGTCCGCCGATCGTCAGCGCTGCGGCCTCCCCTGTTTGCAGGTTGACCGTCTGTTGTTCTTTGGCGATGGAGGGCGTCGGTTTTACCGCGATGCGAAAGACGATAGGCATCCCGTTGGAAATTCCGCCTTGCACGCCGCCGCTGTTGTTGGTTTTGGTGCGCACGATGCCGCCCTCAAAGATAAAGGGATCGTTGTGGGCGCTGCCGCGCATCCCGGCGGCGGCAAACCCGCTGCCGAATTCCACGCCCTTGACGGCGGGAATGCCGAACAGCGCCGCCGCAAGGCGGTTTTCGATCCCGTCAAACATCGGCGCGCCAAAGCCCGCGGGCATACCGAGGACGGCGCATTCGATCACGCCGCCGACCGAGTCGCCCTCGCGCTTTGCCGCGAGGATCTCTCCGATCATTTTTTCGCCCGCCGCCGGCGAGAGGGTCGGAAAATCACGCGCCGCGAGCGCGTCGAGGGTGCTTTCGTCCACTTTTGCCAAATCAAACGGCGTGTCGCTGACGTCGGCAATGCGCAGGGCGTGCGCCCCGATTTTTACGCCGCGCCGCGCGAGGATCTGGAGCGCGACGCCGCCGCCGATGCAGAGCGGGGCGGTCAGTCTGCCCGAGAAATGTCCGCCGCCGCGCATATCGCTTTTTCCGCCGTACTTGACCGTGGCGGTGTAGTCGGCGTGGGAGGGGCGCGGCGTTTGCGAAAATCCTTTGTAGTCGGACGAGCGTGTGTCGCTGTTGCGGATGATCGCGGTGATGGGGGCGCCGGTGGTGACGCCGCCCGTGACGCCGCATAAAAACTCAGGGATATCCGCCTCGCACCGCGCGGTGGAAATGGCGTCTTTGCCGGGGGCGCGCCGCCGCATAAAGGCGGCGAGCGCCTCAAAATCGATCCGCTCGCCCGCCGGGACGCCGCAAAGCGTCATACCGACGGCGGGGGCGTGCGATTCGCCGAAGACCGTGATCGTGATCTGTTTACCCATTTGTGATGACACTGTATGTTCCTCCGAGTTTTTGAAAGTCGTAAAAGAAGGTCGGGTAGGATTTGTTCACCGCCTGTGCGCCGAGGAGACGGACGCCGCCTGCCGTGCGGCAGGCAAGGACGGCGGCGCACATCGCGATGCGGTGGTCGTTTGCCGCGTCGCACACCCCGCCGGGGAGAATGCTTTTGCCGTGCAAAATAAAGCCGTCGGGGGTGGGGGTGACTTCGCCGCCGAGGGCGCACAGCAGTGCCGTCGTGCTGGCGATACGGTCGCTTTCTTTGAGCCGCAGGCGCGCACTGCCACTGATTTTGCTTTCGCCGTCGGCGCAGGCAAGGACACAGGCAAGGACGGGGCAGAGGTCGGGGACGTCGCGCCCGTCGACGTTGATCGCGTGCAAAGCGCCGCCGCGCACGCGCACGCCGTCGCCTGCAAAGGAGACGTCTGCGCCGGCGGCTTGCAAGAGCTCTGAAATCACGCGGTCGCGCTGGCGGGAGGCAAGGTGCAGTCCGCGCACGCAGATATCGCCGCCGAGCGCACCCGCGCACAGCCAAAAGGCGGCGTTTGACCAGTCGCCCTCGGCGGCGTAGGCGGCAACGGGGCGGTAGGTCTGCCCGCCGGGGACGAAATAGCCGTCCGCCGCCTTTTCGACCGTGACGCCGAAGCGCGAGAGCGTGTCCAGCGTCATATCGACGTAGCCTGCCGAGGCGAGCGGTGTGGACAGGTGAATGCGGCTGTCGCCGCCGAGCAGCGGCAGGGCAAAGAGCAGTCCGCTGATATATTGCGAGCTGACGTCGCCGCGGATGGTGTAGTCGCCGGCGGTCAGCCTGCCGCGCACGCGGATGGGCAGGCGGTCACTCGAACAGTCGGCGCCGCCGCTTTGCATGGCGGTACAGAGGTCGGCAAACGGGCGCGCGGCAAGTCCGGCTTTTCCCGCCATGGTAAAGCCGTCGGTCAGCGCCGCCGCCACGGGCAGGCACAGGCGCGCCGTGGTGCCGCATTCACCGGCATCGAGAACGCAGTCTTGCGGGACGGGTCGCGCCCCGAGGACGGTGGCGGTATAGTCGCCGTCGCCGCCGCATACGGTGATCTCTGCACCAAGCGTGCGCAGTACGCCGACGGTGGCGGAAATGTCCGCGGAGAGGGTGGTAAACGAGATCTTGGAGCGCCCGTGTGCCAGCGCCGCCGCGATCAAAAAGCGGTGGACGTCGGATTTTGCGCTGATGGCGCGGATCTCGCCGCAGAGTTTTGTGTTTTGGATGTTGATGTCCATTTTTGCCCCCAAAAGCGCCGTTTTACAGACCGCGGGCGATCAGCCGCCGTACGTCGTCCTGCTTTGTGCGGACGATCTCACACTTGCCGATGCGCCGCGGGATGATCAGATGGATAAAGTCGCCGTCGGCTTTCTTGTCAGAGAGCGTCAGGGTCGCCAGCGTATCCGCGTCAAAGTCGCAGTTTTGCGGCAGACCGCACGCGTCGAGCGCGTCCTCGATCTGTTTTGCCGTGCCCGGCGTACATAGCCCGAGCGCCTCCGCCCCCCGTGCGACGATCGCCATACCGGCGGCGACGCCCTGCCCGTGCGTGATCTTAAAGCCGGACGCCGCTTCGATAGCGTGACCGACCGTGTGTCCGAGGTTGAGAAGCTGCCGCGTGCCACGGTCAAATTCATCCTCGGCGACGACGTCGCGCTTGATCTCCACACAACGGGCGATGAGGGCTTCCATATCTTCGTTTTTGTAGTTTTTGACCTTTTCAAAGAGGTCGGCGTCGCAGATGACGCCGTATTTGAGCATTTCGGCAAGTCCGTCCGCCGTATTTTGCGGTGCGAGGGTGGACAGCGTGTCGGTGTCGCACAGCACGAGGGCGGGCTGATGGAACGCGCCGCACAGATTTTTCCCGCAGGAGAGATCCACGGCGGTTTTGCCGCCGACCGAGGAGTCCACCGCCGCAAGCAGGGTGGTCGGCACCTGGATATAGCGGATGCCGCGGCAAAAGATCGCCGCCGCAAAGCCCGCCATGTCGCCGCAGACGCCGCCGCCGAGCGCGACGACGACGTCGCTGCGGCAGAAATGCTCTTTTGCAAGATACTCAAGGATCTCCTCAATGACAGAGAGCCGTTTGTGCGCCTCCCCGTTTGGAAAAACAAAGTTGCGGCAGGAAAATCCGGCCGCGGAGAGCGAACTCTCCAGCTTTTTTCCGTAGAGCGGATATACGATATCGTCCGAGACGACGAGGGCTTTTTGCACGGGCACGGCCGCCGCAAGAAGTTCTCCTGCGTGCGAGAGGAGTCGGCCGCCGATGAAAACCTCGTAGACGCGGCTTGTGTTTACGGTAATTTTTTTCATAAGATCATTCTATCCTTTTTTTGCAAAGCGGATCACAGATTTTCGGAGCGGATCTTTCGCTCGTTGCTTTCTTTCAGCAGCGTGTGCATCCCGGCGGCGTCGCCGCTGTCCAGCGCGGTTTTGAACTTGCCGAGATTTTCGATGAGTTCGCCGATGACGTCCGAGAGGTTTTCGCGGTTTTCAAAAAAGAGTTCGGTCCACATCTCGGGGTTCAGGCGCGCTACGCGCGTCATATCCCGAAACGAGCCGGCGGAAAATCCCGCGTGCTTTGTGGCGTATTGCCCCGCGATGTAGGCGGCGGAAACGACGTGCGCAAGCTGCGAGGTAAAGGCGATGACCTTGTCGTGATGCTCGGCGGTGGAGATGGTGATGCGCGCAAAGCCGAGGGCGCGGCACAGGTCGCCGACCGTTTTGACAGCGCGCTCGTCCCGGCAGGCTTCGGTGCAGAGGATCATGGACGCCCCTTCAAACAGGGTGGCAAACGCGGCGGAAAATCCGCTCTTTTCGATGCCTGCCATGGGGTGACCGCCGATAAAGCGGAGAGAGGTCCCCGCCGTCGCGCGCCGGATGCCGTCCATGACCTCCCGCTTGATGCCGCAGGTGTCAAGCAGGATCGCGTCCGGGCGAAAGTCTGCTAGGTGGTCGCGGACAAATTCGACGGCGGCTCTCGGATAGAGGGCGAGGATAATAAGCTCACAGTCGGCAAGGTCGTTTCTTTTCGCGATCTTGTCGATCGCACCGTCGGACAGCGCCGTCGCCGCCACGGCGGCGTCACGGTCTACGCCGTAGACGGTATGCGCCGTCTTTGCTTTGACGGCTTTTGCCAGCGAGCCGCCGATGAGTCCGAGTCCGCAGATACAGATGTTCATAGGAAACCGTTTCACTCCATTATAGCGTATTTTCGTTCGGGAGACAAGGGCTTATCCCTTGTAAGCGTAGGGGCGGATCGCCTCCACGCATTTCATCACGTCGTCAAATGCTTCGGGCGTCAGCGACTGCTTGCCGTCACACAGCGCGTGCGCGGGGTCGTTGTGTACCTCGACGATCAAACCGTCCGCCCCTGCCGCGGTGGCGGCAATGCACATCGGCTTGACCAGGCGTGCAACGCCGGTGGCGTGGCTCGGGTCGATGATCACGGGCAGATGCGTGCGCTCTTTGAGGACGGGGATGGCGCACAGATCCAGCGTGTTGCGCGTGGTCGCCGTCTCAAAGGTGCGGATGCCGCGCTCACAGAGGATGACGTTTTCGTTGCCGCCCGCCATGATGTACTCCGCGCTCATCAGCAGTTCCTCGATCGTGCTGGCAAGACCGCGTTTGAGGAGGATCGGCTTATCGACGTGTCCGAGTTCTTTCAAAAGCTCAAAGTTTTGCATATTGCGTGCGCCGACCTGGATCATATCCACGTTTTCAAACAGCGGCAGCTGCGAGATGTCCATGATCTCGGTGACGATCGGCAGTCCGGTTTTTGCCTTGGCCTCGGAGAGCAGTTTGATGCCCTCGCCGCGCATCCCCTGGAAAGAGTAGGGGGAGGTGCGGGGCTTGAACGCGCCGCCGCGCAGGAGAAGCGCGCCGCTTGCCTTGACCGCCGCCGCGACCTCACAGATCTGCGCCTCGGATTCCACCGAGCAGGGACCGGCGATGACGGCAAAATGCCCGCCGCCGATCTTGACGCCGCCGATATCCACCACGGTGTCCAGCGGATGGAACTTGCGGTTGGCGTTTTTGTACGGCTCCTGGATGCGTTTGACGTTTTCCACGATGTCGAGGGCGCCGACAAGGTCGATGTCCACCTTGGAGGTGTCGCCGACCAGCCCGAGGATGGTGGAGTTTTGCCCTTGCGACTTGTGGATATCCAGCCCCATGCTGCGGATCCAGGACTCAAGTTGTGAGATCTGCGCTTTGTCTGCATTTTGCTTTAAGATGACGATCATTGTTTTTTCTCCTTTTATTTATATTATAGTTTTGTTGACAAATAAAAACAGGGTTTGCAACTTGTTTGCTGCAAACCCTGTACGGTTTCAAACGATCCGAGAGCGGTCAATTTGCGCCGACTGCGGATTTTTGAACAGCAAAACAAGCCTTATCCGTTGTATAGATAAAGCTAAAATAATAATATGCAAATACGCTGTTCAAACGAATGTTCTGCACGGCTCTTTGACCTTTCTTTTCAGAATGGAATCAGTGTAGCACAAAAAATACGGCGCGTCAAGAGAAAAATCAAAAAAATCCGAGATTTTTTTACAAGTTTTCGCATGGGAAGCATCCTTGCCCGCGCCTGCTTTGCGGCGCGGCTCTTCTCTGTGCGTCAGGTGATATGGTAGTATTCTTTATACCACGCCGCAAAGCGGGCAAGCCCCTCTTCGATGGAGGTCGCGGGCTTGAAACCGAAATCACGCATAAGGTCGGAGACGTCGGCATAGGTCTGGTACACGTCGCCCGCCTGCATGGGCAAAAACTCTTTCTTTGCGGTCTTGCCAATGGCTTTTTCCAGCGTTTCGATAAAGTACATCAGTTTTTCCGGCTTGTTGTTGCCGATGTTGTAGACCTTGTAGCGGTCGCCGTTGGCATCCGCCGCCGGCGGACAGTTCAGCATATTGCAAATCCCCTCTACGATGTCGTCCACATAGGTAAAATCGCGGTACATATCGCCGTTGTTGAAAATTTTGATCGGCTCGCCCGCCATGATCTTGTTGGTAAATCCGAAGTACGCCATATCCGGTCTGCCGAAGGGACCGTAGACCGTGAAAAAGCGGAGACCTGTGGCGGGGATCTTGTAAAGGTGGCTGTAGGTAAACGCCATCAGTTCATTGCTCTTTTTGGTTGCGGCGTAAAGGCTGATGGGGTGGTCAACGTTGTCGTCGGTGGAAAACGGCGTTTTCTCTTGGTTGCCGTACACCGAGGAGGAGGAAGCAAACAGGAGATGCTTTACGGGGTAGCGGCGGCAGGCCTCCAAAATGTTGAAAAATCCGATGATGTTGGATTCGATATACACGTCGGGGTTGGTGATCGAGTAGCGCACGCCCGCCTGCGCACCGAGATTGACGACAACGTCCGGCGCGCCATTTTCAAACAGCGCAAACACGGCGCCTTTATCCGCGAGGTCGCCTTTGATAAAGGTGTAGTTTTCGTAGGGTTTTAAGACGTCCAGCCGCGCATATTTGAGCCCGACGTCGTAGTAGTCGTTCAAGTTGTCAAAGCCGACGACGGTATGCCCATCGTCCAGGAGGCGCTTGGAGAGGTGAAAGCCGATAAAGCCCGCACCGCCGGTGACCAAAATCTTCATAATTTTACCTCATTTTCGCCCTTTTTGAGCGTTAATCTCTGAAATACAAATCGCGCGTGTAAACCTTGTCCAGCACATCCTCGATATCGGGGGAGAAACGGTTGGCAATGATAACGTCGGACATTTTTTTGAACTCGTCGATGTCGCGGATGACGCGCGAGTTGAAAAAGAGATCGTCTTTCAGCGAGGGCTCGTAGACGACCACTTCGATGCCCTTTGCCTTGATGCGCTTCATTACGCCCTGCACCGAGGAGGCGCGGAAGTTGTCCGAGTTGGTTTTCATCGTGATGCGGTAAACGCCGACGATCTTCGGCTTTTTTTCAATAATTCTGTCCGCGATGAAATCTTTTCTCGTGCGGTTGGCGTCCACGATGGCGCCGATGATATTGTTGGGCACATTGTCGTAGTTGGCAAGCAGTTGCTTTGTGTCCTTCGGCAGGCAGTAGCCGCCGTAGCCGAACGAGGGGTTGTTGTAGAAGTTGCCGATGCGCGGGTCAAGGCAGACGCCCTCGATGATCTGCTTGGTATCCAGCCCTTTAGCCTCGGCGTAACTGTCCAACTCGTTGAAAAAGGATACGCGCAGGGCGAGGTAGGTGTTGGCAAAGAGTTTGACCGCCTCCGCCTCGGTAAAGTTCATCAGGAGTTTTTTGCTGTTCTGCTCCGCGGTGCAGGAATCCATCATATCGGCAAAGCGGTTTGCCGCATCGACCAGCGCGGGGTTTTCCATATCGGTGCCCACGATGATGCGGGAGGGATAGAGATTGTCGTACAGTGCTTTCGACTCACGGAGGAACTCGGGGCTGAACAAGATCTTGTCGTCGCCGAACTTTTCGCGCACGGATCTCGTATAACCGACGGGGATGGTGGATTTGATGACGATAAATGCGTCCTTGTTGTAGGTGCGTGCGGTCTCGATGACATTTTCCACCGCGCTCGTATCAAAATAGTTCTTTTGCGGGTCGTAGTTCGTCGGTGCGGCAACGACGATAAAATCCGCGCCCGTATACGCCTCTTTGGGGTCGAGCGTGGCGTGGATGCTCGTGCGCTTTTCAGCGAGGAATTTTTCGATATACTCATCGCGGATCGGCGAGACGCCGCTGTTGATGAGGTCGACTTTTTCCTTGATGATGTCGATGGCGCACACAGGATATTTTTGCCCGAGCAGCGCGGCGATGGAGAGGCCGACGTAGCCCGTGCCGGCAACGGCGATTTTGGTTTGCATGATAGATCCTCCGTCTTACGGTTTTTCTATTTTTTCATTGCATATTACTATACTACCGTGCATCGAATTTGTCAAGGTTTTAAAATTCACAAAAAATGCAGTGTGCACGCCGTCTTTTTGCAAAATATTTGCGTTTGCGCCCGATTTGTGATACACTGAAAAAAAGCGCCTGCCGCACAAAGCGGAGATTTTTCGGCGCGTTCAATCTTGATTCAATATTTGCGGAATACCATAAGAAAAAACGGGCAGGGAGGCGACGGGATGAAGATACTGCTTGCGGAAGACGAAAAACGGATGAATCGGGCGCTTTGTGAGATCCTGCGGCGCGAGGGGTACGAGGTGACGGCGGTGGACAACGGCAACGACGCCCTCATTGAATTGGAAAGCGGCATTTATGATCTCGCGGTACTGGACGTGATGATGCCGGGGCTTGACGGCTTTTCGGTTGCGCACCGTGCACGGGCGAGCGGCATCCGCTCGCCGATCCTGATGCTCACGGCAAAGAGCGAACTTGACGACAAGGTAGAGGGTCTGGACAGCGGCGCGGACGATTATCTGACCAAACCCTTTATGACCGAGGAACTGCTTGCGCGCCTGCGCGCGCTCGGGCGGCGCGGACTGCCGACAAACGACGGGCGCCTGACCTTTGGCGACCTGTCGCTGGACGTTAAAGGCGCGCTCCTCCGATGCGACAACGGGCAGAGCGTGCGCCTCGGCGAAAAGGAACTCCGCATCCTCGAATACCTGATCGCAAATCAGGGACAGGTGCTGGGGCGTGAGCAGATCGCGCTGAAAGTCTGGGGCTACGAGGGGGACGCCGAGTATAACAACGTGGAAGTGTATATGTCGTTTGTGCGAAAGAAACTTGCGTTTGTGGAATCCAAATGCGAGATCAAAGCCCTGCGCGGCATAGGGTATGAATTGAGGTGCGGTGATGTTTGAACAAACGCGGAGAAAGATCGTATTTACGGTCGTGTTTTCTCTCCTTGCGCTGATGACGGTGACGCTTACGACGATCTATCTTTCGAGCCGTGCGGCGGCGGCGCGGGAAAACCGCGAAATGCTCCATACTTTTGCCGAGCGGTTTTCTCCGTATGCGCCCCCCGCGCTGCCCGACGGGGAGAGCGGGGCGGGCGAAAAGCCTGCGGCTTTTCCGGCTGAAAAGGACGAACTGCGCGATATGCGCCGCGGGCGCCCCGAAAAATTTGAGCCGGCGTTTCGGCTGTCGACCTTTTACGCGGTGGCGTATGACAAGGACGGGGAAGTGTTGACGGTCGAGACCGGCAACAACGGCGTGCAGAGTGAAGAAACGCTGACGGAGACCGCCGCCGGGATCTTGAAGACGGGGCAAACGGAGGGCAAGGTCGGCAGTATGACCTATCTTGTGGACGCGCGGGAGGACTATACGCTGGTCGCCATGATCGACGGCACGGTCAGCGATCGTTATCAAAGCCGCCTGTTTTGGCAAATGATCTGGATCGGGGCGGCGTCAACGGTGATCCTGTTTGCGATCTCGGTGGTGATCGCCCGTCGGATCGTGCGCCCGCTGGAAGAAAACGACAAGCGGCAAAAGCGCTTTGTTTCGGACGCCGGACACGAACTGAAAACCCCGATCGCCGTGATCTCCGCCAACAGCGACCTGTTGCGGCGTGAGTGGGGGGACAGCGAGTGGCTCGGCAATATCGACTACGAAAACCGGCGGATGCAGGACCTTGTCGGACAACTGCTTGCCCTGTCGCGCGCCGAGGGCGGCACGGCGGTGAAAGAGACGCTGGATTTTTCCAAACTGACCCTGGGCGAGGTTTTTCCGTTTGAGACGCTGGCGTTTGAGCGCGGCGTTACCATCACGTCGGATATCGACGCGGGGCTGTACGTTTCGGGCGACAAAAACCGCCTGTGCCAACTTGTTTCCATCCTCCTTGACAACGCGCTCTCGCACGGCAACGGCAAGGAGATCCTGGTTTCGCTCAAACGCCAGCGGCATTTTGCGGTGCTGACGGTCGAAAACGACGCGGAAGAACTCGGCGCGGAGCAACTTTCACATTTGTTTGACCGCTTTTACCGCACGGACGCCGCACGCAGCGGTGAGGACGGGCACTACGGGCTCGGACTTTCCATCGCGCAGGCGGTCACAAAGGCGCACGGCGGAAAGATCCGCGCTGCGTATCTTTCCGGCAGGGCGGTCTTTACGGTTTCCCTCCCGCTGAAAAAGAATTAAAAATAAAAAAATTAAAAAACTTCAATCTTTTTTCAATCCTCCTCTGTATATTGTTAAGTAAGGACAAATACAGAGGAGATTTTTATTCTCCAAAGGAGATGACGGTATGAAAAAAGGCATTGCGATTTTGAGCGCCGCCGCACTGGCGCTTGCGCTTGCCGCCTGCGGCGCGCGGGACGGGGAAGCTTCGGCGGTGGATACGACCGTCAGCGCGGATAAAGTCACCGGCGCGTTTTCCCTGCAAACGGGAGACGGCGCCGTGGAGCGTGCGGACGGCGTGTATACGATCACCTCGGCGGGGACCTACACGGCAAAAGGACTGCTCGACGGACGGATCGTGGTGGACGCCGGAGAAAACGACGAAGTCGTCCTGCAGCTTGCCGGCGCCACCGTCACCTGCGGACAGGGCGCGCCGATCGAGGTACGCACGGCAGGTAAGACCGAGATCTCCGCCGTGCGGGGGACCGAAAACGTGATCGAAGATACCCGCACAGTGCAAATCGCCGCACAGACAGAGGGCGCGATCAGCGCCGCCTGCGACCTCAAGATCAAGGGACACGGTATCCTTGTTGTGGACGGCGGCGCGGGGAGCGGCATCGTGACGACAAAGGATCTTGTGATCCAAAATCTTTCCTTAAAAGTCGTTGCCCGCGGCGCGGCGATCTGCGGCGGCGACTCGGTCACCGTGACGGGCGGCAGGCTTGTCGCCGCGTCGAAAACGGGCGACGGCGTCAAAACCGAGAATACAGATTTGAACAAGAGCGGCAAAGTCCGCGGCGACGTCCTGCTCTCGGGCGGCGAGATCACCGTTTACGCCGCAGGCGACGGCTTTTCGGCGGCGCACGATTTTGAAATGACGGCGCAGGCGGACGGCGGCGCCCCGACGGTGACGGTGTATACCGGCGCCTGCAGCGGTTATACCGCTTCCGACGTGACGACGACCTCCTACAAGGGCGTCAAGGCGCAAAACGAAGTGCGCGTGGCGGACGGCGAGATCACCCTCTTTTGCGACGACGACGGGCTGCACGCCGACAGCGGCAAGATTTTTGCCGCCGGCGGCGTCGGCAAAGGCGATATCCTGCTCTCGGGCGGCAAGGTCGTGATGTGCGTTTCCACCCCCGAAAACAAAACCGCGGCGGAGCACAAAAGCGCCGCCGCGGCGCAGACAGCCTACGGCGCGGACGCCGTCCACGCCGACGGCGTGCTTGAGATCTCGGGCGGGAGAGTCACGATAGAGAGCGCCTATGAGGGGCTGGAAGCCAACGTCATCCGCATTCTCGGCGGCAGGACGACGATCCGCGCCGGCGACGACGGCGTCAACGCCTGCAAGGGCGCCGAGGCGCCCCGCGTCGAAATTTGCGGCGGATATCTGGACGTGGAGGTCTCGCCGACAAAAGACACCGACGGCATCGACACAAACGGCGACTACGTGCAGTCGGGCGGCGTGGTGATCACGCGCGGCCCGTCCGGCGCGGCTGCGGCGGCGCTGGACGCCGACGGCGACGTGACGGTATCCGGCGGCACGCTGATCGTCCTCGGCGGCGCGACTTTGCCAAAGGGAGATCTGCCTTCGTATGCGCTTGATTTGCATACGGAGGGCACGCACACGGTGGAGATCGGCGGCGTTTCGTATACGTTTACAAATTCGGAGACCTACGGCGGCACGGCATGTTACAGCGACCAGCCTGTGACGTCCCGATAAATTCAAAGGAGGAATACGTATGGCAATCACGGTAATGCAGCGCGTGGAGATGAAATATTTGCTGACCGCGGCGCAGACCGAATTTTTGAGAGAACACCTTGACGGCTATATGGCGGCGGACAACTACGGTAAAACGACGATCGCCTCGCTCTACTACGATACGCCGAACTTTCGGCTGATCCGGACGAGTGTGGAAAAGCCGCTCTTTAAGGAAAAGATGCGCCTGCGTGCCTACGGACTTGCCGACGCGTCCTCGCCCGTCTTTCTCGAGATGAAGCGCAAGGCGTACGACGTCGTATACAAGCGCCGCGTGCAAACGACGATCCCGCAGGCAGAGCGGTTTCTCAGCGGTGGGGAAGATCTCGGCGAGGGGCAGATCGACCGCGAGATGACGGCGTTTCGCGACTATTACAAAACGCTGGTGCCGACCTGTCTGATCCTCTATGACCGCACTGCGTATTTTGCGCCGGACGGCGATCTCCGCCTCACGATCGACGAGTGCCCGCGCTATCGTACAGACCGCCTCACCCTGACGGACAGTCTTGACGGCACGCCGTTTTTTGAGGACGGACAGACGATCGTGGAGATCAAACTTGAAGGGGCGATGCCACTATGGCTTGCCCGGATCCTCTCGGCGGGCAAGATCAAAAAAAGCAGTTTTTCCAAATACGGCGAGGCGTACAGCCGTTGCCTTGTCGGGGCAAAAGCCGTTTAACAGAAAAGGAGAATAGGTATGTTTCAGTCGATTTATTCCGGCACCGTAACGCCGGCGCAGTTTTTCATCATGGCGGCCGCCGCGCTTGCGGCAGGGCTCGTATACGCCTTTATCATGAGTTTTCGCGTTCGTTCCACCAAGCGGTTTTTCATCGTGACGGCGCTGCTCCCCTTTGTGGTCGCCGCCGTGATCACCTTTGTCAACGGCAATATCGGCGCGGGCGTTGCCATCGGCGGTGCGTTTGGACTGATCCGCTTCCGCTCGGCGCAGGGGAGCGCGGATGAGATCGCCGCCATTCTGATCTCCATGGGGTCGGGCATCGCCTTTGGTATGGGTTATATCGCCTACGGCGTGGTGATCCTCGTCGTGCTTGCGGCGCTCTTCTTCTTTCTCAGCGCGGCGCCGTTGTTTGAGCATAAGACCGCCGCGGCGGAACAACTGCTCCGCATCACGATCCCCGAGTCGCTGGAGTACAACGGCGCGTTTGACGATATTTTCGACCGCTATCTGAAAAAAATCGAAAACGCCGGCGTAAAAACCACCGGCATGGGCAGTATGTTCCGCCTTTCGTATAAAGTGCAGATGAAAGATCCCGCGGAGGAAAAGGCGTTTATCGACGAACTCCGCACGAAAAACGGCAATCTTGAGATCGCGCTTTTGCCGTATGCGGAAACGCAAAATCAACTTTGAAAAAATTAAAAAACTTCAATTTAGTTTCAATCTTTGGCCGTAAAATAAAGACAGAAAGAAAAAATCACAACGGAGGAAACGACTATGAAAATCCAAAAATCAACGATGAAACACCTTCGCCTCGGCGCGCTTTTGCTTGCGGCGCTCCTCTTGTTTTCCACGGCGGTGTTTGCCGCGGGGCAAACTGCCACACAGAGTGAATATACCGCCGCGGGGGCAACGAGTTTTGTTTTCACCGCCGCGGGGATCACGGTAAACGAGGGGACGTACAGCGGCTACAAGATCGACGGCACGTCGCTGACCATCAAAGAGGCCGGCACGTATATCCTCTCCGGCGCCTGTGAGGACGGCAGTATCGTCATAAAGAAAAACGTCACCGGCGTCACCCTGGTGCTGAACGGGCTCACACTCACGGCGTCTGCGACCGCGCCCCTGACCTGCAACAAGGGCAGCGAGGTCAAGATCGTCGCGGCGGCGGGCACGGTCAATCACCTCGCCGACGACAAGTACAACAACGACGATATTTATACCGATGCGGCGCTGTATCCGGACATTGAAAACGCGGTCATCAAGTGCAAGGACGGCGCAAACGTCACCCTTTGCGGCAGCGGTACTTTGAGTGTCACGGCAAACGGCAAAAACGGCGTCAAAGGCGGCGCTGATCTCTACGAAGAAGATGCCGACGGCAACGCCACCGATACGCTCCTCTCCACGGCGTCGCTGACGATCCGTGATCTGACGCTGAACATCACCGCAACCGTCGGCGATGGGCTCAAAGCCGATAAAGAACTCAACATCCTTTCCGGCAACGTCACGGTATCCGCGGCGGACGACGGCGTCAAATGCGACTACGTGATGAATATCGGCGCAGACGGCACGGCGGGACCCACCGTAAACGTTGTAAAGTCGAAAGAGGGGATAGAGGCGGCAACGCTCAATATCTATTCGGGCAACATCACGGTCAACGCCACCGACGACGGCGTCAATGCGGCAAATTCCGACCTGACGAATTATAGTTTTGCTTACAATCAGTACGGCGGAAGCGTTTACATCAACGTCACCGCGGGGGACGGCGTGGATTCCAACGGCGCCATCAATCTCTGCGGCGGCACGCTGGAAGTTTATGCGCCATCGCAGGGGGACGGCGATCCGCTCGACGCCGAAACCGGCACAAACTTTAAGGGTGCGACCGTCCTTGCGGTCGGTCACCTCGGTATGATGCAGGGATACACCGCCGATACGCCTTACCTGACGTTTGACAGTACGACCGGCATGATGGGCGGCAGAATGGGCGGCTTTGGCGGTGCGCAGACCGCACTGGTCAGCGCGGGCGGCAGCTTCCAAATCACCGACGAGAAAGGGACGGTGCTGTATGAGGCAAAAGCGGTCAGAAACGCAAGTTATATCCTCTTTGCAAGCCCCGCCTTGACCTCGGGCGCGTCGTATACGCTCAAGGTCGGCAGCGAAACGGCAGCCACCGCCACCGCCGGCACGACTTCGGTCGGCGGCATGGGTATGGGCAATATGGGCGGCAGACAGGGACAATTCCCCGGCGGCACACAAGGACAGATGCCCGCAGAGGGACAATTCCCCGGCGCAAATCAGGGACGGATGCCCGGCGGCAGACAGGGACAGCGCCCCACAGAGGGACAGTTCCCGGGCGGCGAACAGAGACAGGCGCCCATAGACGGACAGTTCCCGGGCGGCGAACAGGGACAGGCGCCCATAGACGGACAGTTCCCGGGCGGCGAACAGGGACAGTTCCCGCGCCCTGCGGACGGACAGATGCAGAGCGGCGGGCTGACGTCGGACGTGGAAGTAACGCCGTCGGCGCCTGCGGCAACCGCACCGTCGGCGCCGTCTACCGACATACAGATTCCCACACCGTCGGCACAGCCCACAGCCCCCGGCGCCAACGCCCCGAAGACTTCTGACGGCACGGTCGGCGGCAAGCAAAACGGCGGCAAGACAGAGGCGTCGGCACAGTCGCGGGAGAGCGAAAAAACGCCCGCGGCAGGCGGTGAAACTGCCGCACAGCAACCTTCTTCCGAAAGCAATCATGTCGGCGGGGAAAGCGCCAAAGACGCAAAAACATCCCAAAAGACCGAAGAAAAGACGAATCCGTCACAGAGCGGCGCCGCCGATGCAAAGTCGGCGCCGAAGACCGAACAAAAATCCAACTGGTTTTTCAATATTTTGGATGCGATCGGAAATTTCTTCAAATCGCTTTTTGGCAGAAAGTAAAGGATGGTATGCGTTTTTCCGCACGATAAAAAAACAAGGGCGGGGCATTTGCCCCACCCTTGTTTTATGTTTTATCCGATAAACATCTGCGTCCAGTAGTTCCCGCTTGCCACGTACCCGACGCCGATCTCGGTAAAGGCGGCGTTTAAGATGTTTGCCCTGTGTCCCGGTGAGTTCATCCAGGCGTTGACGACCTCTTGCGGCGTCCGCTGACCGTAGGCGATGTTTTCACCCGCCGCGCGGTAGGTGATGCCGAAAGATTTCATCATCTGAAACGGCGAGCCGTAGGTCGGGCTCGTGTGCGAAAAGTAGCGCCTGTCCGCCATGTCCTGCGATTTGTAACGCGCCACGCGGCAGAGTTCCCAATTTTTGGATAAGGGACTCAGCCCGTACCGCGCCCGCTCCGCATTGACAAGGCGGATAACTTCGTCCTCATAGGCGGCGACGCCGGCATCCTGCAAGGGAACGCGCACGATATTGCCGGGATAGATCAAATTCGGGTTTTGGATCTGCGGATTGGCGGCGATGATCTCACTGACGCCGATTTCGTGCCGCACGGCGATCTTCCACAAACTGTCGCCGCGCACCACCGTATAAAAGACGTCGGCGGCGGACGCCGAAGCGGCGACCGACAAAAAGAGGAGCGCCGACATACAAAGCGTAAGGATCTTTTTCATATTTACCTCCTAAAAAAAGGAGACAGCCTCACCGCGCCGTGCGGTGAGGCTGCCCGTGTATTCAATGTACTACCGTAAAAACGAATGGGGAATTTACCGCAAAGCGTTTCAGCAGCCGCAGCCGATCAGCGAGCAAAGAAGCTGCCATATCGAGTTGCAATTCCACGCGCTGCAGTTCAAATTGAAATTACACATTATATACATACCTCCTAACCGGATTTGTCTCTCGAGGACAACTCCATTATAGCAGAGAAAACGCCGCGTTTCAAATGTAATGATTTCCAAAACGGCAAGATCCGCGCGCAAAAACGGCAAAATTTAAGGCAGAGTTTCCAAAGCATTCTCCGCTTGCTTTTTTATCCCGTTTATGGTATATATAATTTTGGAAAAACAGGAAAAATTTTGAAAATTTCGGAGAACCTATGGAGCAGAATACAAAGAAATCGCCGAGTCATATCCAGGTGCGCGGCGGCAGAGTTCATAATTTGAAAAATATCAACGTGGATATCCCGCTCGGCAAACTGTGCGGCATCGCGGGCGTGTCCGGCTCGGGCAAATCCTCGCTGGCGCTCGGCATTTTGTACGCGGAGGGCTCGCGCCGGTATCTGGAATCGCTGTCCACCTACACGCGCCGCCGGATGACCCAGGCGGAAAAGGCGCAGGTGGACGAGGTTTTGTACGTCCCTGCGGCGCTTGCCCTGCGGCAGCGTCCGGGCGTCCCCGGCATCCGCAGTACGTTTGGTACGGGGACCGAACTGCTCAATATTTTGCGCCCGATGTTTTCGCGCCTGGCAAGTCACCGCTGTAAAAACGGGCATTATCTGCCGCCGTCGATGAACGTGGCGGCGGAACGCCCGCTGGTCTGTCCGACCTGCGGCGAAAGTTTTTTTGCCCCGGGCGCGGAGGAACTTGCGTTTAACAGTCAGGGCGCGTGCAAAAGGTGCGACGGCACCGGCGTTGTACGGACGGTGGATGAATCCACGCTCGTCCCCGATGAAAACCTCACCATCGACGAGGGCGCGGTCGCGCCTTGGCAAACGCTGATGTGGTCGCTGATGAAGGATATTGCCCGCGAGATGGGCGTGCGTACCGACGTGCCGTTCAAGGATCTGACCGCGCGCGAGCGGGACATCGTGTTCAACGGCCCTGCCGAAAAGCGAAACGTCGTCTATCAAAATAAGACGACGGGCGAAGCGGGCGATATGATGTTTACCTACTTCAACGCCAAATATACGGTGGAAAACGCACTTGCCCGCGTCAAGGACGAAAAGGGAATGAAGCGCGTGGAAAAATTTTTGCGGCAGGATATTTGCCCCGATTGCGGCGGTACGCGCCTTTCGGACGCCGCGCGCGCCCCGCGCCTTTGCGGGATCTCGCTTGCCGACGTCTGCAAAATGACGCTTGCGGCGGCGATCTCGTTTGCAGATGGCGTGCCGTCCTCTCTTCCGCCGGAGATGCGCCCGATGGCAGAGAGCATTTGCGCCTCGTTTTTCGGGGCGGCGAAGCGCCTTTGTGACCTCGGGCTTTCCTATCTCACGCTGGATCGCGCCGCGTCCACGCTCTCCACGGGGGAGCGCCAGCGGATGCAGCTTGCCCGCGCCGTGCGCAACCGCACCACGGGCGTACTCTACGTGCTGGACGAGCCGTCCATCGGTCTGCATCCGTCCAACCTTGAGGGGCTGTACGGCGTGATGGACGACCTTTTGGCGGACGGCAATACGGTGGTGCTGGTCGATCACGATACCAACGTTTTGCGTCGCGCCGACTGGTTGATCGAAATGGGACCGGGCGCGGGCGCCGGCGGCGGCAGCGTGATCGCCGCGGGAACGGTGGCGGACGTTGCGGAAAACGAAAACTCGCGCATCGGCGGCTTTTTGTCGGGCAAACGGACGGTGGACGTGGGCGGACGCGCCGCGGGCGGCGAGGTCTTTGCCCTTGGAAAGATCCATCTGTCCACGGCGGAGATCCACACGGTCAAACCGCTGGAAGTTGATTTTCCGAAAGGGCGGCTGGTGGCGGTCACCGGCGTATCCGGCTCGGGGAAAACGACCATGGTGCTTGAAAGTCTGATCCCTGCGCTGGAAGCCGAAATCGGGGGCACCGCCGCCCCCGCGCACGTAAAGGCGGTCAAGGCGGACGGCATCCGCCGGGTCAAACTGATCGACGCCACGCCGATCGGGGTCAACGTGCGCTCTACCGTGGCGACCTACGCCGACGTCCACGATGAACTGCGCAAGGCATATGCGCGCTGTGCGGACGCCAAAGCCGGGGGCTTTGGGGCGGGCGATTTTTCCTACAACACGGGGCGGCTGCGCTGTCCGACCTGCGACGGGACGGGCGCCATCAGCCTGGACGTGCAGTTTTTGCCGGACGTGGATATCCCTTGCCCCGACTGCGGCGGTTCGCGCTACGGCCGCGAGGCAAGTTTGATCTGCCGCACGCCGAAGGGAGGGCAGCGCGGATACTCCCTGCCCGCGCTGATGGATATGAGCGTGGATGAGGCGGTCGATGTCTGCCGGGATCTGCCGCCGGTCAAACGCAAACTTGAAGTGCTCTCGGCGCTGGGACTCGGCTATCTCACCCTCGGTGAAGAAACGCCCGGTCTTTCGGGCGGGGAAGCCCAGCGGCTGAAACTCGCCGGGGAGATGGGCAGGGGGCAGGAGGACACGGTGTTCGTCTTTGACGAGCCGACCATCGGGCTGCATCCGCTGGACGTGGAGACCCTGCTTTCGGTATTTCGCACGCTGGTTGCGGCGGGGGCGACGGTCATCGTTATCGAGCACGATCTTGACGTCATCAAAAACGCCGATTATATCATTGATATGGGACCGGGCGGCGGAGAACTCGGCGGGCGCGTGATTGCCGTCGGCACGCCGGAGAAGATCAAAAACGATCCCGCAAGCGTGACGGGAAAGTACCTGTGATCCCGCGTAAAAAAGGCGCCGCGACGGCGCCTTTTTTACACGCACCGCGCCGTGCGCCCGAGGGTCGAAAAATAAACTTCGGCAGCCGAAAGCATTGAAAAGCGGCGGGGCGGCGTGGTATAATAATACAAAACAGGCGCCTGTCCGCGCCGCAAGAAAATTTTGAAAAGTGAAAAATCTTTGCATTGACGGGCGCGCGCCCGCGCTTTACAATAAACAGCGGCAAAAATAAAACGAAATCTTAAAATGAAAGAAGAGATATATTATGAAAAACTATTTTGATCTTAAAGGACAAGTCGCCATTGTTACGGGATGCTCGACGGGGCTCGGCGTTCAGATGGCAAAAGCACTTGCAAACCAGGGGGCAAACATCGTTGCGGTCGCCCGCCGCCAAAATCTGATCGACGAAGTTGCCGCCGACATCGCAAAGGAATACGGCGTACAAACGCTTGCCGTCCGCTGCGACATCACCGATACCGCCGCGGTAGACGCCATGGTGGACGCGGTGATCGCCAAATTCGGCAGAGTGGATATCCTCATCAACAACGCAGGCACCGGCGCGGTCGCCCCGGCGGAGGACATCACCGACGAGCAGTTTGAAAACGAGATGAACATCGACCTGTTCGGTTCCTTCCGCGTGGCGCGTGCCGTGGCAAAAAAGGCAATGATCGGCGCAAAGTACGGCCGCATCATCAACATTGCCTCGATGTACGGTCTGGTCGGCAATAAGATCGCCGGCTCCGCACCCTACCACGCGGCAAAGGGCGGCGAGGTCAATATGACCCGTGCGCTTGCGGCGGAATGGGGCAAATACAATATCACCGTCAACGCCATCTGCCCGGGCTACTTCTATACCGATCTGACGAGAGATACGCTAAACAGCGATTTCTTCCAGCAAAACGCCAAGACCATGATCCCCGAGGAGCGCTACGGCGAGGAGGGCGAGCTGGATACCGCCACGATCTTTTTGGCGTCGCCCGCATCCGCATACGTGACCGGCGTCAACCTTGCGGTGGACGGCGGCTATACCGCAATGTAACTTGCGTGTTCCGAAAATTTTGCCTATAGAAAAAACGGACTGTAAAACCTCTGTTTTTACGGTCCGTTTTTTGTAATTTTCGGTGGATTTTCGGTCATTTTCCCCGAAACAAGCGGTCGGAGAGGGCGGCAAAATCCGCAACCGAGAGTTTTTCACCGCGGATCTGCGGGTCAAATCCGCAATCGGTAATGGCACGGTTGATCTCGTCTTTGCCAAGGTCGGAAAGACCTGCGGAAAGGGCGTTTGCCAGGGTCTTTCGCCGCTGACCGAACGTCGCTTTGACCGTTTTGAAAAAATCTTTTTCGCTCTGCGGCTTTACCGGCTTGTCCGCGTACAGGTCGATGCGCACGACGGCGGAATCCACCTTCGGCGCGGGCAGGAAATTGTCGCGCCCCACGGGAAAAAGCAGGCGCGGCTGTCCGTAGTAGCGGACGGCGACCGTGATCGCGCCGTAGTCGCCGCGCACGGGCGTTGCGGTGAGGCGGTCGGCGACCTCCGCCTGGACCATAACGGTGATGCTGTCAAACGGCACGCCGCTCTCGATCAGGCGCATCAAAATCGGCGTGGTGATATAGTAGGGGAGGTTGGCGCAGACCGAAATGCGCTCTCCCGCGGCTCTCTCGGCGAGGACCTTTTGCAGATCGACCTCCATGATGTCGCCCTCGATGACCTCGACGTTGCGGAACTCGCCCAGCGTGAATTTCAAGACGGGGATCAGCGTTTTGTCAATCTCAAACGCGATGACGCGGCGATAGCGCCGCGCAAGTTCGGCGGTCAGGCAACCGATGCCGGGTCCGATCTCGACGATGACGCTGTCGCGCGCGTCGCAGCATTCCTCGGCGATCCGCTCGGGGATTTCGCGGCGGATGAGAAAATTTTGCCCGAAGTTTTTCTTTGTTTGCGTGCCGAACGCCGCAAGAATATCGCGCACGGTACGAATATCGCATAAATTCATAAAATACCTCTTGACAAAGTCAAACTTTGTGTTGTATAATACTTGTCGTGCTGGTATGGCTCAGTTGGTAGAGCAGTTGATTCGTAATCAACAGGTCGCCGGTTCGAGTCCGGCTACCAGCTCCATGAAAGCCCCGCCACCGCGGGGCTTTTTCATTTTTATTTTAGCAGAATTCGGTGCGGAATGCAATAGCGGCCGCATCAAATTTGCAAGCACAGGGGGGAGAACGTATGGCACAGGGACTCGGTGACGTCAAAAACGTCTGCAAAGCGAAAGGCTACGCTTTTAAGAGTTTCGGGCTCTTCGGCGTCAGCAAAAACGACAGCGGCAAGATCGACTGCACGGTGGAAACCGACGATACTTTGTATCAAATCAAGGTGCTTTCGCTTGACCGCGCGGCAGAGCGCCTGTATTTTATGAAAAACGGGATGTACCTGACCGAAAAAGGCGCTTTTGGCAGCAACGACTATCTCTGGAAGATGCCCGCCGCCGCGCCGCACGCCGTGAAAAAGACGGTGGTGGTTTTGCTTTGCGACCGTGACGTCCTCGCCTATGAGATCGGCAAAAATTCTGTGACGACCGTGACAGACGGTGCCAAGGTCTTTGGCTGTACGTTTTATACCGCGGCGGCATTTGTGCGCCGCCTGGAACAATGAGCGAGTCACTCCACGCGGGGCACCGTGAGCGCCTGCGTGAGCGGTATATACGTGACGGCATTGACAATCTCGACAGCCATACCGCGCTGGAACTTTTGCTTTTTTACGCGATCCCGCGCAGGGATACCAACGAGATCGCGCATCGACTGCTTTTGCGGTTTCACAATCTGCGCGGCGTGTTTGACGCCACGGCGGACGAACTTTGCCTTGTGGAGGGCGTCAGCCGCAATACGGCGGCGTTTTTGAAATTGATCCCCGATATTTACCGCACGGCGCTCTGCGAGGAAGTTACCCTCCGCAAGTTTGACAGCGTAAAAAAAGTGATCGAGATGATGGAGCGGTATTATATCGGCGTATCGGCGGAAGTGGTGTATATGATCCTGATCGACAACAACAAGCGGATCATCGGGATCGAAAAAGTGGGCGTGGGCTCAGTCAACAGTATCGCGATGAACACCCGTGACCTCGTGGAACGGGTACTGCGCGCCAACGCCGCCTCGGTCATTTTGGTACATAACCATCCGCACGGACCCGCGGTGCCGTCGGAGGACGATATCGAAACCACGCATATCATTTCCGATGCGTTTCACCTGTTTGGTATTCGCTTTGTGGATCACGTGATCATCGGAGAGGACGGCGGAAACGTACTGTCCTCAAAAATGCCCGGGGTATTTATGTCTCCGTGACTAGGATATGAACAAGCGCTTTGCTGACGAATGGGCGGAAAGACGCCCGTTAAAACCGTGCGTGTTCGTATCTCATCTTCCTAGGCTGTAAAGGGCCTCTGTTCCTTTACAGCCTCATTTTTCCTGCAAAATAAATTCGGAGGAATTTTTCGATGGAGTATATTCGACTGACGAAAGAAAACCTTGCCGGCGAGCATATTTGCTGTGCCATTTCAAACGACAAAGACGTGCAGGTGGCGTCAAAAAAAGCGTGGCTCGCCGCGCGGCTTGACGAGGGGCTGGTGTTTCTCAAAAGCGCGGCGCGGGGCAAGTGCTTTATCGAATATCTGCCGGCGGAGTATGCGTGGAACCCCATCGTCGCGGACGGTTATATGTACATCGACTGCCTTTGGGTGTCGGGGTCGCTTTCGGGGCACGGGTATTCGAGCGACCTTTTGGACGCCTGCATTGCCGATAGTAAACAAAAGGGCAAGCACGGACTTTGCATCCAGTCCGCCGCGCGGAAACTGCCGTTTCTCTCCGACCCGAAATACCTTTTGCACAAAGGATTTTCGGTATGCGACCGCGCGGAAAACGGCATTGAACTTTGGGCGCTCCCCTTTGACGGCGGCGCGCCGCTGCCGCGCTTTGCCGAATGTGCAAAAGCGCCGCACGTCGATCGGGACGGCATCGTGATCTACTATACCGACCAATGCCCGTTTAACGCAAAGTACGTGCCGATCCTTGAGGCGACGGCAAAAGCGCACGGCATCCGCCTTTCCACCGTGCATCTGCGCACGAGGGCGGAGGCGCAGGCGGCGCCGACGCCCATCACCACCTACGCGGTGTTCCGCGACGGCGCATACGTCACCAACGAGCAGATGAACGAAAAACGGTTTTTGAAATTTGTCGGTATCGCGCAATGACGTTTTGCGGGATTGCGGGATTGACTTTTTCGCTTTTTGCGGATATAATCGTATACAGAATATCATTATCAGACAAAGGAGTATCTTATGGACTTTTTGATCTCGATCCGTGATTATGTGGCGCAGGGGGGCATCCATCTGCTGTTTTCCGCCATTTGCGCCATCGTGTTCGTCATCGTCGGCTTTAAGCTGTCCGGCTGGATCGTCAAGCTGATCTCGCACGGCAGGGGACTTTCGCACCTGGACGAAAGCGTGCGCACCTTTATCCTGTCCTTTATCGGCGTCGCGCTGAAAGTGCTGGTCGTGGTCGTGGCGGCAACGATCATCGGCATCAACGGCACCGTCCTTTCCGCCGTTCTCGGCAGCGCAGGTCTTGCCGTCGGTCTTGCCATGCAGGGCAGTCTTGCCAATTTTGCCGGCGGACTGATGATCCTTTTCTTCCGCCCGTTCAAGGTGGGGGATTTCGTCACAGCCGCGGGGGAGTCGGGCACGGTCACCGAGATCGGCATTTTCTACACTAAACTGATGACGATCGACAACAAGTGCATCACCATCCCCAACGGCGCGGTCTCCAACGCCACGGTCACCGACTATTCCACCGCCGACCGCCGCCGCGTGGATCTTGAGTTTTCGGTGGCGTACGGCAGTGACATCGACAAGGTCAAAAAGGTGATCCTGACGGTGGTTTCGGCAAACGACAAGGTGCTGGACGATCCCGCACCGTTCACCGCGCTTTTGCGGCAGGATGCAAGCGCCCTCGTGTTCGTCGTCCGCGCCTGGTGCGCGACCGGGGACTACTGGTCGGTCTACTTTAATTTGATGGAGAATATGAAAAAGGCGTTTGACAGCGTCGGAATTTCCATTCCGTACAGTCAACTCGACGTCCATCTCGTGGGGAAGGATCAATAAAAATAAGAATGACGTAAAAAAACCGTTGCGTTTGCAACGGTTTTTTTACGTTTCCTTGTTTTTGCTTTCTTCATTTTGTCGGCGTTTCTCCCGCCGCCGCGCACGCATCCGCGCCTTGAATACCGCGGCGCGCGCCGCGCTTTTTTCGGCGACTGCGGCGTAGTGGGAGAGCGCGGTCTCGTTTGCCGCGAAAATCGAACGCACCGCCTGGCAGGCGCCTTTGCCGAGGTGTGAAAAGCGGATGCGCCCGATAAAGTCGCCGTCTTTTTCACAGTGCGCCGTGGCGATGTAATAGCCGTTGCCCTTGGTCACCCATTTTTTTGTGGGGAGAACGGCGCCGCAGACGGGACAGGTGAGCGCCGCCAGATCTTTGTCGGCGAGCGCTTCGTGTTTATCCTTGTACGGGGCAAAAGTCTTTGCCTCTCTCGGATGTTGCCACAGCGTGCCGACGTCCTCGCCGTAGGCGGCGATGCCGGCGGCGATATCCAGTTTTGCCGCGACCAGCGCGGTGTGATAGGCGTCGCCGAGGGCGTCGTGCGCCTCCAGCGTTTGCGGTATGCCAAAGGTTTCCATTGCAAAGGCGAGCGAGCGCTGTCCTTTGCCGCCGTCGGTCTGCGCGTTGAAAATGGTTTGCAGATTGTAGGCAACTTCGCAAACGGCGGTGTCCATCCCCCACGCGGTCAGATTTTGCCGCAAAATCGGAATGTCGTCGTATCCCCACGAGAGAAATACGGGATTTTCGCCGCAAAAGTCGAAAAACGCCTTTGCCACGGCGGGAAATTCGGGCGCCGCGCGCAGTTCTTCTTTCGTGATGCCCGTGAGCTCGCGCACGCGCCGGTTGAGGCGCGGATAAAAGCGCGGGCGCACGCACATGGAAAAACGGTCGCCGAGGGCGCCGTCCTCTCCGAGTTTGACCGCGCCGATCTGCATGATCTCGCCGGCAAGTTTCACACCGTTGGCGCCTTTTTGCGGTTGTGCGGCGCACATCGGCTGATTCCATTCCATATCAAAGACAATATAGGACATAGGTGATCGGTTTCCTCATTCGGTATAATCGGTGTAAACGCCGGTGATGCCCAGCGCGTAGCAGTTTTCCTGTGCCGCGGACCCGTTGACGGTGTGGACGTACAGCGGCACGCCGGCGGCGGTAAAGGCGTCGATAAACGGCGCGTCCGCAAGGACGACGTCGGCGGTGACCGCCAAAAGTCCCACGCGGCTTGCAAACGCGGCGATCGAGGCGGCGTCGGTCTTTTCGGTGTAGTCGGTCATCTTATACAGGGTAAAGATGATATCGGTGTAGCCGAGGGCGCGCACGGGCGCAAATTCCTCGCGGCTGTAGATCTGCGGGATAAATCGCCCGATGAGGGTCGGATACTGCGCGGCGATATAGGCGAGCATTTCGACGTTGTCGTCCTTGACGTCTGTGACGATGTGCACGTCGGGATGCGCGTCCAGCCACGCAGCCAGGCGGGGGAGGGTCATGGAGGTATATAAGTTGAAGATCTTTACGTCTTCAAACGCGGCGGCGGTACACGGCTCCTCCGAGAGCGTATTGGAATAAAACCGCGACCAGTCGTGCAGGCAGACGGGGACGCCGTCCGCAGAAAACAGAAAATCAATTTCAAGGACGCGGCAGCCTGCCGCATAGGAGGCGTCCATCGCCTCTTTTGCGTTGGATCCGGCGTAGCCGCCGATCGAGCCGCCCGCGTGGATGATCTTTTTCGGCAGACTCGTGAGGGTGCGCGCCTGCTCGGAGAGGGTGCGCCCCGTGTCGCTTGTCAGCAGCATGGAAAGGCGGGCGCCGTCGTCGTAGAGCCGACTGCCGTAGACGTCGAGCTGTGCAAACGGGATGATGGTGCGCCCGTCGATGTTGTAACTTTCCGAAAGGCGCCCGTCGAGATAGGTCTTGATATCGGTGTGGAGGACGGGGCAAACGCGGCTGCCGACCGGCAGCGACGACGTTTTCGGGATCTCGACGCCGGTGACGGCGCCGTGCCGATAGGTGATGGCAAGCGTGCGCGTGGCGTCATCATACGTCACGGCAAAACCGTAGGCGTTAAGATCCTCGGCGACGACGCCGAGATGCCCGTCAATGTTGTAGGCGGGGATCTGCACGCCGTTGATGTACGCGGTGATATCGCTGGACAGCACGTAGCCGACGGTATCGCCGATGCGCAGGGCGGCGGCGCAAAGCGTCAGCACCGCGCAGAGCGAAACGAGAGATACGGAAAGCCAAAAATGTTTTGTCGGTTTCATCGGATCAGTAAATAAAATGTCTCCTGTAATAGTAGGCAACGGCGGCAAATTCTTTTTGCACCTCGGTTTCGGCTTTGTCGGTGCGGTGGATATCGCCGACGCGGGAGAATACGTCGCTCGTGTACTGCATATAGGCGTTGCCCGCATAGCCGCAAAGCGAAAAGACTTTGTTCATCAGCACCTTGGCGCTCAGCGTTTCGGCACTGCCGATAAACGGATCGCCCAGCAGTTTTTTGGCGGCGTCGTTTGCCAAGATCAGATATTGCGTCTCATAGCGGTTGGCAAAGCCGTCGGGGGTGGAGGGGTCGATGTTGAGCCCGACGGCGGCGTAGACCGATTCCATATTGCCGAGCCACGGCATATGGTCGCCGAAAAAGACGAGGACCAGCGGTTCTTTTTCGGCAAGCATATTTTCGCAGTAGGCGTACAGCATTTCCACCGTTTCGCTGATGCTTTGGAAGTAGTTGTTGAGGATGGTGTCGTCCGCTTCCGACCAGCCGCCGTTTTTCACAAACGGCTTTTGATAGTGCTGTTCGGTCGCGGGGTAGGGACCGTGCCCCTGATAGGAGATGTTGAAGGCAAAATAGGGCTTTGACTTATCCCGCGCGACGTAGAGGTCGTAGAGCATCGGAAAGTATCTTGCGTCGTAGGTGATGTCCGCCCCCGTGCGGCGGGCAAAATAGTTCTCGCTGAACAGATAGGTCTCAAATCCGAGATTTTGATTGATGTTTTGCCGATTGTAAAACCAGGCAAAGCAGGGGTGCGCCCCCGTGGTGGTATAGCCGTTTTGTCGGAGATACCACACGTAGGAGTTTGCGGGGGAGATGAAATTGTCCAGGCAGTCGTAGGGCAGTCCCGTGAGAAATTCGCGCTCGCTGACGCGGGTGTCGCCCGCAAAAATGTCGGTGACGAGCGCGCCGTGAACGCCGCGGGCCTCCAGCGCGTGATATTTTTCGTAAATATCTTCGGTAAAAGTGAAATTGTCAAAGCGCGAGAAATCGTTAAACGCCTCCAGCATGGTGCAGACGATGTTGACGCGCTTGTCTTTCGGGATCTCGGCGGAGGTATAAGCGTCGAGTTTCGCTTTTGCCGCCGACGCGTCATAGCCGGCAGGCGCGGGGTGCGCCGCCGATTTGACGGTATGTAAAAACGGATAAACGAATCCCTTGGAAACGTACACCTGCGTATCCGACCACGGATTGATGGCGTCGCTGTTTGCGGTCGCCTCTGCGTAGATGCTGTCGTCGGCGTAGAGCGGATAGACGGCAAGCATACAGAAAAGGACGGGGAGGGCAATCAGGCGCGGCGCAAGGCGACGTGCAAAGCGCCCACGAAAGAATATCGCCGCGGCGGTCGGCAGGAGGATCGCAATGGCAAGCGCAAGACCGAGCGGCAGATCGAAAAACAGCCGGTAGGTTTCCAGCATTTTTTGGGATTCTGCCGCCAGCGTAAAGTCCTCGGCAAGCAAAACGTCGCCGCGAAAACTGTATTTGAAGTAGTGGATCACACTCGGGATCAGGACGGTGAGCGAGGTGCAAAGCGCCGCCGCCCACACGCGGTTAAAGAGAAGCCAAAAGAAGATCGAAAGCAAAAGCGGCGGCAAAAGATTTAAGAAAAGGATCAGCGGATGGGCAAGATAACTTGCAAACATACCGCAGTTCGGCATCACGGCGGCGGCAAGTCCCAGAGAGGTAAATCCGACGGCAAGTCCGCAAAGGACGGCGGCGACTGCCGCCGCTGCGACCGCACGCGCGCCGGTGTGGCGTTTTTCGGTTTGCCATGCAAACATAACTCTTTCTCCTGTTCTTTTATCATCCGATGTTTTCTTCCAAATATAAATACGCCCTTATTATACGACAAACGCCGCTGAAAATCAAGGGGGAGAAAAAATCCGTAAAAATCGCGGACGATACCGGAAGAAAAACGGCGCGCGGCGCATACAATGGAGAGAAAAAGGAGGGGACGTTTTGAAACGGGCAAGACAGTATTTTTACGGGGCGCTGACGCTGGGACTTTGCACGCTTTGTATGCGGACGGTCGGGGTGGCGTTCAACTCGTTTTGCGTGCGCGAGATCGGCAAAGAGGCGATGGGGCTGTACTCGCTGGTGATGAGCGTGTATTCATTTGCGGTGACCTTTGCCACCTCCGGCGTCGGACTTGCGGCAACGCGCCTGTGTGCGCTCCATTTCGGGCGGGGCGAGAAAAAAGAACTTCGCGGGGCAATGCGCGCCTGCCTCCTCTACGCGGCGCTGTTCGGCAGTGCGGCAACGCTTGCGGTTTTTTTCTTTTCGCGGTGGATCGCCGCGCATCTTCTCCTCGATCTGCGTGCGGCGGCGTCCCTGCGCGCGCTTTCGCTTTCTCTGCTCCCGCTTTCGCTCTCCTCGGCGTACGCCGGCTATTTTTCGGCGGTGCGCCGCGTGTGGAAAAGCGCGCTTTCCGGTGTGTTTGAGCAGGCGGTAAAGATCCTTGCAACGACCCTGCTCCTCGCCGCCCTTTCCTGGCGCGGTATCGCCTACGCCTGCCTTGCGCTGGTGCTGGGCGGCAGCGTCGGCGAGATCGTTTCCTTTCTCGCGGAAACGGCGGTGTATCTTGCGGACGCACGTCATCTCTCGCGCGACTGCCGCGGCTTTCCGCTTGCCGCCACCGCGCAAAACGCTCTGCCCGTGGCAGGCTCGGCGTACGTGCGTTCGGGGCTCGTGACGCTGGAACATATCCTCATCCCCATAGGGCTTGCCGCCTACGGCGACAGCGCGGCGCTCGCTACCTACGGCGTCGTCACGGCGGCGGCGCTGCCGCTCGTTTTGTACCCGTCGGCGTTTATCGGCGCCTTTTCGGGACTGCTGATCCCCGAGGTGACCGAGATGGACGCCGCAAAAAACAAAACCGGGATCGCCTACGTCGGCGCCCGCGCCGTTTCGGTCACGGTATGGTTTTCGATCCTGTGCGCCGGTGCGTTTTGCACCTTTCCTCTTGCGATCTGCCGCGCCGTCTACAAAAGCGGGGACGCGGCGATCTACCTGCGGCTGTTTGCGCCGCTGATGCCGGTGATGTTTGCGGACACCGCAGTGGACGCCATGCTCAAAGGGTTGGGCGCGCAGGTCTACGTGATGTTTGTCAACATTGCGGACGCGGGCGTCTCGGCGCTCCTCGTCTGGCTGCTCGTCCCCCGGCTCGGTGTGATGGGATACATCCTCGTGATCTATCTTTCGGAAACGGTCAACACGGTCCTCAGTTTTTCCCGCCTGCTCTCGCTTTTGCCGATGCGCGTATCGGTGTGGCGATGGATGCTTGCGCCCCTCCTTTCCGCGGCGGCGGCGGGCAACCTCGCCCGTCTTTGCTTTTTTGGCGTCGAGGCGGGCGGCGCCGTGCCGCAGCTTTTGGCGGCGCTCCTTGTCTATATCGGTTTGTATCTCCTTTTTTCCCGTCTTTTCGGCGTTTTCTCCGCCGGGGAGTGGGCGTGGCTCAAAAATATTTTCTCGCGCGGCAAAAAAACTGTTTGCAAAGCGGAATGAATATGGTAAAATAAAACCATCAATTGCGGCTTGAACGCAAAACCGTTCAAGCGGGCGTGCCCGGCACGCAAAGCGGAAAGGAACAGGCAACGGTTTGAGTAAAGCATTTAAGGAAAAAATCAAGATCTTGCATATGGGCGACTTGCACCTCGACTCCCCTTTTTCCTCGCTCGGCGTGGATAAAAGCGAGATCCGGCGCAGGGAGTTTCGCGCCACGTTTACTTCCATTATGTACTATGCAAAAGAGGCGGCGGTGGATATCGTTTTGATTTCGGGCGACCTGTTTGACGACGGTTACGCCACGGCGGAGACGGTGGACCTGCTTTGCAAAGAGTTTTCGGGGATGCCCGATTGCCGTTTCGTCATTTCGCCGGGCAATCACGACCCCTATACGCGCGGCAGTCTGTACGCGGCGAAGAAATTGCCGAAAAACGTCTACGTTTTCAGCGACAGCACGCTTTCGCGCTTTGTGTTTGAGGATCTGAACACCGAGGTGTACGGCTGGGCGTTTACGGGCGATTCGCTCCTGCAAAGTCCGCTTGCCGGCAAAAGCGCGGATGACAACGGCAGACTGCATCTCTGCTGCGGGCATTGCGATATGTCCTCGCCCCTTTCCAAATACGCCCCCGTCACACGCGCCGACGTTGTCGGCTTCGGGGCGCATTACAACGCCTTTTCGCATATCCACAAAACGCCCGAGGTCATGCGCGAGGGAAACGTCGTCTGGTCGTATTCCGGCGTGGTGGAAGGCAGGAGCTTTGACGAGTGCGGCGAGGGCGGCGTCAATCTCATCGAGGCGGCGACCGGCGGAGATTTTGCCGTGACGGTCAAGCGCATCCCCACCTGGCGCAGGATGTACGCCGTGGAAAAGGTGGACGTCGGCGGCGCGCAGACGCTTGCGGATATTGCCGCCGCCATCGACGGCGTGATCAAAGAAAAAAAGTACGACGACAAGACCCTCTTGCGCGTGACGCTCACGGGCGCGGTGTCGCCGGAAATCGAAAATCCGTCGCGGCTGGAAAGCGCGGTGCGCGGACTGTTTTCGCTGGAGATCGTCGATGAGACTACGCCGACGTTTGACGGCGGGATGCTGGAAAAGGATATGACGATGCGCGGCGAACTCTACCGTGCGCTCCTGCCGTCGCTCACAGCAGGGGACGCCGAGACGCGCTCGTGCGCGCGTGAAGCGCTCAAACTCGGGCTGGCGGCGCTGGAAGGCAGAAGCCTGACCGATTAAAACGCATAAAGGAAGGAAAGGTTTTTACGGATGAGGATCGAACAGATACATATAGATTCCTTTATGGGCAAAAAGGATTATACTTTGCGCTTTGATCGCGGCGTCAATATCATCGAGGGCGAAAATGAGAGCGGCAAAAGCACGGTGGCGGCGTTCATCCGCTTTATGCTTTACGGCGCGTCCTCCAAGGGGGAGCCGTCCGCGCGGCAGCTCTATCTCGGCTTTGGCGAGCCGTCGCTTGGCGGCAGTATGGAACTTTCGACGTCGGGCGGGCATTTTCGGATCGACCGTGTAATCCACCGCACGCAAAGCGGCTTTCGCGAGAGCGTGGCGGTGAGCGACCTGGACCGCCGATGTGCGGTATTCAAAGGCGAAAACCCGGGGGAGGCGTTGCTTTTTGTCCCCGAAACGGTGTTTGAAAAGACGGCGGTCATCACGCAGAGCGGAGAGGGGTATACCGGCGGCGAGGAACTCTCGGCGGCGATCGAAAACCTGCTGTTTTCGGCGGATGAGACCGTCAGCACCGAAAAGGCGCAAAAGCGACTGGACGCTTTGCGCGTTTCGCTTTTGCACAAAAACGGCAAGGGCGGGCTGATCTGCGACCTTGAAAACGAGATCGCCGTGCTTGAAGAACGGCTGGATAAGGCGCTTGCCGGCAACAGCGAGATCATCGCCAAAGAGGGGAGCCTCGCCGACACGGCAGCCCGCATTGAGAGCAACAAGACCGACGCGCAGCGCTATCGCCGCCTGTGTGAACTCTATGCCGACTATCTTGCGCACCTCCGGTTTCAAAAGGCGGACGCCGAGGAACAACGGGCGGTGCAGTTGCGGACGGCGCTGCAAGAACTTGATACGCGCTTTGACGGCTTTGTGCCGGATAACGCCTACATGGAGCGCCTCAAGCAAATGATGGAAAACGCACGCCTCCTCGAACTTCGCGCCGCCGAGGCGCAGGGGCGACTGCAAAACAAAAGCGCCGCCGCCGACGCTGCCGCACAGGCGCTCTCCGGGGACAAGCCGTCCGAGGCGCTCACCGCCGCGGCAAGACGCGCGTCCCGCACGATGACCGCCGCCCGGATCTTTTCGGTCTTCGGGATCCTTGCGCTGATTTGCGGACTTGCGCTGATCGGCGTGGCCTATCTTTTCCGCCTGCCGTCGCTCTACGGCTATGTCGGCGGGGGGATCCTCTGTGCGCTCGGCGCCGCCTTGCTGATCTTTTCGGGACTGCGCCGCCGGGGGACGAAAACCGTGCTTCGGACGTTTGGCGTATACAACCTCTCGGAACTCTCGGCAAAGGCAAAAGAGGCGGAGGAAAACTACGCGCAGGCGGAAAACGGCGTACGCACGGCGGAGGCGGAACTCGCCGCCGCGCGGGAACTTTATGAAAGTGAAAGCGCCGCCGCGGCAGAGGCAAAGCGCGCGCTGGAAGAAGAAGTGCGCCGTCGCGGCGGGGAAAACGGAGACGCCGCCGCCCTGCTTTCGGCGCTGGACGCTTATTTTGCAAAGCAGCGGGATCTGCGCGCCGCCCTGCACGACGCCGAGACGAAAACGGCGCATCTGCGGGAAGAAAACGCGGCGTTTGACCGCGCGGCGGTGGAAGCGTCGCTGTCGGTGATCCCCGACCTCTCGGTGTTTGAAACCTTTGATATCGCCGACTGCACGCGCAAGCGTGACTTTGCCGAAAACGCCATGGAGGCGCTGACGACCAAAAAGAGCGACCTTGAGCAGTCGCTGGCGGCGCTCCGCGCCACGGCGGAACCTCCCGCGCCGCTCTCCGCCGCACTCTCCGCCATGAAGAAAAAACTGCAGGCGGCAAAGGCAAAAGCGGAGGCGACGATGCTGGCGCAAACGGCGCTTGAAAACGCGTCGGAGGGACTGCGCACGCGGATCTCTCCCCGTCTTGCGTCCTCCGCGGGCAAGCTTTTGCGGGCGATCACCGACGGGCGGTACGAGGAGCTCGGCGTGGATAACGATCTTGGCATGACCTTCCTTGCGGCAGGCGGCGCGCACGACGTGGCGTATCTCTCGCACGGCACGCGGGAATGCGCTTATTTTGCCCTGCGCATCGCGCTTGCAGACCTTTTGTTTGCAAAGGAAAAGGCGCCGCTCCTCCTTGACGAGTGCTTTGCGCATATCGACGACGCACGCACCGAAAAAATGCTCCGTCTGCTCGGCGGACTTGCCGAGGGCGGCACACAGTCGCTTGTTTTTACCTGCCACACAAGGGAGGGCAAAATCGCGGATCGCGTGATGGTTTGCAATCATATCATGCTTTCGGGGAGATAAATTCTCCTTCTCCGGCGAAAATCAAATCAAGGGGGATGTAAAGATGGAAGACGCTTTACATTCCTCTTTTTATTTTCGTCATTTTTATGGGATTTTTCGTCTTGGTTTGTGCGCTTTGTCTATCGGTCGGGAGTTTTTTTAGAAATGTTACACAAATCTATTTACATTTTTGAAAACATATTGTATAATAATAAAGAATATAACGTAATGCGGATATTGGGGGATCTATGCCCAGATTTTTTGTGCCGGACGGGCAGATCGCGGACGGGTCGATTTCGATCGTCGGGGACGACGCGTGGCATATCGCGCGGTCGCTTCGTATGGCGGTCGGCGACGCTCTGACGGTTTGCGCCTTTTGCGGCGACGAATATGCCTGTAAACTCGAAAAAATTACCGACGGCGAGGTGATCGCGCGCATCCTGTCGAAAAGCGCGTCGGGCAGCGAGTCGCCTGTCGGGATCGTGTTGTACCAGGCGTTTCCCAAAGGGGACAAAATGGATTCCATCGTGCAAAAAGCGGTGGAATGCGGCGTAAGATCCGTCGTGCCGTTTTTGTCCTCGCGGTGCATCGCACGCCCCGAGGGGCAGGCGCTTGCCCGCAAGGGCGCGCGCTGGCAGCGCATTGCCGACGAGGCGGCAAAACAGTGCGGCCGCGGGTTCCTGCCGCAGGTCTCACCCTCCCTCTCTTTTGATGGGATGCTGGATGCGGCGGCGGATGCGGATCTCTCCCTCTTTTGCTACGAGGGGGACGGCACCGTGTCGCTCCGTCGGGTCCTTTCGGCGGTGCGGGGACAAAAGCCGGAGCGCATATCGCTGGTCATCGGCAGTGAGGGCGGCTTTTCGGTCGCGGAGGCACAGGCGGCGGCGGCACGCGGGTTTTCCATGTGCTCGCTCGGTCCGCGGATCTTGCGTTGCGAGAGTGCGCCTGCGTTTGCGCTGGCGTGTATTGCTTATGAATTTGAATTAACGGAGTGAAAGATCGTGGAAAACAGAAAAGAAAAAGTAAAATCCAAAGAAGAACGTGCCAACGTCGTTTTTTCCAAGATGACGGTGGTGTTTATCGCACTCGTGGTTTTGACGGTGTTTCTCATTCGTATGGGCAACAACGGCAGATTTGCACTCGCGTTTCGTACCGGCGCTATGCCGTGGGTCATGGGCGCCGGTGCGCTTTTGTTTGTCGGTGCGCTTTGCTATAAGATCTTTTGCCTACGCACGGGGGCGGATGAAACGATGCGCGTTTTTTCTTCCTCGCTCATCCTCGGCGTTGCCGCTTCGTTTGCCGCGACGCTCCTCGTACTTGCCAAGTTTGATGAGATGCACGCCGTGATCGCGCTCTTTGCCGCGGCGCTCCTCTTTTTCGTTTATGAGATCTACCTGCCGGACTTCTTCTATTTTACGCTGGAAACCGTGATCGGTGCGATCGCGGCGGCGATGGTCGGCAGCACGGCATTTGGCAAAGGCGCCCTCTGGAACCTGCTTTTGATCGTGGGTACGGTCCTTGCGGCGCTTTTCAGCGTCACGATGATCCGCCGCGCCGCCGCACGTACCCACGTGCAGATCGCGGACGGCAGGACGGTCGCGGCGGACAAGCTGAATACAGCTGCGGTCTATATCGGCGCGGTGCTTGCGCTTTGCGCCCTTGCGGTCTCGCTTTTCTTTGGCGGACTCGTCACCTACGTTCTCGTCTTTTTGTGCGGCATATATCTGCTCGCCGCCATTTATTTTACCGTTAAACTGATCTGACGGTAAAGCCCCCGCTTTTATGTGAATTTTTAATCGCTATGGAGGATAAATCAATGTCGAACAGACTGTTTCAAGGCGTGATCCATCAAATGACCGAAGCGACCGACCGTTCCATCGGCGTCATTGACGAGAGCGGCACGGTCATCGCGTGCAGCGAACTCGGACGCATCGGCGAGGCGCGCCCGCGCGTGCGCGAGGAACTTGCGTATGCCGGCGACCGCGTGAAGATCGACGGGTTTACCTACCGCCCCATCGGGACGGGGGTCAAGTTTGAGTACGCGGTGTTCGTTTCCGGCGAGGACGCCGCGGCGGAAAGCACGGCGGCGCTGCTTGCCGTATCGCTTGCCAATATCAAAAATCTGTATGATGAAAAGTACGACAAGTGCTCCTTTATCAAAAACATCATCCTTGACAACATCCTGCCCAGCGATATTTACATCAAGGGAAAAGAACTGCGCTTTAACACCGAGGAGAGCCGTGTGGTCTTCCTCATCAAATTCTACGGCAAGACCGATATGCTCCCCTATGAGATGGTACAAAATATGTACCCCGACAAAAATCACGACTATGTCATCAGCGTCGGCGAAAACGATATCGTCCTCGTCAAGGAAGTGAAAAACACGACCGACACGCACGAGATCGAAGATCTTGCGCAGACGGTGGCGCAGACGCTTTCGTCCGAGTTTTATACCAAGGTCGCCATCGGGATCAGTACCGTGGTGGACAACATCAAGGATCTTGCCCGCGCCTATAAAGAGGCGCAGGTGGCGATCGAAGTCGGCAAGGTGTTTGACACCGAGAAAAACATCATCAGCTATGAAAATCTCGGCATCGGGCGCCTGATCTATCAACTGCCGACCACGCTTTGCGAGATGTTCTTGCAGGAAGTGTTCAAAAAGGGCTCCATCGAGTCGCTGGACCGTGAGACCCTGATGACCGTACAGTGCTTTTTTGAAAATAATCTCAACGTTTCGGAGACGTCGAGAAAACTGTTTGTACATAGAAACACGCTGGTTTACCGCCTGGAAAAGATCCGCAAGATCACGGGGCTTGACCTGCGCGAGTTTGAGCACGCCATCACCTTTAAGGTGGCGCTGATGGTCAAGAAATATCTGACCTCCAAGCCCGTCAAATTCTAAATTTTCGTATTGTGGGAATGTAGGAAGATGGCGCGAATTTGAACCCGCCCGAAACAGTGCCTTTGCGGCATCTTTGGGTTTCTCCTCCTTGCCTTACGAAGTAAGGCTTCGTCGTCCGCACCCAAATCTGCGCACAAATCCATCCCTTTCGGGTCAAAGAG
>JAFSUT010000031.1 GCA_017445085.1 Clostridia bacterium | reverse complement strand
TTTTATGCTATGTAGAGGGGAGTCGAAGGAGAGGCGGGAACAAAAAACAGTCCGGTGGACTGTTTTTCCGCCTCCGACCAAAGGCGCCAAGAGTTGCTTCGCAACTCTGTCGAGTTTTGCTGACGCAAAACATCGCGCTCTCATGGAACAGCAACGACACCGACGGCTTCGAGCGTCGCCGCGACCGACTCCCATCGCTCACCCCATAAAAAAGAAGCACCCAAATGGGTGCTTCTTTTTTATCTGTGCAAAAATGTTATTGCGGCATTTTTTTAATATCTTCGATGAGGGCGTCCACGTTTTCGGTCTTTGTTGCCCACGAGGTACAAAAGCGGACGACTTCTTTACCGTCTGCGGCGTCGCACCAAAACTCGGGGAGGTACGTTTCTTCAAAGTAGGCGCGCTGCGCCTTTTTGAGGATGGGGAACTGCTGGTTGGTCATGGACGGCCGAAAAATTCGACGCCGCGGGCGGCAAACGCCGCACGGATGCGCAAAGCCTCGGTCACGGCGTGGGCGCAGATGTTGAAATAGAGGTCGTTTTCAAACAGCGTGGCAAATTGAATGCCGAGCAGACGTCCTTTGGCAAACAGTCCGCCCTGCCGCTTGATCATATAGCGAAATCCTTTTTTATAGGCGTCGTTTGTGATGACGACCGCTTCGCCGAAATAGCAGCCGCATTTCGTGCCGCCGATGTAGAACACGTCGCAAAGCCTTGCAAGTTCGGGGAGGGTCAGATCGCAGGCGGGCGAGGTCAGCCCGTAGCCGAGCCGCGCGCCGTCGATAAACAGCGGGATCTCATAGCGGCGGCAGAGCGCCCGGATCTCGGTCAGTTCCGCCTTTGAATAGAGCGTGCCGCACTCGGTGGGGTAGGTCAGGTAGACCATCCCCGGCATCACGGTATGCTCGGCGATCTCGCTTGTAAAATGCGCTTCCAGACATGCGCTGACGTCGTCAACTTTGATCTTTCCGTTTTCGGAGGGGAGGCAAAGCACCTTGTGCCCCGTCCCCTCGATCGCACCGGTCTCATGCACGGCGATGTGTCCCGCATCGCCCGAGATAACGCCCTGATACGGGCGGAGCAGGGCGGCGATCACCGTGGTGTTGGTTTGCGTGCCGCCGACGAGAAAATGCACGTCCGCCCCCGGCATATCGCAGGCGGTTTTGATGCGTGCGCGTGCGGTATCACAATAGCCGTCCAGCCCGTAGCCCACCGTTTGCTCCATATTGGTTTTGACCAGCGCGTCGAGAATGGCGGGATGCGCCCCCTCGGCATAGTCGCACATAAAGTTGATTTTGTCCATAAAGCGTTCCTTTACTGTATATCCACGCGGTTGCGTTTTTCTCCCCGGACAAACGCTTCGATATTTTTGACGATCTCGCCGAGACAGCGCACGCGCGCCTCGTACGCGCCCCACGCCATATGCGGCGTCAGGAGCACGTTGTCAAAGTCGATGAGGTCTGCAAACGGATGCGTTTTCGGAAAAGGCTCAACGCTGTATACGTCGGTGGCAAAACCACCGAGTTTTCCCGCTTTAACGGCGTCAGCTACCGCCGCCTCGTCGGTGACGGCGCCGCGCGCAACGTTGATGAGGATGGCGCCCGGCTTCATTTGTGCAAGTTCATTTTTTCCGATCAGCCCGCGGGTACTGTCGCTCAGCGGAACGTGCAGCGAGAGGATGTCCGCCTCACAGAGCAGCGTTTCAAGCGAAACGCAGGGGAGATCGTCTTTTTTTGTGCGCGTGTGGTAAAGCACGCGGCAACCGAGCGCCTCGGCGATCCTGCCGACCGCCCGTCCGATGGCGCCCGCGCCGACAATGCCGAATGTTTTGCCGCAAATTTCGTGATAGAGCGGCGAGAGGCGGTTGGGGAGCCCCGCCTGCGCGTAGCCGCCGTCTTTTACAAAGTCGGTATACGCTTTGAGTTTTTCGGTCAGCGTCAGCGCCATGAGGATGGTCAGTTGCGCCACGGCGTTTGTCGAGTAGCCGCGGACGTTGCAGACGGCAACGCCGTGCGCACGGCAGGCGGCGACGTCCACGTTGTCATAGCCCGTGGCAAACACGCAAATCAGCCGCAGACGTTTTGCGGCGGCAAGCACCTCGGCGGTGATCTTGATCTTGTTGATGAGAATGACGTCGGCGTCGGCGATCCGCAGAGGGAGTTCCGCAGGGGTGGTAAAGTCGTATTTTGTGACGCTCCCAAATGGCTCCAAAACCGAAAAATCAAGTCCGTCGCCGAGCGTTTTGACGTCGAGAAGAACGATGTTCATATCTTTAGTTTCTCCTTTGCGCAAACATCCAGTCGTAAAGTCCCTCCGTGTCGGCGGTCAGGTGCCAAATGCCGTGCCCCGCGCCCTCAAAGGCGGTAAAGCGAAGGTCGGTCTTGCCGGCGGCGGTCAGGGCGTCCGCCATACGCGTGGCGCTTTCAAAGGGAACGGCGCCGTCTTTTGTGCCGTGGAAGATCCAAATGGCGGTATCGGTCATTTCTTTTGCGGCGCGCGGCGCGCCGCAGCCTGCCGCGATCACCGCGGCGGCAAAGACGTGCGGATAGCGTGCGAGGATATCCCAAACGGCAAATCCGCCCATCGACATCCCGTAGAGGTAGAGCCGGCTCCTGTCCACGGGGAATGCGGCGCAGATCTCGGAAAAGAGTTCGATCGCCGCCGCCATATAGCGGCTTTGCGGCAGAGCGTCGGCGTCATAGGACAAACAGTTCCAGCGCTCAACATCCACCCATTTGTCGCTCTTTGGGCAACAGGGAGAAAGCACCAGACATTCGTCGCGGTAGTCGCCGACTTCGAGATTTCGTAAAAACTTTGCCTCGCCCGTGTAGATCTGCGAGTTGTCGTCACAGCGCACGCCCGCCGAGTGCATATAAAAAATCAGCGGATAGGCGCGCGTTTTGTCCAAATTTTTCGGCAGATAGAGTTGATATTTTAAGTCGATCCCGTTTTCGGCGGCAAAGACGAGATCGTTCCAGCCGGCGGCGGGGGCGACCGCCGCTTTGCCCGTGCCGCGGGAGAAGATCGGTCGATCCATGGCAGATATCCTTTCGGCTCGTTTTGCGTATTTTTTACTTGTATTCTTATTTTAACATATCTCCGCCCGCGGCACAACCGGAAAATCAGATTTTTTCGGTAAACCGGTCGAGTTTGAGGCGGACAAAACTTTCGTCCATATGTAAGATGCGCGCCATCTGCGCCGTGGTATAGTTTTCGGCGGAAAGGTCGCGGATCTCCTCGTCCGAGATGAGCAGCTCGGCGGCAAAGAGGTTGGCCTCGTATTCCCGTCTGCCGGCGGGGGAAAAGAGCGACGCCTCCTCAAAGCCAAACGCCGCAAATTCCTTGTGCAGAACGTGATGCCCGATCTCGTGTGCGAGGACGAGCCGCGCCTCTCTGCGCCCGAGATCTTTGTTGAGAAAAATAAAGGCGTTGCGGTAGATCATCTTGTAAAAACCTTTGACGCCGCCGAGCGGGCGCACCATCAGTTTGATGCGCAGCGCTTTTGCCAGCGCAAACGGGCTATCCGTGCCGTAGGTGGATTTGAGTTTTCGGACGGTGGCGGTGATTTCAGCGGAAGTATGCATCTTTTCTGTCCCCCTTGTTTTTGCTTTACGGGGGAAGTATAACACAGGCACTGTCCCAAAATACGGACAGTGCCTGCAGTTTATTCGGCTTTTGCGCCGTAGACTTTTTCGTAGTAGTCGGTATAGAGCATTTCGGAGGAAACCGTAAACTTGTCTCTGACCAGCGCGGCGTACCTGCTCAGGTCGTCGCCGTCCGGCGCATCCGCGCCCTCCCGCGGCAGCGTGCGGTCGTTTTCACAGTCATAGGCGATCTTATCGGTGACAAAACTGCGGTCGGCGAGGATGGCGATGTGTTCGCCGTCCGAAAAGACATCGGTGCCCATCAGCAGTCGAGAGTCAAAGGTCAGCCCGAGGAGATTGGAGACCGTCGGCAGGATGTCCAGCGTACAGCAGGGGACGTCCACCGTGACCGGTTCTTTCATCGAGGCGCTCCAGATGAGCAGACCGCTTTTGAACTTGTCAAACTCCGGGTCCATTTCACGCCCGGCGAGCTGCGCGAGTTTTTCCAGCGTGAGATTGTAGGGATAGTGGTCGGCGGCAAGGACGATCAGCGTGTTGTCGGCAACGCCTGCCGCCTGCAGTTGCTCGTTCATATAGGTCAGGGCGTATTCAAGTTCTTCCTGGCAGGAGATGTAGGCGCGCACGGCGGTGGAATAGGGCAGCCCCTCCGAGACCGCGCGGTTTTTCTCCGCCATGGCGTTGGCGGAAAAGACGTAGGTCATATGTCCGCTGAAAGTCAGGTAATAGGCGTGGAAGGGCGGAACTTTGTCCGTTTCGTCCGGCACGAGGAGGTCGGGGAGCGTCTGTTCCATCATGCTGACGTCCGAGGTCGGCCAGTTGTCATCCGCTTTCAGCCCGCGGTACATCGCTTTGTAGGTGTAGCCCATGTTGGGATGCGTTTTGTGCCGCCCGTAGTAGTCGTATTTGTAGTTGTGCACCGCATAGGTCGCCGCGCCGAGGGCGCGGAATTGATTGCCAAAGCAGAAGGGGAGCAGATTGTCCTTTGCGGCGGTGAAACTGTTGAAATTGTAAAAGGTCGTCCAGCCTTTGCCCAGTAGGGTGGTGTCGGGGAGGAGACCTACGCACAGGGCGTATTCGCCGTTGGAGGTGTTGTCGCAGACGGTGTTGTAGTAGTCGTTGAAGATAAAGCCCTCGGTCGCCATTTTGTAAAGTGTCGGCGTGCGGTCTTTATCAATAATGTAAGGGGAGAAGGACTCACAGCACAGGACGATGAGATTGTAGCCGGAAAACATCCCGGTGTAGGCGTTTTTGCTTGTCCCCGGGCGGGCGGCGAAGTATTTGTGCAGGGCGAGGACTTTTTCGTCGGTCTCGTTTGCGATGAGCGCGTCAAAGTCGATGTCCGTGATATTGACGCCGTATTTTTCGGCGTCGGTGAGGGCGGGCACGGTCGGCGCGTCGTCGGCGGACGTATCCGCGGGCGGCGTATCCACGGGGGTGAGGACGGCGGAGATCGGGCGGTCGCTTTGACCAAACAGGATCTTTTCGGCTTCCAGCCGCGCGGAGGTCAACACGCCGAAGTGCTTTTCGGATTTGGACAGGATAAAGGTGTCGTAGTAGATGTCGCGCGCCGAATAGATCGGGCTTTTATCAAGATGGACGGAGAGGATGCCGCCGCCAAAGAAGATCGCGGCAAGGAGCAGGACGGCGCCGCTTGCCGCAAAACGGACGGGATGTCCGAAGGCGCGGCGGCGCGTGAGAAATACGAGGCAGACGGTGGGGATGAGGAGCAAAAGGATCATCGGAACGCACTCGCCGATGCCGCGCATCGTTTCGCCAAAGAAACTGCCGACGGCGTCCGCGCCCATGCCGAACTGCGAGAGCGATACAAAACTGTCAAAAATGTGGTGATAAACAAGTTGCAGGAGAAAGAGAATGAGACAGAACACGTGGAGGATCCACAAGACGACCGTCCCGCCGCGCTTTCCGAAAAGGGATACGAAAAATGCAAAAGCGGCGGCGTTTGCCAGCGTAAAGAGAACGAGCGACGGCGTGCCGAAACCGCCGACGGTAGAGAGCCGCACGATGATTTCGGAATAGAGAAGACTGAGAGCAAAAAACAAAAAGCAGTTCAGACTTTTTTTGAGCGAGGCGACCGTTTTGTTCATACGAAACTCCTTTTTTCGCGATATATATTCATAATTCCGTATTTTAGCACACCTGCGGCAAAATGTCAATTCTGCGTTCCCTCTTGTCAAGACCTGCCGAAACGTGTTATACTGTATACGTTATCAAAGATCCCTTTGTATCACAGGAGGATAAATGATGAAAAAAGTTGTTTTTTGCGCGTTCTTGCTTTGCGCGATCTTGACGGCGCTTTGCGCCTGCGGCACGGCG
>JAFSUT010000030.1 GCA_017445085.1 Clostridia bacterium | reverse complement strand
GGCAGCCTCGGCGGCAAACTTTTTGTCAAGGTCGCCGTCCCCCGTGACAAACGTGACGTTCATCATCGAGCGGCTGGATTTTTCCACAGGCGCGATGTAATAGTTTTGGCTGTCGAGATAATCGTAGAGCAGGGCGGCTTTTTTCTGATTGTAAAGTTTCATCTTGTCAAGTCCGCCCACCGTGTCGCGCAGCCATTGGAACACCAGCCCCGCGATATAGATCGGGTAGCAGGGGGGCGTGTTGTACATCGAGTCGTTGTCTGCCATGATCTTATAATTGAGCATGGTCGGCGTTTCGGGGCGGGCGTATCCGAGCAAATCGCGGCGGATGATCACGATGGTCACACCGGCGGGGGCAACGTTTTTTTGCGCACCGGCGTAGATCATGCCGAACTTTGTGACGTCGATCGGCTCGGAGAGGATGCAGGAGGACATATCGGCAACCAGCGGGATATCGCCGGTGTCGGGGATCTCCTGAAACTTTGTGCCGTAGATGGTATTGTTGTAGCAGATGTGGACGTAATCGGCGTCGGGGCGGAAACTCTCCCGCGTCGTTTTCGGGATATGCGAAAACTTGTCCGCCTCGGAACTTGCCGCCAGCGCGACGTCGCCGTATTTTTGCGCCTCTTTGTACGCCTTGCCCGAAAACTCGCCGGAGACGATGTAGTCGGCTTTTTTGTTTTTGTTCATCAGGTTGAGCGGCACGGCGGCAAACTGTGTAGATGCGCCGCCTTGCATAAAGAGGACGGCGTAGGTATCGGGGATCTGCAAGAGTTGTCGCAGATCCGCCTGTGCCGTTTTGATGATGGCGTCGTAGTCGGCGCTGCGGTGGCTCATTTCCATCACGGACATACCGCTGTCCCCGTAAGAGAGGAGTTCCTCCTGTGCCTTTTGCAAAACGGGCAGGGGGAGCATCGACGGCCCCGCCGAGAAATTGTAAACTCTGTTCATGGTTCTGTTCAGTGACCTTTCAATTATATTGGGATGATCCGTATACGCAGATTATACGCCAAAATCGGTGCGCCGTCAAGAGAGATGCCGTATTTTTGCGGCACATTTACCGCCGCGGATGCATACAGTAGTTTTGAGGCGTGTGCGCGGGACGCCGCAAAAATAGGGGCAGGCGACCGGCGGCACACCCACCGATATGGGAGGAGAATAACTATGCTTATCGAACGACCGTATGCGCGGGAGCGTGCTTTGGAATACGCAAAAACCTGGGCGTTTGACCGCAATCCGCTGTTTTTCAACTACACCGGCTTTGGCGGCGACTGCACAAATTTTGTATCGCAATGTCTGTTTGCCGGCAGTTGCCGTATGAATTTCACCCCGATCTACGGTTGGTATTATCTGGATGAAAACGGGCGCACGGCGTCCTGGACGGGCGTGACCTATCTCTACAATTTTCTCACGCAAAACGAGGGCGTCGGTCCGTTTGGGTTTGAGGCAAGCGAAAACGCGCTGGACGTCGGGGACGTGGTGCAGCTTGCCAATCGCGAGGGCGTTTTTTATCATTCGCTGCTTGTCAGCGGATTTGACGAGGTGCGCGGGATCCTGGTCAGCGCGCACAGCGACGACGCCTTTGACCGTCCGCTCTCCACCTATTCCTATGCGTTTGCCAGGTATATCCATATTTCGGGCGTCCGTTTTTATCTTGAATTTTCCACCGACGCCTGCTACCGCGATTTCCTCTCGGGCACGGCGATCCAGCCTTGACAGCGGCGGCGCGCGTGTGCTAAAATAGACGAAGAAAAAAGTGTTGGGATAAGGAAAAAATGATCGACTTACTTGAAATGCATAAAATGTTCGTCTTGCGACATTTGAAGTCCGGCGACGTTGCCGCCGATTTTACCATGGGCAACGGCAACGATACCGAGTTTCTCTGCCGCACGGTGGGCGCGGCGGGACACGTCTACGCCTTTGATATCCAGGCGGACGCCGTCAACTCCACCCGCGCGCGCCTTGAGGGCGGCGGCTTTGACAATTTTACGCTCATCCACGACAGCCACGCAAACTTAAAGCAGTACATCGACCGCCCGATCAAGGCGGGGATGTTCAACCTCGGCTATCTGCCGGGGCACGGGCATCACGAGGTGACCACAAAGCGGGAGAGCACGCTTGCGGCGGTGACGGCGGCGATCGAGATGCTGGACAGCGTCGCGGTGCTCCTCGTGGCGGTGTATCCCGGGCACGAGGAGGGGCGACTTGAGGGCGAGATGCTCCGCGCGTATTTTTCCACGCTCAGCCGCTACAAGATCTGCGCGACCGAGGTGCATATCGTCAATTCGCCGACCTCGCCGTTTTTCTTTGTACTTGAAACCAAGTAAGACGCGTTTTGCAAGCGTCGGTAAACGCAAAAGCCACAAAAATGAAAGGACAGGTCAAACCTATGCGTAAAACCGCTTCCGGCGGGATGGGCTCGCTCGGCATTTTCTTTATAACCTTTCTCCTGCTTGTTCTTGCGGCGTGCGCCGTTTTGTATTTTACGGTCCTTGATCCGCGCCCGTCCGAAAAAAAGGTCGTATACGATTTTCTTGATCCGGGCGATAAAGTCAGGACGTCGGTGTCCGCCAAAGCCGACGCGGCGTTTTCCGGCGGCGTTTTGATGTTCCCGTTTCAAACAGCGGCGGATTATCTGGGACTCAAACAGAGCGGCAATCACACGGAGCGCACCTATTATCTCGGGCAAACCGAGTATATCACGTTTTCTACGAAGGATACGGCGGCGGACGTCAACGGGCAGTCGTTTGAACTTTCGGCGGCGCCGCGCTTTGTCGGCGATGAACTTTGGATACCGCTGGAGTTTGTCGAGGGGTATCTCCGGGGCATATCGCTGACTGTCACGGATGGGCACGTGCGCGTGCGCCGCGACGAGTATAACGCTTCCACAAAGGACAGTCCGCTTTACGTTGACGTGACGGCGCTGATCCACGCGGATACGCCGCTGGCGGCACAGACGGCGGCGGGCGGCGAAGAACGATCGGCGCCATCGGTCGAGGAGGAGGAGTATCTGACCGATATTTCTGCGTATCTTGCCTATATCGAGCCGGCGGACGCCGACGCCTATCTGATTTTGGTCAACCGCTCGTCCACGATCGACAGATCCTACGTGCCGAGCCCGCTGGTCAATATCGTCGACAGCCGGAGCGACCGCACCGAGCGGATGGTGGAGACGGCGGAAAAAGCCCTGGAGGCTTTGTATATTGAAATGCGTGCGGCGGGCTATACCGACGTGTCGGTGACCAGCGGTTACCGCTCGTACGAAAAGCAGGAATATCTTTATAATCTCTACACCGAAAAGGAGATGAAAGCCGGCATCTCCCGCGCGGAGGCGGAAAAGATCGTCGATACCTATTCGGCGCGCCCGGGGACGAGCGAGCATCAGACCGGGCTTTGCTGCGATATGCACAATCTGCCGTCCGCCGATCAGCGTTTTGCCGAAAAAGATGTTTACGGCTGGCTTGTGGAAAACGCGCACAAATTCGGCTTTATCCTCCGTTTTCCCGAGGGGAAAGAGGAGATCACGGGCTATGAATTTGAGCCATGGCATTACCGCTTTGTCGGGCGCAAACACGCCACGGAGATCTACCGGCGCGGGCTGTGCCTGGAAGAGTATCTGGATGAATTGAAATAGAAAAGCGGGGG
>JAFSUT010000029.1 GCA_017445085.1 Clostridia bacterium | reverse complement strand
GACCTTGCGGCAGGCGCCGAGGCAACGATCCACGCTTCTACCGGCACCATCACGACTGTCGCGCCCGCGGGATACGAAATCGTGATCGACAACAGCGGCGAAGATACCATCTACACCGCGGTATCGATTACGGCGGGGACCGCACTTGCGGTTACGGATACCGATATGTTTGTGGATAAACTCGGTCGAGGCAACGTTCGCATCGTCACAGCGGCAACCGTGCCCGAATCGAAAACCGTTACCGGCTACGGCACGTACTTTATCCCGCTTGCTGTCTTTACGGGGGACGATGAGGCGCTGACGCGCGCCGCACGCGTATACACCGACGGTGCTCTCGCGGACGGCGAACGCTTTTCGGCAGACCTTTTGGAAATTCCCGAAGAATTTGCAAATGAAACATTGATGGCGATCTCGTTCTGCATCGTCGGCGGCGTTGAAGTCACAACGGCGCAGTATACCTTCAGCATAAACGGACTTGCCGGTTAAGGAGGGAACGAAAATGAAAAAATATATCGCACCCGCGCTTACGGTGGTAGAAACAGAACTTGAAAATCTGATTTTGACCAGTGAGACGGATCCCAAGTTCAACGTCAGCGCCGAAAAGAGCGCCGGACAAACCAACTGGCTGGACGCATGGAACAGCCTGCTGTAAAATTTCACAAATAAGGCGCCGCCCCGTATCGCTTGAAAAAACGATGCGGGCGGTTGCTTTTTCAGGCTGCTTCTTGCGCTCTTTTTCTTATATATTCAAATGTATATAATCATATAAAGATATATGTTTTACGTTAAGAATAATATATGCTATAATAAATGTAGAAATCTTAAACGGAGGGCTAACCTGATGAAAAAACATTTGCTTTTCTTTTTCGCGTCTCTCCTTTTTGCGGCTCTGCTTGCGGTTTCCGCCTTTGCCGCGGGCGTCGTCTACCTCGACGGCGGCGTCGCCGCAGCAGGGGACGGCGCCACGCCGGAAACGGCACTGAAAACCTTTGCCGCGGCAGTCAAAGCCCTGCCGAGCGGCGGCACCATCGTCGTGTGCGGCGACACCGTGATCCCCGAAGTGCAAGTGGCAAATACCACAGGGACGGTAACGGTCACCTCGTCCTACGGCGGCACCGACTACGGTGCAAATCTCATTTTGGGCGGCCGGCTCGTCCTCAGCGGCGCCTACACATTTGAACATATCAATATCCACAACAATTCCGCCGCCAACGGCTATGAGATTTTTGCGCGCGGCTACACGCTGACAATGGAAGACACCGTCACCTGTACCGGCACCGACGAGGGGCTCTGCTACCCCGTCATCTACGGTGGCAAACGCCTGGCGGCGCACAACACAGACACGCACCTCATCATCAAGGGCGGCACATGGAGGAGCCTCTTCGGCGGCAACTACCAGCAAGCCTTTAACGCAAACAGCGTCATCGACTTCACCGGTGGCACCGTACTTTATGCCGTCGTCGGCGGAAGCTACACCGGCAACTTCACCGGCAACGCCACCGTCAACATCGGCGGCGACGCGGTCGTCTGCCACAACAGCATCTCCGGAATCGTCGGCGGCGTGATCGGCGCCTCCATGGGCGACGGCAATCCCTTTACCTTCACCGGCGACGTCGCCATCAACATCGGCGGCAACGCGCAGATCTACTCCAACGTCTTCGGCGTTTCCCGCCGTGACAAAGTTTCGACCAACGGCAATATCACGATCGACGTTTTCGGAAACGCCAAACTCTACCGCCATATTTACGGCGGCGGCTATATGGGCAACGCCACGGCAGAGGACGGCGGTATCACGGTGACGATGCGTGAAAACGCGGCGCAGTATATCCCCTCCGATATGAACATCACCTACCTCTGCGCAGGTCCGCAGCAAGGAACGGTCACAGGGCACGCCAAAGTCCTCGTCAAAGATAACGCTTACGTGGAAGGCAGCGTTTGCGCTGCCGGCTACAAAGGAACATTCACCGGCGACATCATCGCCGAGATCGCGGGCGGCACCGTCCTCGGCAACTTTACACCGGGCGCCGCCGTCGGAACGCTCGACGGCAACGGGACCCTCCTTGCCCTCGGCGGCAACATCGGCACACCGTCGGGCGCGGCGGGCGCCCTGCGCGGCAACGGCGGCTTTACCTCCGAGACGGCAAAAGGCGCCGTGACCGGCAGATGTGACATCCTGCTGGACGGCACAAACGTTACAGGCAACGTCACGCTCGGCGGCGCCGCGGGCAGCGTCACCTTAAAGAGCGGCGCGGCAAAGGCGGCGGAAGACACGGTCGTCCTTGACCTCTCGGCGGGCGGCACCCTCTCCGTCGGCGGAGAGATCAAAGCGTCTTCGGTCAAAGGCGGCGGCACGCTGACCCTCGGCGCGGCAGGCAGTCTGACCACCGCGACTTTGGAAGGGCAGCTCTCTATCCAAATCGGCGGTCATATCTTACCCGGGACGACCTACGTCACCGTCAGCGACACGTCCTCCGCAGGGAGCGTCGTTTACGGCGGAGAGGAAGCCGTGCTGATCAAAACAAGCGACGATCACGGCATTTACTACACCACAAGCGGCGAGCACCCGACGACCGACGTTGAAGTGACCTATTATGATCCCGACGACGGCAATGAACGTCCCGGCATCGTATTCTATCGCGTCGGGCAGACCAATACGAAAATCACCGATGGCATCACCTACCGGACAAACGCCGAGGGCAAACAAACCGCCTCGATCTCGCTTACCCCCGGATTTTATTACTACAAAGTCTATTACGGAAACGGCGGCAGCGATTTTCAATGGAAGTATTTTTACGTGTCGGGCAAAACGGAAAGTATGACCTTTGACCACCCGATGCGACCGTATGCGGAAAAATCCTATATGGAAACATCCGCATACTTTATGAACGACGAGATCATTGACAACTACTTTACGATGGACGGCTATCCGCGGCCGGACACGCCGAGTTTTACCAACCACGCAGACGATAACCGCACCTTCCAAAGCAACGCGGAGATCTGCGCATACCTTGAAGCGCTGGATGAGACCTGCGACTATATGCACATCTATTATCCTTTCCCGCAAAGCGCCTACGGCAACAAATATCCCGTCGTCCTCTTTACCAAAGACGAGATCCCGCAGGACGCGACCTTTGATGAGGTGGGAGAGATCGTGCGCGGCGGCGGTATCCGCGAAATCATGATGGTCACCGGCGGCGTACACGGTAACGAGCCCAGCGGCATCGAAAGCCAGCTGGTCTACGCCAAAGCGCTTGCCGGACAATACGGTGCAAACCTGTTTGCCAACGATAAGTTCGGCGCGGTGGTCATCATCCCCTGCGTCAGCGTGGACAACTACCAGCGCCTGGCACGTCAGTATCTCTACGACGCCGCGCTCCCCTACGCCGAGGGCATCAACCCTCAACGCAATCTGATGGCGCTCCAGCGCGACGGTACGCAAAACCAGGTCTACGTCTACAAAACCTTTATGCCAACCGTCTACATCGACAACCACGAAGATTTCAGCACCATCAAGATCGACACGACCGACTGGTCGATCTCCTATACGCAAAACGCTTCGCTCTCACATTTTGAGGACGTTGCCATCCGCTACTCCGCTCTGCAAAACTCGCCGCTCGTCGACATCGACACGGTGATCGGCGGTCATACCCCTGCGGCGGATCAGGTGGGGATGGATATGCAGATGGAAGCCATCGGAAATCTCTCGTCGATGGGACTGCGCGCCGGCGTATACTACGTTTCCAATACCATGCCAAACACATCCTGGCCGTATGCCAAGGCGCGCGGCTCATACGGCTTTTTGATCGAGACCATGCGCATCCGCAGCGGCAAGACGAGATACGAGCGCGCCGTATTTGCACAGTCGGAAGCCATCAAGGCGCTGACCGACGCCGTAGCGGCACGCGCGGGCGAACTCGCGCAAAACGTGTATGACGGCAGGCAGGCGGCCATCGTCAACAGTTTTGACGAAAACAGAGTTTTTGCCAAGAAAACGACCTACACGGGCAGGACCTACTTC
>JAFSUT010000028.1 GCA_017445085.1 Clostridia bacterium | reverse complement strand
TGCCGCCTGCATTCTCCTGCCGACCTACTACTCGCTCGGCTTTGGAAAAACGACCTTTTCAAATCCGACCTACGGCTTTCTCCCGCAGTATGATTTTCTTGACCTTGTCGCAAAGCTCTTCATCAATTCTTACGACACGGTGCGCCCGGAGGGGTTGCCGATCCTCTACTGCGGCATACTTCCGCTCCTTACGCTCCCGTTGTTCTTTATATCGGACAAAGTCAACGTGCGTGAAAAAGTAGGCGTCGGCGTTTTGACCGTTTTGTTTGTGTTTTCCTTTTGCACCGACGCCGTCGATAAGTTCTGGCACGGGATGCAGGCGCCGAACTGGCTCAATTTCCGTTACAGTTTTCTCCTCATCTTTCTGTTGCTCGTTGCCGCGGCAAAAGGGATCTCGCATCTGCGCCGCGCAAAAAACGCCGAACTTGTCGGCATTGCCGCCGGATGGTTGATTTTGATCTTCACGGCGCAAAAGCTTTGCGATTTTCCGAAAAGTGAGGTCAACCGCGACCTCTTGTGCTTTGGTCTTTCTGCGCTCTTCGTTCTCATTTACACAGCGGTACTCAAACTTTATCTGAAAAAAGAATTTCGGAGTTCCGCACGCAGCGTTCTCCTTTTGCTCGTCTGCGTGGAAATGGTCGCCTCCGCCGTGACGAATATGGCGTTTTTACACTGCGACGTGGTGTATTCCACCCGCGCTTCTTATCTCGACAACAAGCACAAATACGAGGACAGCGTAAACTATATCCTGCAAAACGACAAAGATTTTTACCGTTTTGACACCACAAAGCACACGCTGGTGGATACCGCCATGGCGCTCGGCATCCGCGGCTTTACCAACTCCACGTCCACGCTGAACAAACAGACCATCGACTTTTTGCGGTATATGGGGATCTCCTCAAAATCGCATTGGTCAAAATATTACGGCGCCACCGCACCGTTTGACAGTCTGCTCGGCGTCCGCTACGTCATTATCGACGGTGACTACGATACGCCGCACGGGTATACGCCTTACTATACCGGGGCGCAAACCTCCGTGGTGCAAAACCCCAATGCGCTGTCGCTTGTCTATGCGGTAAACGAAAAAGTCAAAGATTTGCATTTTGCCACGGAAGAGGACGGTAAAACCGTACAAACCGACGGGCTTTATACGCCGCCCGCGCGCATCAACCGCCTCATCGGAAATATGCTGGGAAAAGAAGACGCCCCCGTATTCGTTCCCATCCGGGACGTGCGGACGGATGACGCCAACATCAACGAAAATTTCGTCGCGGGGCATATCAAGTACGCGCCGATCATCGCGGACAACCCTGCCCAGCTCTACTACGACTTTACCGCGCCGACCGACGGCGTACTCTATATATATCTGCCGACCGATTATCCGCGAAAAGTCAACGTCACCGCAAATGCACAAAACAAAGGCGAGGCGCTCGGCAACGATACAAACCGTATGATCGCGCTCGGCGACTATCACAGCGGCGAGGACGTATCCGTGGTGCTTGCGCTTTCCGAAGACAAACTCTATCTGCGTGCCGACGAACCGCTGTTTTGGTACGTGGACGAAGCCGCCTATACCGACGCCTTCAACGCCCTTGCCGAAAACCAAATGACCCTCACCCGATGGAGCGAAACGCATTTTTACGGCAGTATCACCGCGACCGAGGACAAAGCGACCGCCTTTACCTCGATCCCCTACGATGCAAACTGGCAGGTGTTTATCGACGGCAACCGCACGGAAACGTTTGAACTGCTTGACGCGCTGGTCGGCTTTGACCTGCCGCTCGGTACGCATACCGTGGAAATCAAATACGTGCCGCGCCAACTTTATCTCGGCTCTGCGATCAGCGCCGTTGCGCTGATCCTGCTGACCGCTGTGTATTTTACCGATCGCTCCGTAAAGAAAAAACGTGCGGCGAGCGTTTCCGCCGCCGGCGCTGAAGTTTCCGCCGGCACGGCGCCCTTCGGCGAGGACGTCGGCGAAACGTCGCCGACCGTCCCCGAAAATGAAATGCCATCAACCGATCTTGACCGAAAAGGAGAAGATGAATGTTCTACTATTTAAGCGGCGAACTTGCCTTGACCGACACAAGCACCGCCGTCATCGACTGCGGCGGCGTCGGCTACAAACTGACCGTATCCCAAAACACGATGAGCGCACTTGACCGCACCGCACGCGGCGGCAAAGTCAAACTGTACACGCATATGGCGATACGGGAAGACGACGTAGAACTCTTCGGTTTTTATTCAACCGAAGAGCTTGACGCTTTCCGCCTGCTCATCGGCGTATCCGGCATCGGTCCGAAAGCCGCCATGGGCGTCCTGTCCGCTTTTACCCCGGACGGGCTTGCCCGCGCGATATACAACGAGGATACCAAAGCCATTTCAAAAGCCAACGGCATCGGCGCTAAAGGCGCGGCGCGCATCGTCCTTGAACTCAAAGGCAAATTTTCCGCCGACGTCTCCCCCCTGTCGACCGACGCCGCCGGTGCTCCCGCATCGGCGCCCGCCGCGGCGACAGGTACGCTTTCCGAAGCCGCCGAAGCGCTCCTCTCCCTCGGATACAGCCGTCCCGAAATCAACGCCGCTCTGGCAAAGATCGACGCCGCCGGCAAGGACGCCGGTGAAATCATCCGCCTTGCGCTTGCGCAGTTTATGAAAGGATAATCAGTCGCCATGGATAACTTTTTCAGCGAGGACAGCCTTGATTTTGAAAACCGCATCGTCGATTCCTCTTACACGCCCGCCGACAGCGAAACCGAACTCTCTTTGCGCCCGAAACTGCTGACCGATTACGTCGGGCAGGAAAAAGCAAAAGAAAACTTAAAAATTGCGATCGACGCCGCCAAGATCCGCGGGGAGAGTCTGGATCACGTACTCCTCTACGGCCCTCCCGGGCTCGGCAAAACAACGCTTTCCGGCATCATCGCGGCGGAAATGGGCGTAAACATTCGCACGACCTCCGGTCCCGCCATTGAGAAACAAGGCGACCTTGCCGCCCTGCTCACCAATCTCGCGGACGGCGACGTTTTGTTTATTGACGAGATCCACCGCCTGTCAAGGCAGGTCGAAGAGATCCTCTACCCTGCGATGGAGGATTTTGCGCTGGATCTGATCGTCGGCAAAGGACCGTCGGCGCGGAGCATCCGCATCCCGCTGGCGCACTTCACACTCATCGGCGCAACGACGCGCGCCGGACAACTGACAACGCCATTGCGCGACAGATTCGGGCTTTTGCTGAAACTCGAACTCTACACGCACGCGGAGCTTGCAAAGATCGTACTTCGCTCCGCCGAGATCCTCGGCGTCAAAATCGACGGCGAGGGCGCGGACGAGATCGCCTCCCGCTCCCGCGGGACGCCGCGTATCGCCAACCGTCTGCTCAAACGCGTGCGCGACTACGCCACCGTCAAAGGCGACGGAAAAATCGACGGAAAAACCGCAAAAGAAGCGCTCTCCAAAATGGAGATCGACGAACTCGGACTTGACAACATCGACCGCCGCATGATGGAGGCAATCATCAAGTTTTACGACGGCGGTCCCGTCGGGCTGGAAACGCTTGCCGCCACCATCGGTGAAGAAGCCGTGACAATCGAGGACGTCTACGAGCCGTATTTGATGCAGATCGGCTATCTCTCCCGCACACCGCGCGGACGTTGCGTCACCCGCCTTGCCTACGAGCATCTCGGCATCCCCTACAAGCCGAAAGAAACGCCGACCGACAACACACAAACCACGATGTTTTGATGCAGACGCAAAAAAGGCGCGTGTTCCTTTTTGATTCCTTTCCCCAAAAAAGGAACCGAAAAACTTTTGAACATCATAAAAAAACAGCCATAACAAGCACAAAAATCGCTTGCTATGACCTAAAAAGCACCGCGGAGAAATCTTCTTTGGTAAAAAGATTTCTCCGCTTTTTTACATTGCCTATTGCAAAAAACCGCCGCCGATATGGATGACCTCTCCCGTAATATAGGTGTCCTCGCAGAGATAGGCAATGAGCGCGGCGACTTCCTCGGGTCTTCCCACCCGTCCGAGCGGGATTTCCTCGCAAAGCGCATCCATATCCGCTTTGGAAAGCCGCGCGTTCATCTCGGTTTCGATCACACCGGGGGCGACGCAGTTGACGCGGACGCCGGAGGGTCCGACCTCTTTGGCAAGCGCCTTTGTAAAGCCGATCACGCCGGCTTTTGCCGTGGAATACGCGACCTCGCACGAGCCGCCGACCGCGCCGAATATCGAGGAGATATTGATGATACACCCGCTCTTCTGCCGGATCATCCCGGGCAGGAACAGCGAAGTCGTGTAAAATACCGAGTTCAAATCCACGTTGATCATATTCTGCCACGCCGCCGCCGAGAGGTCGGTCAAAAGCCCGAAGTGCGAAACAGCGGCGTTGTTGATGAGGATATCGATTTCGCCGATCTGCGCCTTGACTTGCGCCATAACGTCGGGGTCAGATACGTCTCCCTGCACGGCGATCAGATTTTGGCGAGAATAATCTTCAAGATTTTCTTTTGCGTGATGCCACAGGGCGTAAACGGTATACCCGCGCTCAGAGAGCAGTTTTGCCGCGGCAAAGCCGATACCACGCGACGCGCCGGTGATCAATACGCTTTTCATATCCGAATGCTCCTTGCAGTAGACAGATTTTTCTTCCTAAAAATTATGCCCTTTGCAGGATGCAAAAGGCATAAACTATCGTGGTTATACGGCGCCCGCCGTGCTTTTCGGCGGCAGAACGTATTTGTCCTTAAAGGCGTTATACTGCGCGATATAGCGCGCATTGCCCTCGGTTTTGAGTTTTTCAAGATACTCATGCACGTCCAGCGCGTCGTGTTCGATTTCAATAACGCACCCCGCAATGTTGGAACAATGGTCGGATACGCGTTCCAGATTGGTGAGCAGATCGCTGAGGACAAAGCCGAGTTCGATCGTACATTCTCCGCGCTGCAATCGCTCAACGTGGCGTTTTTTCAGGCGGCTGTTCAGCGTATCAATGACTTCTTCCAGCGGTTCAACATTGAAGGCTGCATTCGTATCATTTTTACAAAATGCGGTTTGCACCGTATCCAAAATTTCGTTAATGGCGTTCATCATGACCGAAAGTTCCGCCTTGGCCTGCGCGGAAAACTCAAGTTTTTTATCCGCCATCTCCTGCGCGGTTTGCGCAATATTTACCGCGTGGTCGGAAATGCGCTCATAATCGCCGATGATATGCAAAAGTTTTGCGGTTTCGTGGCTGTCCTGCACGGTCAGCGTGCAAGCACTGATCTTGACAAGATAGGTGCCGAGCGCGTCCTCATACTTATCCACCTCGTCTTCATCCGCAAACACCTGCTCGGCGGTCTTATCATCAAAGTGATCAAGCAAGGACAGCGAGTTGCGCAGACTGCGTACCGAGATGTCCGCCATATCCAGCGCCACTTTGCGCGCGCGCTCGATCGCGACCGCCGGGGTCGCCAAAAAGCGGTCGTCAAGCAACGGCTGCTTTTCCTTTTCCTTGCCGCCGCGCACCGTAATATCGGCAAGATACTCGACAAGGCGGGAACCGGGGAGGAACACCGCAAGACAAATCACCTTGATGCCCGTGTGGAGCATAGCGATTTCCAACGGATTGACCGCGCGATCCAAAAAATCAAATCCGATAAAGAAATCAAGCCCGTAAAAGACGCCCATGCACAAAAGAGCGCTGAGGACGTTGAAATACACGTTGATCATCGCCGAGCGGCGCGCGTCGCGGCTGGCGCCGATGGCAGAAATGATCGCACAGATGCAGGCGCCGATGTTGGCGCCGTTGAGAAACGGGAACGTGATGCCGAAAGTGACCGCGCCGGTCAGCGAAAGCGCCTGCAAGATACCGACGGACGCCGACGAAGATTGGATGACCGCTGTAAAGAACAGACCGATGAGGAAACCGACGATCGGATTGGAAACGGCGACGAGCGCATTTTGCGCGCTTTCCGTTTCCATCATTGGACGCATGGCCTCCGACATGAAACTCATCCCGCGCAAAAGCGTATAAAATCCGAGAAGGACCAGCCCGTAATTTCTGCGGCGCGTCTTCTTCTGGAACATATACAGATAAATGCCCACAAGCGCAAGAATCGGTCCGAAGGTGTCCGGCTTAAAGAGATTCAACGCCCAAAGCCCGTTGTCACCGCCCGAAATGCTTGACGTACTGAGCAGCCATGACGTTGCCGCCGTACCGAGATTGGCGCCGAAAATAACGCCGGTCGCCTGATGCAACGACATAATGCCGGAGTTGACAAACCCGACCACCATGACCGTGGTCGCGCCGGAAGATTGAATTACGGCCGTTACACCCAGACCGAGTAAAAACGCCATAAACTTATTGGACGTGAGGCGTGCAAGGATGCTTTTCATTTGTCGTCCCGCACTGCGCTCAAGTCCGTTGCCCATCGCTTTCATCCCGAAAAGGAAAAGCGAAAGTCCGCCGAGAAGCGAAAGCAGCGGCATAATAATGCTGTCAAAAATCCCCATACTGTTGTCCTTTCCTGTTTGCATCGACCACTCGTCTGCGAGCCATACGCGGACGCGATGCAAGTTTTCGGCGCCGGCAGGGTGAAAACTCTCTGCATTTTTGTTATACCGGTCGCCGTCTTTTTTCAACTACTATTATCC
>JAFSUT010000027.1 GCA_017445085.1 Clostridia bacterium | reverse complement strand
TGGTGGAAAGAGTTTGATACCTATAAGATCGCGACCGTCGCCAACTCGCAAAGCACTATGCACAAGATCCACGCAAAGCCGATCGAGCGTGCGGATTTCTCCACCGACCATATGACGCCCGAGAGCCTTGCCGCATTTGACGGCTATATCGCCTATATCGAGCGTGTGCGCGAAAAGTATATGGAAAATAAGGACAAGGCGTTTTGGTACGATCTCATTCAACTCCTGCCCTCCTCCTACAATCAACTGCGTACCGTGACGATGAACTACGAAACGCTCGTCAACATCTATTACGCAAGGCGGAGCCATAAGCTGGACGAGTGGCACACCTTTTGCGACTGGATCTTGTCCCTGCCCTACGCACATGATTTGATTTGCTGCAAGGATGAAGATTCCGGGATATAAAAAAGCGCAGAACGAAAACGGAAAGTGTTTATCAGTTGAAGAGAGACTTCCATCTATAAAACTTATGAGGCAGAAAGCCTTGCGTTAAACCGCAAGGCTTTCATTTTGTATTCCGTTTTCTTATCTAAATGAATACTACAAATATTTCCGCAGTCCCGCCACGAGCTGCTCCTCGCTGTCCACGAGATCACCCGAGAGGCGAAGCGCCAGCGGCGCGGCGTTTGGATATTGATTGCGGTAGCGCCAGATGGACTTGATGCCCATATTGCACCCATCGGTCAGCAGGTCGGCGATCGTCGCATCCGACGAATCTATCGCAAGTTTGACGCCGACCTTGATCTGCGACATTCCTTTTGCCAAGGGATTTGGCTCTTTGTCATTCTCGCCGAGTTCCGCCAGCAGTTTTTCATTATCGGCGTAGAGTTTGGCGTGCGTGCGGCGGCAACCATCGAGCAGGTCGCGCAGCGACTGGTCACGCACGTACCGCATCACGTCGTCGATCGACTCGATCCCCATTTTCGCCCCCGCGGAGCAGGCGCGGAGCAGTTCCACAGTGTCTTTTGTTACGGTCGTTTCCATATGATATTCTCTCCTTTCCTCATTCGATGTTCTATCCACTTGTATTATAACCGGAAATATGCTATAATAATCAAATAGAAAAATTCCCGGAGGCTGACTTTGAAACGCATTTTCAAATATCTATCCAAATATAAAATCGAAAGCGTTCTGGCGCCGCTGTTTAAGATGCTGGAAGCCACGTTTGAACTTTTGGTGCCGCTGGTCATCAAAAAACTCATTGACGTCGGCATCGTGCAGGGCGACCGTATGTACATCCTATCGATGTGCGGACTTTTGGTTTTGTTTTGCGCGATCGGTTATATCAGCGCGGTGACCGCACAATACTTCTCCGCCAAAGCCGCCGTCGGCGTTGCGGAGGACTTGCGGCACGACCTCTACGCCAAGGTGCAAAAATTTACCTACCGTGACCTTGACCGCATCGGCGTCTCCAACATCATCACGCGCCTGATCGGCGACGTCGGGCAGGTGCAGACCGGCATCAATATGACGCTGCGTCTGCTTTTGCGCTCCCCGTTTATCGTTTTCGGCGCGATGATCATGGCGTTTACCATCGATGTAAAATGCGCCCTTGTATTTGCGGTCGCCATACCGCTGCTCCTCGCCGTCGTCTTTACGATCATGCTCGTGACCATCCCGCTCTTTGTGAAAGTGCAGGAAAATCTTGAGCGCATCCTGCGCGTCATCCGCCAAAATCTCACCGGTGTGCGCGTCATCCGCGCGTTTGGCATCGAGCAAAAGGAATCGGCGGCGTTTGACCGCGAAAACGACGCGCATTTCCGCCTTTCGCGCTTTGTCAGCCGCATTTCGGTGTTGCTCAGCCCCCTGACCTATCTGATCATCAATATCGCGATCGTGGTTTTGATCTACACGGGCGCTATCCGCATGGAATACGGTCTGCTCACGCAGGGGGCGCTGATCGCCCTTTACGATTATATGTCGCAGATCCTCATCGAACTGATCAAATTTGCAAACTTTGTCATCCTGCTGACCAAATCCGCCGCAAGTGCCGCGCGCATTGATGAGTTTTTTGCCCTCGGCGAGCCGCTTGCCCGCACGAGTGCGCCCGATATCGAAACCGACGCGCATCTCATCTTTGACCGCGTATCTTTTGGCTATACCGCGGGCACGAAAGTGCTCTCCGACATTTCGTTTTCGGCAAAGCGCGGGCAAACGATCGGCGTTATCGGCGGTACGGGCAGCGGCAAAACAAGCCTCGTCAATCTCATCCCGCGCTTTTATGACGCCGACGTCGGCGGAATTTACCTTGACGGAAAAAATGTCCGCACGCTTGACGCAGTTTCGCTGCGCCATCGCATCGGCGTTGTCCCGCAAAAGGCCGAACTGTTTAGCGGGAGCATCCGCGAAAACCTCGCCTTCGGCAACCCCGACGCCACAGAGGAAGAAATGCTTGCCGCCGTACACACAGCGCAAGGCGACGATATCCTGTGTGAAAAAGAGGGACTGGACACCTATCTTGCCGAGGGGGGAAAAAACCTTTCCGGCGGTCAGCGCCAGCGGCTCACGATCGCGCGCGCGCTGGTTGCCGACCCGGAAATCTTGATCCTCGACGACAGCGCAAGCGCGCTGGACTATGCGACCGACGCGCGCCTGCGCGCCGCGATCGCCGAAAGGAAAGATCCGCCGACCACGCTGATCGTCTCCCAGCGCACCGCCGCCGTGATGCACGCCGACCTGATCCTCGTCCTCGACCGGGGGTGCCTCGTCGGCAAAGGCAAGCACGACGACCTGATGAAATCCTGTGAAGTTTACCGCGAGATCTACGAGTCCCAGTTTAAGGAGGCGGATGCAGAATGAAAAAAAATCATACCATCCGCAAAGTCCTTGCCTATATCCGTCCGTACCTTGTGCAAATCCTCATCACGCTCCTGCTTTCGCTCGGCGTGGTGGCGGGCACGCTGTACACGCCGATCCTCATCGGACGCGCCATCGACCTGTGCGTGGCGGGGCAAATCCATATGGACGCCATCGCCCGCCCGCTCCTTGCCGCCGCCGTCCTGATCCTTGGGACGTCGCTTTTGCAATGGCTCCTCGGGATCCTCAATGCAAATATTACCTACGCGGTCGTGCGCAAGATGCGCCGGGACGCCATGTGCAAGATCCACCGCCTGCCGCTCTCTTATCTTGACGCCCACCGCGTCGGCGATACGGTCAATCGCGTCATCTCGGACGTCGATACCTTCTCGGACGGACTTCTGCTCGGTTTTACCCAGTTTTTTACCGGCGTCGGCACCATCCTCGGCACGCTGGTGTTTATGATCGTTCTCAACAAATGGATCGCGCTCCTCGTCTTTGCGCTGACGCCGCTGTCGCTGTTTGTCGCCAAATTCATCGCCGAGCATACGCACGATATGTTTTTGGAACAAAGCCGCATCAAGGCGGAACAGACCGCGCTCATCAACGAGACCGTCACGGCGCAAAAGGTCATCATCGCCTTTTCGCAGGGGAAACAGAGCCTCGAAAAATTTGACGGCGTCAACCGCCGCCTCTCAAAATGCGCCGTGCGCGCGCTCTTTTACTCGTCGCTGACCAACCCGTCTACTCGTGTAGTCAACAACCTCGTCTATCTCGGCGTTGCCCTCGTCGGCGGTTATTTCTGCATCGGCGCGGCGCCGCTGATGAGCGTCGGCACGCTCGCCGTTTTCCTCCGCTACGCCAACCAGTACACTAAGCCGTTTAACGAGATCTCCGGCGTGATCACCGAACTGCAAAACGCCCTTGCCTGCGCCGAGCGCATTTTTGAATTGCTCGACGCCGACGAGATCGCCGAACTGCCGACGGCGACCGATATCGACCGCGTGGACGGTAGTATCGTCTTTGACTGCGTGTCCTTTTCCTACACGCGCGAGAAAAAACTCATCAAGGATTTTAACTTCTCGGCGGCGGCAGGTCAGCGCATCGCCATCGTCGGTCCGACCGGCTGCGGAAAAACCACCCTCATCAATCTGCTCATGCGGTTTTACGACGTAAACAGCGGTGAGATCCGCCTGGACGGGCGCCCGACCACGGAAATTTTGCGCCCTGCCCTGCGCAAAAACTTCGGAATGGTTTTGCAGGACACCTGGCTGCGCGAGGGGACCATCCGCGACAACATCACCATGGGCAAGCCAAACGCCACGGATGAAGAAGTGATCGCCGCCGCAAAAGCGGCGCACGCGCATCACTTTATCACGACCCTGCCGGACGGCTACGATACCTATATCGACGAGAGCGGCGGCGCCCTCTCCGCGGGGCAAAAGCAACTGCTTTGCATCTCGCGGATCATGCTCTGCCTGCCGCCGATGCTGATCCTCGACGAGGCGACCTCCTCGATCGACACCCGCACCGAACTCAAGATCCAAAATGCGTTTGCCACGCTGACCAAGGGCAAGACCTCGTTTATCGTCGCACACCGCCTGTCCACCGTGCGCACGGCGGACTGCATTTTGGTCATGCGGGACGGCAATATCGTCGAGCACGGCACGCACGAGGAACTGCTCGCGCAAAACGGATTTTACGCTTCCCTTTGGAACGCGCAATTTTCAATATAAATCAAGATAGACAAATCAAAGGAGAACACACATGATCGGAATTATCTGCGCTATGAAAATCGAAGCCGACGCCATTCGCGCTTCGCTGATCGACGCCGAAACGCAAACCGTTTCGGGCGTTGAATTTGTCCGCGGCAAACTGCACGGCAAGGACGTCGTCCTTGCGGTTTGCGGCATCGGCAAGGTCTTTGCCGCCATCTGCACCGAGGCGATGATCTTGACCTACGCGCCCTCCCTCATCATCAACAGCGGCGTAGCGGGCACGCTTTCGGAAGAACTCACCATCGGCGACATCGCGGTATCCTCCGCGCTTGTCCAGCACGATATGGACACCAGCCCCATCGGCGACCCGCGCGGGCTGATTTCGGGCATCAACAAGATCTTTTTTGAGGCGGATCCGTCCGCCGCAAACGGGATCGAGCGCGCCGCGGCGACCGTCGGGGCGCACTGCGTCCGCGGCGTCATCGCCTCGGGCGACCAGTTTATGTCGGACGCCGCCAAAAAAGCGTGGATCGCAAAAGAATTCGGCGCGATCGCCTGCGAAATGGAAGGCGCCGCCGTCGCCCACGTCGCTTTTGTCAACAGCACGCCGTTTGTCGTTCTGCGCGCCATCTCGGACAGCGCCACGGGCGACGCACAAATGGAATATCCGAAATTCGTCGCCATGGCAGCCGCCCGCTCCCACGCGATCCTCGATAAGTTTATCGAGAGCGTGTGAGCCGAAGACGCAACTCTCCCGCAAGGCAAATTGCCTTGCGGGATTTTTTTATTCTCCCCTATTGACAAAGCAGTTTCCCCGTGCTATACTTTCGATTGTATGAAATCATACTATAGAAAGAGGCGATGTTGATGAAAGACAAGAGCACAGACGCCCTGTGCGGCGCGGGCGCCGGATCTATCTGTGATGAAACCTGGTCGGTCATGACCGATTTGTGGTTTGAACTCGATGCGCTGAGCCGCAAATGCGCCGGTATTTGCGGACTGTCCGAAACCGGCTACGCCGTACTCTGCAATCTCTTTGAATACGGCGAGGGGCGCACGCAAACCGACGTCTATAAAAGCGATATCCTCAACAAACAAACGGTCAACTCCGGCGTAAAACAACTGATCGCCGAGGGCGTTTTGCGTGCGGAAGTTTGCGGCAGACAGAAAAAACTGTTTTTGACCGAAAAAGGCAAAGACCTGATGAAAAACCGCATCCTCCCCCTCGTACAAATGGATAACGACGCTTTTTGCGCCATGGATCTTGCAGAGCGGCAAAAGTTTATCCTGACGCTCCGCACCTATAAACAAAACTTTGAACATGCGCTTTCCGCGTTTGTCGAAAAATGCGCAAAATAAAAAATAAAGGACAACTATGGACACAAAAATTCATTCCGAAAACGGCGCTTCCGCCGCCGCGCGACGCAAAACGCGGCGCAGACTGTTTGCCCGCTTTTTGCAAAGGGCAAAACGGTGGTTTCTGCTTGCCGTCCTCGCGGCGGGCGCTTCTGCCCTGTGCGATATGCTCATCCCGCAGATCGTCCGCATAACGCTCGATAACTGCCTCTCAAACGCCGAGGTGCCAAGCCCCGCAGTCACGTCGGTTGCCGATGCGCTCGGCGGATTTGCCTATATTGCAAAGCATCTCTACATCCCCGCGCTGCTCATCTGCATTCTCGCCGGCGTGCAAATGCTGTCGCACTTTCTCTTTACCGTCGGTGAAGCGCACGGGGCGGAAACGCTGGTCAAAAATATGCGCGACGCCCTCTATGAAAAAATGCTTGCCCTGCCCTACGCCTGGCACCAAAAGCACCGCACCGGCGATATGATCAGCCGCTGTACCTCGGATATCGAAACTGCCAAAAATTTTATCTCCGAGCAACTCACCAACATCTTTCGCACGCTCCTGCTGCTTGTCTTTTCCGCCGTGTTTATGTTTTCGATGCATGCCCCCCTTTCGTGGATCGCGCTTGCGCCGATGCCGATCCTCGTGTTTGTCTCGCTCCTGTTTCACGGCGTCATCGAGCGCGGCGTCACCGCCTGCGATGAAAACGAGGGGATCCTCTCCGCGCTGGCGCAGGAAAACCTGACCGGTGTGCGCGTTGTCCGCGCTTTCGGACAGGAAAAAAACGAAATCGACCGCTTTGCCGCGCAAAACCACCTCTATACCGAACTCTGGGTAAAAATGGGCAAGTGGATCAGCGCCTATTGGTGCGGCACCGACGTTTTATCGGGGATCCAGGTCCTGCTCGTGCTTGTCTTCGGTTCGATCTTTTGCATCCGCGGCGGACTTTCTTCCGGTGAATTTATCGCTTTTCTCTCCTACAACGCCATGCTCGTCTGGCCTGTGCGTGAACTCGGGCGTATGCTCTCGGAAATGAGTAAAGCGGGCGTTTCGCTCGACCGCATCTTTTACATTATGGAAGCGGAGGCGGAGCGCGACGAAACAGACGCTTGCACGCCGCCGCTGGACCGGGACATCGTTTTTGACCACGTTTCGTTTGCCTATACCGAAAATAAGCCGATCCTCTCGGATATCAATCTCACCGTCAAAGCCGGCAGCACGCTCGGCATCCTCGGCGCAACCGGCAGCGGAAAATCTACCCTGACGCTCCTCCTTGACAAACTGTACGACCTGCCGAGGGAATGCGGCAGTATTCACATCGGCGGCGTAGACATCCGCGACATCAAAACCTCTTATCTGCGAAAGAATATCGGTCTCGTCTTGCAGGAACCGTTTTTGTTTTCGCGCACCCTGCGTGAAAACATCGCCATCGCCGACGACGGCGTGGGCGAGGCGCAGATCGAAGCCGCCGTCAAGGCCGCCGCGCTGGACGGCGCCGTGGCAAACTTTGCAAACGGCTACGACACCGTGGTCGGCGAGCGCGGCGTTACGCTCTCCGGCGGGCAAAAGCAACGCACCGCCATCGCACGGACGCTCACGACAAAAAAACCGATCTTGATTTTTGACGACTCCCTCTCGGCGGTCGACGCCGAAACCGAAGAAAAGATCCGCGCCGCCATTTCCGCCCGTTTCGGCAAAGCCACCGTGATTTTGATCTCGCACCGCATCGCCACCCTCTGCGCCGCCGACAACATCATCGTTCTGAAAGACGGCAAGATCACAGAGGCGGGAACACACGAAGACCTCAAATGCGCCGGCGGGCTTTACCAAAAGATTTATCATGCGCAAAACCGAAAGGAGGACACCGCAAATGAAGACGAAAACGCAGACTAAAGTGCGGGAGCCCCTCCCGTTTTTCGGCGTGGGACGTCTGCTCCCCTATCTTGCGCCTTACAGATCCGCGCTGCTGACGATCTTATCGCTCGGCGCCGTGGCAAGTCTGTTTGACACGGTACTCCCGCTGTTACAGCAATACGCGCTCAACCATTTTGTCGAAAAGAAAACGCTGGACACCCTCGCTCCCTTTATCCTTGCCTATCTCGGCGTGATCCTTTGCGCGGGGCTTGTCAACTATATTTCCACAACGGTCGCCACCGCCGTGGAAATGCGCTTTGGCAGAGATCTGCGCCGCCTGGCGTTTGACCGCCTGCAAACCCTCTCCCTCTCCTTTTACAATCAAAACAGCGTCGGCTATCTCCACGCCCGCACGATGAGCGATACCTCGCGCATCGGCACGCTGGTTTCCTGGTCACTGCTTGATTTGGTGTGGCACTCGACGTATCTTATCGGGGCGGCGGTCATTATGCTGATCCTCAACGCCCGTCTTGCCCTCATCGTCCTGTCGGTCGTCCCCGTCCTCTCGCTCCTGCTCGCCTTTTTCCAAAAGCGGCTCACCGCCGCCGAGCGTGATATCCGCGAACTCAAATCCGAGATCACCGCGGATTTCAACGAGGGCATCACGGGCGCAAAAACGATCAAATCGCTTGCGGTGGAGGACAAGATGTGCCGCAGTTTCTACGCGGACACGGCGCAGATGCACAAAAAAAGCACCCGCGCCGCGGCAATGCGCGGCGCCTTTTCCGCCGCGATGCAGTTTGCCTCCTCGGTCGCCATTGCCCTCGTCCTTTGGCACGGCGGCGTGCTTGCCGCGCATGAAGTCGGCACGTTTTCCGCCTTTATGGCGTACGCGCAAGGGATGACCGAGCCCGTGCGCTGGCTGGTCGGCGCCATTTCGGCATTGATCTCCACGCAGGTCAACATCGAGCGGCTGACCGACCTCCTCCATACCGAGCCGGACGCCGCCGACACCCCCGAGGTAATTGAAAAATACGGCGACAACCTCGCGCCGAAAACCGAAAATTGGGAGCCGCTCCGCGGCGATATTGCCTTTTGCGACGTCACCTTCCGCTATCCCGACGGGGAGGAAAACGTCCTCGAACATTTTTCGCTACAGATCCCGCAGGGGTCGCACATCGCCGTCGTCGGCGAGACCGGCGCGGGCAAATCGACGCTGGCGAGCCTGATTTGCCGCTTTTTTGAGCCGACGAGCGGAAAGATCCTCATCGACGGCAAGGACGCGCGCACGCGCTCCCAACTTTGGCTGCGCAAAAACATCGGCTGCGTTTTGCAAACGCCGCATCTCTTTTCGGGCAGCATCCGCGACAATCTGCGTATGGGCAAGGCGGACGCCACCGAGGAAGAAATCCGCGCGGCGCTTTGTGCCGCGCGTGCGGACGGCGTGGTAGACCGCCTGCCGGACGGTCCGGATACCGACGTCGGCGAGGGGGGCGACCTGCTCTCCACGGGGGAAAAGCAACTCATCTGCTTTGCGCGCGCCCTGCTCAGCGACCCCAAGATCCTCATTTTAGACGAGGCGACCGCCTCGGTAGACACCCTGACCGAGCAAAAGATGCAAAGCGCCATGACCGAGATCTGCAAAGGGCGCACGACGTTGACGATCGCGCACCGCCTTTCCACCGTGCAGGACGCCGACGAAATCCTCGTGGTGCGGGACGGCAAGATCGTCGAGCGCGGGCGCCACACGGATCTTATGCGGGCGGGCGGATATTACAGCGCGCTCTACAAAAAGCAGTTTGAATACGAAAGCGCCGCAAAGATCCTCAAAGGTAACTAAACGTATACAACGCGTGGAAAAAGAGTTGATATTTATTTTCGATCGTGATAAAATAATGTTACAAACTTTGATTTGACGAAAGGCATCACGATGAAACGATTTTTTCTCGCTTTTCTTCTCCTTGCCCTCACTCTCGTCCTTTTGACTGCCTGCGAAAACAAAGACGACCTCCCCGCAGAAACAACGGCGGCGGAAGACGGCACGCTGAATTTTTCCTCTTTTACGGCGTATGACCTTGACGGCAACAGCGTTTCCGGCGATATTTTTGCAGGGCATAAACTCACCATGCTCAACGTTTGGGGCACCTACTGCGGTCCCTGCCTCCGTGAAATGCCCGACCTTGCGCGGCTTGCCACGGCATACGGGGAGGACTTTCAACTCATCGGCATTGTCATTGACGCGGCGAGAATGAACGCGGCGAAAAATTTTGTCCAGCGCTCGGACAAAATCGAAGAAGCCAAAGATATTATTGCACAAACCGGCGCCCATTATCTGCACCTGCTCCCCTCCGAGAGCCTCGCCGACCTCTTTCTCAATGAGGTTCAGGTCATCCCCACGACGCTCTTTTTAGACGGGGACGGCAACGTCGTCGGCCAGTACTATTACGGCAGCAGGAGTTTTGAGGATTGGAAGAGCGTCATCGACGCCCATTTGGAGGCGCTTTCATGAAAAAGACGCTGATTTGCACCGCGCTCCTTTTGGCGCTTTCGGGAATCCTTATGTCGTTTGGCGTCCGGCGCGGCGAGGCAGAAACCGTATATGAAAAATCAACAAGCATCTGTCTGGAGTGTATAGGCATTGGATAAAAAAGAAAAAGTTATCCCGCGCCGCCGGCTTCGCATCTTTGTACAATGCGCTTTTGCGGCGCTCTCCACCGGCTATCTCACGGGATTTGGCACGGGAAAGATCTACACGGGCGCAACAAAACGGTTATGCGTGCCGGGGATGAACTGCTATTCCTGCCCCGGTGCGCTTGCCTCCTGCCCCATCGGCGCGCTGCAAGCCACAATCGGCAGCCGCGCATTTCACGTCTCGCTCTACGTCTTCGGGTTTCTCGTGGCGGTCGGCGCTCTCCTCGGGCGCGGCGTGTGCGGCTTTCTCTGCCCGTTTGGGCTTGTGCAGGAACTGCTGTACAAGATCCCCCTGCTAAAAAAACTGCGCCTGCGCCGCCTGCCCGGCGAAAAGGGACTTCGCGCCTTGAAATTTGTGATGTTGCTGTTGTTCGTTCTGCTCTTGCCGATGGTCGTCACCGACGTCACCGGGCAGGGCGACCCGTGGTTTTGCAAATACATCTGCCCCGTGGGTACGCTGGAAGCCGGCATCCCGCTCGTGCTCTTCCACAAAGGACTGCAAAGCGCTATCGGCTTTCTCTACACCTGGAAACTTGCAATCCTCGGCGTGATCTTACTGCTGTCACTTGTGATCTGGCGCCCGTTTTGCCGTTATCTCTGCCCGCTGGGGGCGCTGTACGGCTTTTTCAACCGCTTTGCGCTCTACCGCTATCGGGTGGACGTTGCAAAGTGCATCGACTGCGGCGCTTGCCGGGCGGCGTGCAAACTTGACCTGCCCGTATGGGAAAAGCCAAACCATATCGACTGCGTCCGTTGCGGCGCCTGTATGGACGCCTGCCCCACCGGGGCGCTCGGCACGCTGATCCGCTTTCCGCGCGGCGGGCGCGTTCCCGATCAAACCGATACCGAAAACACCTGAAAAGGGGCTGTAAAGAAACAAAGTTTCTTTACAGCCCCTTTCTTTTATTTGACAAGTTTTGCAATGGCTTCTTCCGCCGTGCAAAGCGCCTGCTCGCCGCTCTGCATATCTTTGAGCATGATCTTGCCCGCACCCGCCTCGTCGTCGCCGACAAGCGCAACGTACGGAATGCCGCTGCGGTTAGCAAACTTCATCTTCGGCTTCATCCCTTTATCCAGGCAGTACACGTCAACGTTGAGCCCTGCCGCGCGCAGTTTTGCCGCCGAGGAAAGGACAAAGTCGATGTGATTTTTATCCATCGGGATAAACAAGACGTCGGTCAGGCTCTTGCGCTCGTCCGACACGATGTTTTCACTGCGAAGCTGCGAAAACAGACGGGTCAGCCCGATGGAAATGCCGATACCGGGCATCGCGTCCTCGGTATAGTAGCCGGTCAAATTATCATAGCGCCCGCCGGAGCATACGCTGCCGAGCGTCGGATAATCGACAAGTTTGGTCTCATATACCGTGCCGGTGTAATAATCCAGCCCGCGTGCGATGGTCAGGTCAATGGCGATATTCTTTTCGGGGATGCCGTAAAGATACGCATACTCGACGACCTTACGCAGTTCCGACACGCCCTCGCAGAAGGTTTCGTCCGCGCAGTCGAGCGCATCCAGCGCAGAGAGGACGTCGGCATTTTTGCCGGTGATGCCGATAAAGGCAAGGATCTTTTCGGTGGCGGCGGCAGAGACGCCAAACTCCGCAAGTTCGGCAGCCACTTTCGCCTCGCCGATCTTTTCCAGTTTATCGATCGTGCGGAGAATGTCGGCGATCTTATCGGCAAGCCCCAGAGAGGCGAAAAAGCCGTTGAGCACCTTGCGGTTGTTGATTCGAATGACAAAGTCGCCGAAAGCAAGTTTGGTAAACACGTTGTAAATAACGGCGGGCATCTCGGCGTCGTACATCAGATCCAGCGCATCCTGCCCGATGATGTCGATATCGCACTGGTAAAACTCACGGAAACGTCCTTTTTGCGGGCGCTCGCCGCGGTAAACCTTGCTCATCTGATACCGCTTGAACGGAAATACCAGATCCGCCTTGTGCAGTGCGACGTACCGCGCCAGCGGCACGGTCAGATCAAAGCGCATCGAAAGGTCGGTATCCCCTTTGACAAAACGGTAAATCTGCTTTTCGGTTTCTCCGCCCGCCTTGGCAAGCAGCACGTTAGAATACTCCAAAACGGGGGTGTCGAGCGGCAAAAAGCCGAAACTCTCGTACACCGCGCGGATGGTATCGTACATACGGTTAAATAAAATCTGGTCGGGGGGCAAAAGTTCCATCGTCCCCTGCAGGACGCGGGGTTCAGTTTTCTCTGCCATAGTCTACTCCTTGTCACAAAAACTACTGAGAATTATACCACGCGGCGCGCCGCGTGTCAAGTTAGGAAGACGCAAATGCCGACTCGCAAAAACAGCGTCTTTACGTCCGAAACTGATAGTCGTAAAGCGACTTATACAGTCCGCCGATCTGCATCAGTTCTTCATGCGTGCCGCGCTCGGTCACTCCGTCCTCGGTCAACACGATGATCTCATCCGCGCGCTTGACCGTTGAGAGGCGATGCGCCACGATGATCGTGGTGCGCCCCTCGCTGAGTTTTTCAAGGCTCTCGGTGATCTGCTGTTCGGTGGCGTTGTCCAGCGCGCTGGTCGCCTCGTCCAAAATCAAGATCGGCGGATTTTTGAGAAAGACGCGGGCGATCGCAATGCGCTGTTTTTGTCCGCCGGAGAGCTTGACGCCCCGCTCGCCGACCTCGGTGTCGTACCCCTCTGGGAGCGTGAGGATAAACTCGTGGATATTGGCGCGTTTTGCGGCGCGGATCATCTCCTCTTCGCTGACCGTCCCCGCGCCGTAGGTGATATTTTCGCGGATGGTGGCGTCAAAGAGAAAAACGTCCTGCGACACGATGCCGACCTTCTGCCGGAGCGAGGCGCGGGTGACGGTGCGGATATCGCGCCCGTCAATGCACACGCTGCCGTCCTCGATCTCATAAAAGCGCGGCAGGATGTTGCAAATTGTGGTCTTGCCGCCGCCGGACGGTCCGACCAGCGCCAGCGTCTTGCCGGCGCCGACCGTAAACGAGAGTTCGTTTAGGATCTTATGCTCCGGGCGGTAACGAAAGGACACGCGGTCAAACGAGATCTCGCCGCGCACGTCGCCAAGCGGCGTTGCGCCCGCGTCGTCTTCCTCCACCGGCGTATCCATAATAGTGCAAAAGCGTTCAAATCCGCTCATCCCGTTTTGAAACTGCTCAACAAAGTTGACAAAACGGTTGATCGGGTCGATAAAGACGTTG
>JAFSUT010000026.1 GCA_017445085.1 Clostridia bacterium | reverse complement strand
CGCGGTCTCAAACAGATCGCGCACGCGCGAAGCGCCGACGCCGACGTACATCTCGACGAAATCCGAGCCGGAGATCGAATAAAACGGCACGTTTGCCTCACCGGCGACCGCCTTGGCAAGCAGGGTCTTACCCGTGCCGGGAGGGCCCATGAGCAGGACGCCGTGCGGAATTTTTGCCCCGAGTTTTTCAAACGCGGCCGGATGCTTCAAAAACTCCACGACCTCCATCAGTTCTTCTTTTTCCTCGTCCGCGCCCGCAACGTCGGCAAAGGTGACGCGCTTTTTCTCGTCACTGCCGACCTTGACACGCGCACGCCCGAAGTTGCCGATCTTTCCGCCGCCGTTCATCTGCCGCATCATAATGATCCAGAATACGACGAAAACGGCGGTCATGATCACGTAGGGGAGAAAACTTACCCACCACGGATAGGACGCCGGCGGCTCGTAGTCGTAATCCGAAATGACGCCCGCCGCCGCCTGTGCCTCCACAAGCTCGTGGGTGTCGGCATAGAAGATCGACAAATCGCGGAGTTTATAGATTTTCTCCTCGGTATTGCCGTCCTCGGTGCGCACCTGCATGGTCAGCGTGTTTTCAGCGGAGATCACAAAGGACTCCACACGCGCGTCACGAAAGAGCTGGAGCACGTCGCTGTATTCGAGGACTTCCGGCTTTGCCCCGCCGGGCAGATGTGTTGCCGCCAGCACCGTAATCACAGCGATGATAAGAATATACATCAAAATGACCCTGAAATTGTTTTTCATCCGATAATCACGCCTTTCCGCACGGAAAATTTAAGTTTGTTCTTCATTCTATCCATAGTATGCCCGAAGAAAATAAATGATTTCTCACGCTTTTTTATAAACTTCGGGTTTGAGGATCCCGATATACGGCAGCGCACGGTAGCGCTCTGCAAAATCCAGACCGTACCCGACCACAAATTCATCGGGGATCGTCTTTCCGCAATAGTCGGGGACAAATTCCACTTCTCTGCGCGACGGTTTGTCCAGCAGAGTGCAGGTATGTACGCTTCTCGCGCCTTTTTGCTTTAAGTACTCGCAAAGATAGGAGAGCGTGCGCCCGCTGTCGATGATGTCCTCGATGATGACGATGTCACAGTCCCCGATGTTCGGGCGTTGCCAGTCGAGGATGATCTTGACCGAGCCGCTCGACTTTGTATTTGCGCCGTAGGACGACACCTTCATCACTTCGATCTCGGGATTGCTCTTGATCTTTTTCATCAGATCCGCCATAAACGGCAGAGAGCCCTTGAGGATGCCGAGCAGGACGAGGTGTTCGCCGTCGAAATCGCGGTCGATCTCCGCGGCAAGGCGGGTGGTGATCTCATCAATTTGTTTTTCGTCAACAAGTACTTTCAGTATATCCCTGTTCATCACGGTTTTTCGCAAAATGCGTCTCCTTTATCTTTGTAAAAAATGTAAATCGGTGATTTTAAGGGCGGCTCCTCCGCTTTGCCGCAAAACGCGGCGTCGGACGTTGCAAGACCGCGCACGTAGAGGATGTCGCCCTGCGCCGTCACGAGGAAGAGTTTGGATTTTTCGTCGGCGGCGAGCCCCGCGTCGCCGATGAGCCGTTTGAGTTTATGGGTCTTGCCAAACTGCCGCAAAGTATCCCCCGCGCGCCGACTGCGCACGAAAAGCGGCGGCGTGAGCGCGTCTTTGGCAAGGCGCACGCGGGCAAAATCTTCATAGCCGCGCGGCGCGGGATCTTCGCTGAGCAGAAGTTCGGTGCCGCACGGCAGCGAAAGCGGCGTATCGACCCGCAGTTCCAGATCAAACGCTTCGTTTTTGATCTTTGGAACAAAGCGGAGCCGCGCGCCGCGGCAAACCGCGTCGGACGCCGTTAAATTCAGCGTAAAATTTTGACTTTCTCTGTAAATGAGGTCGCAAAGCGCCTCTGTCTGCACGGCGGAAAGGTCGGAAAATCCGCTCTCCGCATACGCCGTGCGCAAGACGCGGGTAAGCAGAGCGAGTGGCAGTTCTTTTGCCTTTTGCGTATCGAGCCCGCGCGGCGTTTTGCAATCCGCCGCCGCCCGCGCCGCCGCATCGTCGAGATACGCGGCGTCCGCGGCAAGCAGTTTTGCCGTGCGCCCCATATTTGAAACGCAGGCGGGCACGACCTCGCAAAGCGCCGGAAGCACCGTATGGCGGATGCGGTTGCGGCTGTACGCAAGATCGCCGTTTGTGGCGTCCTCGACAAAGCGCAGCCCCATCGCGGTATTGTACGCGAGGATGTCGGCACGCGAAACGTCAAGCAACGGGCGAAAGATCCTGCCCCGCCGCCGCGGGATGGCGCAAAGCCCGGAAAGTCCGCTGCCGCGCGCCAGATGAAAGAGCATGGTCTCACAGACGTCGTTTTGATGATGCGCCGTGAGGACGGCGTCATACTGCGCGTGCTCGTCCAGCACCTCGTCAAAATAGGCGTAGCGCACCTGCCGCGCCGCCGTTTCAAGGCTGAGTTTTTGCGCCTTTGCCACAGCGGACACGTCGACGGTCTTGGTATAAAAGGGGATCTTTGCCGCCCGGCAGAGATCTGCGCAAAATGCCGCGTCCGCGTCTGCGGCGTCACCGCGCAGACCGTGGTTGAGATGCACCGCGCCGAGCGCGATATGCCGCGTCTCGGCATAGGCGCGGCAGAGCGAGAAGAGGCAGACCGAGTCCGCCCCGCCCGAGAGCGCCACAAGCACGCCGTGCGCGGGAGAAAGCGTTTCCATCGCGGCGGCAAACGCCGTTTCCACCCGCATCGGATCAGCCCTCCGGTGCGTCGTTGTCGATGGTCATAAACTTCGTATAGCGCCCGATCCAGCCGACCTTGACCGTGCCCGAGCCGCCGTGACGGTTTTTCGCCACGATGACCTCGGCGGTGTCGGCGCCGGCGCCCTCCGCGCCCGCCTCGCGGTCGGTTTTGTAGTATTCGTCGCGGTAGAGAAAGACGACCACGTCGGCGTCCTGCTCGATCGCACCCGAGTCACGCAAGTCGGACAGCATCGGCTTTTTGTCGGTGCGGCTTTCGGGTCCGCGGGAGAGCTGGGCGCAGCAGATGATCGGCACGCCGAGTTCTTTTGCCATGATCTTGAGGTTGCGCGAAATATCGGCGACCTCCTGCACGCGGTTGTCGATCCGCCGGTCCGACTGCATCAGCTGCAAGTAGTCGATGATGACGAGCCCGAGATTTTTCACGCGGCGGAGTTTTGCCTTCATCGCGGTGATCGTCTGCCCCGTGGTATCGTCAATGAGGATCTCGCTCTCGGCAAGTTCCGCGGCGGCGTGCGCGAGTTTGACCCAATCCTCCTCGGAGATGTTGCCGCTGCGCAGGGCGACCGACTCGACCATCGCCTCGCTCGACAGCATACGGGTGACCAGCTGATCCGCCGACATTTCCAGCGAAAAGATCGCCACGGCTTTTTTGGTGGATTTGGCGACGTTGGTCCCGATGTTGAGGGCAAAGGAAGTTTTACCCATCCCCGGGCGCGCGCCGATGAGGACGAGATCGCTCTCGCCCATGCCGACAAGCACGCGGTCGATGCCCGAAAAGCCGGTCGGCGTGCCCTTAAAGGCGTTTTTGTCCTTGGAAAGGATCTCAAGATTTTCGTACACGCGTTTGAGGACGGCGTCGATGCGCTCAAAATTTTTGCTCTCGCGATGCTCGGCGATCTCAAAAATGCGCTGTTCGGCGGCGTCGAGGGTGTGTTCCACTTCCCCGATCTCGCTGTACGCCTCGCCCGAGATCTCCTCGCAGGCGGTGATGAGCCGGCGCAGGGTGCTTTTGTCTTTGACGATCTTGGCGTAGTCAACGATGTTGGCGGCGGTCGGCACCACCTGCGCAATGATCTTCATATACTGTGCGCCGCCGGCTTTGTCGTACACGCCTTCGCGCACGAGGGCATCCACCAGCGTGACCGCGTCGATATCGCGGTTCTTTTTGTAAAGTTCGCGCATGGTCTCAAAGATCTGCTTGTGCTCTTCGATGAAAAAATCGTCCGCCGTCAGGATGGGCGCCACTTTGTCAAATGAATCCGGCTTGATCAAAATCGAGCCGAGGACCGACTGCTCCGCATCCGTGGAAAACGGCATTCGTTTTGTGGAAAATTCAGCGTCCAAATCGGCGCCTCCTTCTTTATTTTTCGGTGACGATCAGGTTGATCGTGCCCTGGATCTCGCTGCCGTAGAGTTTGACGGGCAACTCAAACTTGCCGTAGGTTTTGATCGCGCCGTCCAGCACGATCTTGCGCTTGTCGATGTCGATGCCGCTGACTTCTTTCAAGGCGTCGGCGATATTTTGCGAGGTGACGCCGCCGTAGAGTTTGCCGTCCGCGCCGCCGGTCGCCTCGATCTTGACGAGGACGCCGGTGAGTTTTTCGGCAAGCGCACGCGCGTCCGCCTTGTCGCTTTCGATCTTAAACTGTCTGGCTTCCTCTTTGTTTTTGAGGTCGCTCAGCGCCCCGGCGTCCGCCACTTTGGCAAGTCCGCGCGGGATGAGGAAATTTCTGCCGAACCCGTCGGCAACGTCCACAACGGCGCCTGCTTTGCCGCTGCCCTTTACGTCTTTGAGTAAAATCACTTTCATAAATTTCTGTATCCTTTCAAAATAAATTCAAATTCAATCTTCGGTGTCGCGTTTTTCCTCTTTTTCGAGGTAGTTGTCGATCTCGCGTTTGAGCCGCTGCAAAACGTCCAGCATCGGGTCGCCCGACTTTGCGCCCGCGCTTTCGAGATAGCCGCCGCCGCCCATCGCCTCCAAAATGAGTTGGACGTTGACCGCCCCCGCGGAGCGCGCGGAAACGTGCGTTTCCTCCCCGATGCGGATCAGGACAAACGCCGCGTCCACGTCCTTGATGGTCAGCAGGCTCTCCGCCGCTTTGGCGGCGGCGATGCGATCCATCGGCTCGCCGGGTTCCTCACTCTTGGCAATGGCAAACCGCTGTTTATAGATGACGAGATCGCTGAGGATCTCGGCTTGCTTCTTAAATACCGAAACGTCGCTTTGCAGGGTCTTTGCCGACTCATAGATATTGGCGCCGGCACTGCGCAGATAAATGGCGGCGCCGAGCGTGCGGGTGCCTGTGGAACGGGTAAACTGCTTGGTGTCAAGGAGGATGCCGCCGAGCAGCGCCTCCGCCTCCTCGTGTAGGAGCATCTCGCCGGAAAGTCCCTGCTCAAGGAATTCGGCCACGAGTTCGGACGCGCTGGACGCCGAGGGATCAATGTATTCCAGCGTAAACTTTTTGCTGCCCTCGGTTTTGCGGTGATGGTCGATGACGACCACCTTTTCCATCGCGTCGACAAGGTCCGGCGAGAGCATATGCGAGAGATTGTTGACGTCCACGACCACAAGGAGCGCGTCCGTGGAGACCATTTCCTGCGCCTCCGAAACGTCGATAAAGACGTCGGCGTACTCGGGCAGGTTTTTGAACTTTTCGATAAAGGCGGCGGTGTTGCGATCCTCTTTATCTACGATGATGTACGGGGAAACGCCGCAGAACCGCGCAAACCGCGCCATACCGACCGACGCGCCGAAGCAGTCCTGGTCGGCGCCGCTGTGCCCCATGATCAACACGGCGGACGCCGCCGAGATCTCGGCGACCAGCGCCGCCGAGCGCGCCTTGGCGGCGGCGGTGGAAATTTTTTGTACGGGGCGGGTGCGGCCGCCAAACGACATACTGCCGGCAGCCGATTTGTAAAAGACCTGGTCGCCGCCGCGGGAAAGCGCGGTGCGGAGCGCGTCTTTTGCCGCCGCTTCTCTCTGGCGGAAGGTCTCGCCGTCGTCCGAGATGCCGATCGAGATCGTCAGCGGCAGTTTGCTCTCGCCGATGCGCACGTCGCGCACGCGGTCAAGGATGTCAAAGTCGCTTTCGATGCAGGTGCGGAGCGCGCCGCGGCTCATCAGGAGCAAAAACTTACTGCGCTCGTACTCGCAGAGCAGCGCGTCGATCGAGGCGGCAAACTCGCGCAGCAGCGCGGCGACCGTGCCGACCTCGTTGTGATAGTCTTCTTCGGAGTGGCGGGAGAGTTCCTCCAGGTTGTCCATAAAAACGTAGCCGACCACGCCGCGCTCGTCCTCTACAGCCTCGGACAGGCGGTTATACTCTGTTTTATCATCAAAAACGTACAGCGAATAGTGCTTTTCGTCGGTATCGAAATCCAGGGGAAGCACCTCATAATTTCTGCCGCAGAAATCCACCGCAAACGGACTGCCCTTTTCCACCGCCTCGGGCGCAAAAGCGCAAAGTTCGTGCAGTTTTGCCCCCATGACGGAGTCGATCGACGAAGCGGCAAGCCCAAACGAGCGGTTGCGCCAGACGATTTTGCCGTTTTTGTCGCAGATGACGACGGGAAACTGCATTTTCATCAAGGCTTCCAGCGCACCGTGCCCGAGATCGTGAGAACTCAGCCCAAACAGCGCACGGCGGGACAGGAACAAATACGCAAGACTGCCGAGCAGCAATACCGAAAGCGCGATAAAAAACGGCGGATACGGCGTCTTAAACAGAGGTAACAAACACAAAAAGAGAATGAGTGCGCAAAGTCCGATGCCGAGGGCGGCAAACGGCGCCGTGCGCGGCAGGGGGACCTGCTTCTTTTTTTCATTCGGCTCGCGCATAGAGCCTCCTTTCCCGGTCGCAACGGGGCGACCGAACGCCGCAGGGAGCGGTGTGTGAATCTTATAATAATTGTATAAGATTGTATTATTATAACAAAATAAAATTGAAATGTAAATAGATTCACACAAGTTTCACGCAACTTTTGATTTTAACGTTTTTCACCCCGATCGTCAAACACGGCGCATTTGACGATCGGGGTGAAAAATACCAACCCTGCTGCGGTGGGCGGCTTTACAAACGCAGGATGTTGTCGTCCCGCATTTGCTCCTCCAGCGTAAATTGGTGATAAAAATTACTGGAGCGGATATATGCCGCCATCGAATAGAATTTATATCGCATACCCAAGCGGCGAAAGGCGTCGCTTTGGGAAGTTTCGCTATGACGAAACGCCGTCTCCCCCATGATAACGCCGAGTTTTTGCAGTCCGGCTTCAAGCATCAGCGTGATTTCTGCGCCGACTTGATCTAAATAATCTTCCCATTCCGGGCGGTCTTCCGGCGGCAATGCCTCGTACGCCGCACGCAACTCTGCCAAATCTTCACGTCTTCCCATAAATAGTTCCTCCCTTTGTTTCTTTGAATTTCTTTTATTATAGCATAATTTTTTGAAAAAAACCATAATTGATTATAATTTGCAAATAATTTTAACTGCAATATGATACCTTTATAGGTTGTATTATGAAAAAATTTTAGGTGCTAAAATAATATCAGAATTGATGTTAAAATTGAAATTAAAATTGAAAAAAGGAATATGAGATGTTCAAAATAGATAACGAACTGAAAAATGCAAATGTAACCCGCAGCATCCGATTTACCGAAAAACTGTTTGAAGAACTCGCGACCATTGCCCAAAACAACGGCGTTTCGTTTAACAATTTAGTCCTGCAATGCTGCAAGTACGCCCTTGACAATATGGAAAAACCGGAATCCCCCACAAAAAAATGACCGTTTGATCCCCCGGCACGGCGGGCAGAAATGCCCGCCGTGCTTTTTTCTCGCTTTTTTGCGGTTTTTCTCTGTTTTTTGCATAGGAAGATGGCGCGAATTTGAACCCGCCCGAAACAGCGCCTTTGCGGCATCTTCGGGCTTGTCCTCCTCGCCAGACAAGAGTCAGGCTTCGTCGTCCGCGCCCAAATCTGCTCCCAAATCCATCCGTTCGGGTCGAAGAGTTTTGGCGGAGCAGATTGGCTTGTCGGCGAGGCTAAGTCCGCAGTCGTTACTCAGCGTAACGACAAGGGCTTAACCGATGAAGGCGGGGCAATATGCCCGCCAAAACCGAGTTCAAATTCGCGCCATCTTCCTAAGTCGACGCGACTTTCGCCCGCTTAACTCTTGACAGCCGCGTGTAAAAACTATATAATATATAAATACTATTATTATCGGGTATTATCGGGGTACTTTGCCCCGGGAAACGAAAGTGAAGTTGTTATGATCAAAAGCATGACTGCCTACGGTCGCGGACGGCGCACCACCGAGGAAAAAGACATCACGGCGGAGATCAAGAGCGTCAACAGCCGCTATCTCGACTGCTCGGTAAAACTGCCGCACCGCTACGCCTTTTTGGAAGACAAGATCCGGGCGTATATCCAAAAAAAGGGGATCACCCGCGGCAAGGTGGATCTCTACATCGGGGTGGATACGCTCGCGGACACCGAAGTCAAGATCAGCGTAGACCGCGCCTATACCGAGGGGTATCTCGCGGCGCTCTACACCCTGCGTGACGAGTTTCACCTCCCCGACGACATCAGCGTGATGCGGGTCGCCGCCGACCGGAACGTCTTTACCCTGCGCCGCGCCGAGGACGACGAGGCGCGCGACTGGGAAGAGATCTCCGCGGTCCTTGACGTCGCGATCGACAATTTTCTTGCCGTGCGCGCCGCCGAGGGCGAAAAGATCGAAAAAGACATCTCTGCAAAGATCGAGTTCATCAAGGCGACCGCGGAAAAGATCGCCGATTACTCGGCGGAGGAGATCGCAAGCTACAACGCAAAACTCACCGAGCGCATAAAGCAGATCTTGGACGACAACCGCGTGACCGTAGACGAGGGGCGCATCCTCACCGAGGCCGCCATCTACGCCGACCGCGTGGCGATCGACGAAGAACTCACCCGCCTGTCCTGCCACTTCGGCGCCTTTTACGACATCCTGGCGGCGGGCGAGCCCTGCGGCCGCAAACTTGATTTTCTCCTGCAGGAGATCAACCGCGAGACCAACACCATCGGCTCCAAGGCGCAGAGCCTTGACATCGCAAAACTCGTCGTCACCATCAAAGCGGAACTTGAAAAGATCCGCGAGCAGATCCAAAACATAGAGTAACGAAGTAGAGGGAAGTAAATGATGAAATTTATCAACGTCGGCTTTGGCAATATGATCGCCGCCGAGCGCGTCGTCGCGCTGGTCAGCCCCGACTCCGCACCGATGAAACGACTTGTCGGCGAAGCGCGCGAGGGCGGCCGCGTGATCGACGTCACCTGCGGCAGACGCACCCGCTCCATCATCATCACCGACAGCGACCACGTCATCCTCAGCGCCACCCAGCCCGAAACCATCGCCGGGCGCCTGTCCGATGAGAGCGAGGAAGAGGAACTGGACACGGAGGAAGAGGAATGACCGGCGGACTTGTCTTTATCATTTCAGGTCCCGCCGGCAGCGGCAAAGGCACGCTGGTCAGCGAAGTGCTTGCCCGCGACGACCGCTTGATGTGCGCGGTCAGCGCCACCTCCCGCCCCATCCTCAAAGGGGAGACCGACGGCGTAAACTACCACTACATCACGCGTGCGCAGTTTGAGGAAAAGATCGCGCACGGCGAGGTCCTCGAATACACCGAATACTGCGGCAACTACTACGGCACGCTGAAAAGCGAATTTGAGCGTGCGGGGGCGCTCGGCAAGCACCTCATCCTTGAGATCGAGGTGGACGGCGCCACGCAGATCAAAAAGAAATATCCGGGCGCCATCCTCGTCATGGTCACGCCGCCGAATGCCGCCGAGCAGAAAAAACGGCTGATCGAGCGCGGGCGCGACACCGAGGAATCCATGCAAAGGCGCCTGACCCGCGCCGAGGCGGAACTTGATTTTCTGCCCTCCTACGACTACCGCATTTGCAACGCGAGCGGCGGACTTGACCGCGCCGCGGACGACTTTTTTGCCATCGTCCGCGCCGAGGAACTGCGCACCTGCCGTGCGCCCGACTTCAAAGCCGAGTATTTCGGCAAAACCACCCGTTGATTTTTACAGTTTCTGAAACTTTAAGGAGATACTACCATGATTAACAAGCCTTCTCTTGAAGAACTCACCAAAGACGGCACCAACCGCTACGAGTTGGTCATCGCCACCGCCAAGTGCGCGCGCCTTGTCACCGACGAATACGTTGAGCAGCGCGCCGACGCCGAAAAACTTGTGGAGCGCAAGGAAACCGACAAGCCCATCAGCGCCCTCATCGACGAGGATCTGCGCGACGAAAAAGCCGTCCGCAACGCTGTGGACCGTATGCGCGCGGGACTGTACGCGGTGGTCCATCCGGGCGAGCCGATGCCTGCCAATATGATCGTCAAAGCGCCGCGCGTGGAAGAAGAAGACGACCGCCGCGACGAAGACGAGGACGAATAAGCCAAAGACAAACGAAAAACGCGAGAGGGGGAGAGGGAATATGCAGCCATTTGCGCGCGTCGCACTGCTCGACGCTCCCATCTCTCTCGACCGCCCGTTTGACTATCACATCCCCGAGCATCTGCGCGGCGACGTCGTGCGCGGCAGTCTTGTCTACGTCCCGTTTTCGGGGGCAAACAAGCGCCGTATGGGCGTGGTCGTTTCGCTTTGCAGCGAAAGTGAGAGCGAAAAGACAAAAGACATCCTCGACGTCAACCGCTTCATCTCGCTCGACGAGGAGCAGATGGCGATTTGCCGTTTTCTCAAAGAATACACCCTTTGCACCACGGGCGACGCCGTGCGCACGCTGACGCCCCCCTTTTCCGCCTTAAAGAGCGGAAGGGGCGAAAAGCAGACGGTATTTGCCCGCCGCACGGGACCGGCGCCGCGCCTGCGCGGCGAAAAGCAAACCGCCCTGTACAACGCGCTCACGGACGAGTTTGCGCCGCTTTCGCCGCTGTTTGCCGCCACCGGGACCTCGATGGTACAACTCCGCGCCTTGACGCGCATCGGCGCCGCCGAAATCAAAACCGAGAGCGCCTACCGCAACCCGTACGCAGATCTCGAAAAAGCCCCGGGCAAGCAAAACGTTTTGAGCCCGCATCAAGCCGAGGCGTACCGCAAACTCTGCGCCCTCTACGAGAGCGGCAAGAGCCAATGCGCGCTCCTCTTCGGCGTCACGGGCAGCGGCAAGACCCGCGTGATGAAAGAAATGATCGACCGCGTGTGCGCCGACGGCAAAAGCGTCATCGTGCTGGTGCCCGAGATCTCGCTCACCCCGCAAACGGTGGGGATCTTTTGCGCCTTTTACGGCGAGCGCGTGGCGGTTTTGCACTCCTCCCTCTCCGCGGGCGAGCGCTTTGACGCTTACCGCCGCATCGCGGGCGGCGAGGTGGACGTGGTCATCGGCACGCGCAGCGCGGTGTTTGCACCGCTCCAAAACCTCGGCATGATCATCATCGACGAGGAGCAGGAACACACCTACAAATCCGACAGCTCGCCGAAGTACCACGCAAGAGACGTGGCGGCGTTCCGCCTCGGAAAACGCCGCGGACTGCTCCTGCTGGCGTCCGCCACGCCGTCGGTCGAGAGTTTTTACAAAGCCAAAAGCGGCGTCTATACGCTGGTGGAACTGACCGAGCGCTACGGCGGCGCCACGCTCCCGACCGTCCGCATCGACGATATGCGCTTCGGTGCGCTCACGCCTTTCGGCAAACTGCTCACCGAGGAGATGCAAAAAACGCTTGCGGAAAAGAACCAGGCGATCCTCTTTCTCAACCGCCGCGGCTACAACGCCTTTCTCTCCTGCAGAGATTGCGGCGAGGCGGTGCTCTGCCCGCACTGCTCGGTATCGCTGACCCGCCACAAGACGGGCGGCAGAGATTATCTGCTCTGCCACTACTGCGGATTTCACAGCGACATCCCGCGCACCTGCCCCGCCTGCGGCAAGGAGCATCTTGCCTTTATGGGCTTTGGCACGCAAAAGGCGGAAGAGGCGTTTGCACAGACCTTTTCGGGGCGGATCTTGCGTATGGACGCGGACACCACCACCGAAAAAGCCGCCTACGATAAACTCCTCGGCGATTTTCGCGCACGCGGCGCCGACGTCCTGCTCGGCACGCAGATGGTCGCCAAAGGGCACGATTTTCCCGACGTGACGCTGGTCGGCGTCTTAAACGCCGACGCTCTGCTCTATATGGACGATTTTCGCGCCGGGGAGCGCACCTTTTCTCTGCTCACGCAGGTCATCGGGCGTGCGGGGCGTGCCGGCAAGCGCGGCACCGCCGTCATCCAGACGATGAACCCGAAAAATCAAACCATCCGCCTCGCCGCGGCGCAGGACTACCGCGCCTTTTACGCCGAGGACATCAAACTCCGCCGCGCGTACACCTTTCCGCCCTTTTGCGACATCGCGGTGATCAGCGTCACCGCCGCCGACGAGGAGAGATGCACGCGCACCGCGCTGGAAGTTTTTGAAGTTCTCAAATCGCTCAGCACCGCCGACTTTTCGGACGTGCCGATCCTGTCGTTCGGTCCGTTTGAGGCGCCGGTGTTCAAGGTGAGCGAGACCTATCGGATGCGGCTGGTGCTCAAATGCCGCCGCGACAAACGACTGCTCGAACTTTTACGGCGGGTCGCCGACCGTTTTACCGCGCCGCGCTATAAGGGCGTCGGCTTCGGCGTCGACATCAACCCGTCGTCCGTATAATAAATTTTCGTTTCGGAGGACAAGATTTTGGCAAAACTGAATATCCTGAAAGAGGGGGACGAAACGCTGCGTAAAACCAGCCGTCCCGTCACCGAGATCACCCCGCGCATCCTCACCCTGCTTGACGATATGGCAGAAACCATGCGCGACGCAAACGGCGTCGGACTTGCCGCCGTGCAGGTCGGCGTTCTCCGCCGCGTGGTCGTCATCGAATGCGAGGAGGGCAAACTGATCGAACTGATCAACCCTGAGATCATCGCAGAGAGCGGCGAGCAGGAGGAGGCCGAAGGCTGCCTCTCCATCCCCGGGCAGTACGGCATCACGCACCGCCCGATGAAAGTCACCGTCCGCGCAAAAAACCGCCGGGGCGAGACCGTGGAATACACCGGCGAGGGACTCCTCGCACGCGCGTTTTGTCACGAGTTGGATCATCTCGACGGCGTTCTCTTTACCGACCACGTCATCGAAATGCTCGAACCCGAGACCGAATAATTTGCGAAAGGACTGCAAAACTTGAAGATCTTATTTATGGGTACGCCCGAGTTTGCCCTGTTCGGGCTCTCGGCGCTTTGCGACGCGGGCGAGGATGTCTGCGCCGTCGTCACCCAAACCGATAAACCGAGCGGGCGCGGTATGGCGCAAACGCCGCCGCCCGTCAAAGTATACGCAGAAGCGCACGGCATCCCCGTCTATCAGCCGAAAACGCTGAAAGACGGCGCCTTTGCGGACGAACTTGCCAAGATCGACCCCGAGATGATCGTTGTCGTCGCCTACGGCAAGATCCTGCCGCCCTACGTGCTGGACTATCCGAAATACGGCTGCATCAACATCCACGGCAGTCTGCTCCCGCGCTACCGCGGCGCCGCCCCGATGCAGCGCGCCGTGATGAACGGCGAGCGCGTCACCGGCGTGACCTCCATGTATATGGCAGAGGGGCTTGACACCGGCGATATGCTCCTCAAAGAAGAGGTCGAGATCCTCGACGACGACAACTTTGAGGACGTACACGATAAACTCGGCGCGGCGGGCGCACGCGTTCTCAAAGCCACCGTGGACGCCGCCAAACGCGGGGATCTGCACCCCGTGCCGCAGGACGACGCGCTGGCGACCTACGCGCAAAAAATCGAAAAAGAAGAATGCCTCCTCGATTTTTCCGCGGACGGAAAACGTCTGCACGATAAGATCCGCGCGCTGTCGCCCTTTCCGCTGGCGTACACCTTTTTGCCGGACGGCAGACGGCTGAAGATCCGGCGGGCGCACTTTCTGCCCGCGGCGCAAAGCGCACCGTACGGAAGCGTGATCTCTGCCGGTCGGGACGGCGTCGCCGTATCCTGCCGCGGCGGACTGCTCTATATCGACGAGGCCTGCCCCGAGGGCAAAAAAATGATGTCCGCCGCCGACCTCGCAAACGGCAGACAGATCGCCGCCGGCGACCTCCTCGGGATGCCGAAAGGAGAAAAATAAATGTACTATTACGGATTTGATCTCTGGTATTTCGTTTTGGTTTTGCCCGCCGTTCTGCTTGCGCTTCTTGCGAGCGGCGCGGTCAAATCCACCTTTAATAAATACGCCAAAGTGACGTCGGCGTCGGGGATGACCGGCGCGGAAATGGCGCAGCGCGTTCTCGCGCAAAACGGCGTTTACGGCGTGCGTATCGAGCAGATTGCGGGGGACCTGACCGACCATTTTGACCCCAAAGCCAACGTCATCCGCCTCTCCGAGCGGGTCTACGGTTCGAGGAGCGTCGCCGCCCTCGGCGTTGCCGCGCACGAGGCGGGACACGCCGTGCAGTACGCCGAAAACTACGCCCCGATGAAACTGCGCGCCGCCATCATCCCGATGACCAACATCGGCTCCAATCTCTCGATGCCGCTGATCCTGCTCGGGCTGATCCTCAGCCTGCCGACGCTGGCATATCTCGGCGTTTTTGCGTTTGGCCTGTCCACCCTTTTTCAGCTGATCACCCTGCCGGTCGAGTTTAACGCCTCGCACCGCGCCGTGCGCGCCATGACCGATGGGCGCCGCCTGTCCGACGAAGATATCGCCGGCACGAAAAAGGTGCTCACCGCCGCCGCGCTGACCTACGTCGCCTCGCTTGCGGTCTCGCTTGCCAACCTGCTCCGCCTGTATCTCATCGTCAGCGGCGGAAAAAGCCGCCGCAGATAAATGAATACGCGCAAGATCGCCCTCGACGTCCTGCGGGACGCCGAGCGCGAGGATAAATATATTTCGCTGGCGCTGGACGCGGCGCTGCGCGCCCTGCCGGAGGCGGACGAGCGCGACAAACGCCTTTTGGCAAACCTCGTTTTCGGCGTGACCGAAAAGCGCGTGACCCTGGACTGGTATATCGAAAACCTCACCGGAAAGCGCGCCTGCGATATTTCCACCCGCCTGCGTTTTCTTTTGCGGCTGGGGCTGTATCAACTTGCGTTTCTTGACCGCATACCGCCGCACGCCGCCGTCTTTGAGACCGTGCGCCTCGGAAAAAGTCCGGGCGAGCGTGCCTTTCTCAACGGGGTCCTGCGCGCCTATCTGCGAAAAAAAGAGGAGTTCCCCCTGCCGAAAGACGACGTCGGGCGGATGTCGATCCTCTATTCTTTTCCAATACACATCGTCAAGACCTTTTGCGAAAATCTCGGCGACGCCGCCGAGGACGCGCTCCGCGCCCTCTCCACCGAGCCGCCGACAACACTTGCGGTCAACACGCGCCGCCTTTCGCGCGCGCAGGCGCTCGACCGCCTGCGGAATGCGGGGATCAACGCAAGGGCGACCGAGATTTCGCCGCGCGGCGTCCGGATCTTTGACGGGATCTCGTACGATAAACTCTGCGCCGTCCTCGGCGACGGCAACTTTTTCGTACAGGACGAGGCCTCCCAGATGGCGATCCTCGCCCTTGCCCCGAAACCGGGCGAGGTCGGCGTGGACTGCTGCGCCTGCCCCGGCTCCAAATCCTTTTTCGCCGCGCTGTGCATGGAGGACGCGGGAAAGATTTACGACTTTGACCTCCATGCAAGCAAACTGCCCCTGATCACAAACTCTGCCGCAAACCTCGGGCTCACCTGCATCACCGCGGCGGCGCACGACGGCAGAGCGCCGCGTGCCGACCTTGTCGGCGCGTGCGACTTTGTCATCTGCGACGTCCCCTGCTCGGGGCTCGGCGTGCTTGCCAAAAAACCGGAGATCCGTTTCCACGCCGACACCCTGCCGCAGGACGCCGCCGCCACGGCGCGGGAAATTCTCACCGCGGCGTCCGCCTATCTGCGCGTCGGCGGCAGACTTCTCTTTTCCACCTGCACGCTGACTCATATAGAAAATGAAGACAACTATCACGCCTTTCTCGCCGAAAACGAAAACTTTGCGCCGACCGATTTTACCCTCGGCGACCTTTCCTCGCACGGCGGAAAACTGACCCTGCTCCCCACCGGCGAGCGCGACGGATTTTTCATTTCACTGTGCACACGCATAAAATAGATCCAAACGAAAAGGAGGCGCACCGCCAAATGACTTTGCAGGATAAAACCGACCTCGGCGGTATGACGCTCTCCGAGATGGAAGCCTATATCGTTTCCATCGGGCAAAGCAAATTCCGCGCAAAACAGATCAACGACTGGATCCGCCGCGGCTGTGACTTTGCCGAGATGACCAACCTGCCGCGCGCCCTGCGAGATACGCTGGAAACCACCTGCTATACGGGCCTGCCGCGCATCGCCGAAAAGTACGTTTCCGCGATCGACGGCACGGTGAAATATCTGTTTGAGTTTCCGGACGGGCAGTGCGTGGAATCGGTGGTGATGTTTTATCACCACGGCACGACCATTTGCATTTCCTCCCAGGTCGGCTGCCGTATGGGGTGCAAATTCTGCGCCTCCACCATCGGCGGCAAAGTGCGCGACCTTTCCGCCTCCGAGATGCTCGGACAGATCGAAGTCGCCGCGCGCGATATCGGCGAGCGCATCGACGGCGTGGTCATGATGGGCATCGGCGAGCCGCTGGACAACTACGAAAACACGGTCAGATTTTTACATCTCGTCACTTCGCCGGACGGCGGCGGCATCGGCGCAAGACATATTTCGCTCTCCACCTCGGGACTTGCGGATAAGATCCGCGCCCTCGAAAAGGAGGATCTGCAGATCACGCTTTCGATCTCGCTCCACGCGCCAAACGACGAGACCCGCTCCGCCATCATGCCGGTCAACAAAAAGTTCGGCATCGACGAGTTGCTGTCCGCCGCCAAACATTACTTTGACGTCACGGGACGGCGCGTGTCGATGGAATACACCCTGATCTCGGGCAAAAACGACACCGTGCGGGACGCGCTGGCGCTTGCCGCCACGCTCCGCCGCTATTTCGCCCGCGGCGACGCGCTGCATATCAATCTGATCCCCGTCAATCCCGTAAGAGAGACCGGGTTTGCGGCGGGCAGCCGCGAGAGCGTCCGCGCCTTTGCGGATACGCTGGAACAAAACGGTTTTACCGCCACGGTCCGCCGCACGCTGGGACCGGACATCAACGCCTCCTGCGGACAGCTCCGCCGCGCAAATCTGCAAAACAAAGAAAGGACGCCTGTATGATTTTTTCAGCCATGACCGACGTTGGCAAGGTACGCGAACACAACGAAGACAGTTACCTCGCCAAAGAATATGGAAACGCGACCCTCCTTGCCGTTTTTGACGGTATGGGCGGCGCCGTGGCGGGTGAGGAAGCCTCCTCCACCGCAAAAGCCGAGTTTGAAGCATACTTTGATGCGTTTTTTCAAACGGCGGTTTTACCGGAGCCTGCCGCACTCCAGGCGGCGCTGGCGTCCGCCGCCGACCGCGCAAACTTTGCGGTCTATACCAAAGCCATCGAAAACCCCGCCTACAAAGGGATGGGGACCACGCTCGTCGCCGCCCTCTGTACCGACGATAAGATCTACATCGCCAACGTCGGCGACAGCCGCGCCTACCTCATCGACAGAGAAGTTGCCCTCCAGGTGACGCACGACCACTCGTTTGTCCAGCACCTCGTGGATCTCGGCAAACTCACCCCCGAGGAAGCGCGCACAAATCCAAACAAAAACATCATCACCCGCGCCGTCGGCGTAGAGCCGTCGGTCGGCGTGGACGTTTCGGTTTTGCTGCGACCGCAGTTCAAGCGCAAAACGCTCCTCCTCTGCTCGGACGGACTTTCGGGCGCGGTCGAGCCGCAGGAGATGGTCAAACTGCGCGCAAAAAACAAGGCGCCGGACAGTCTTGTCCGCGCCATGATCGACGCCGCAAATGCGGCGGGCGGCAACGACAATATTACCGTGATCGCGGCAAATCCGGCGTAAGGGGGCATAGATTTTGGACGCATATCAAAATTATATCGGTCTTGTCCTCGACAACCGTTACAAGTTAAAACGACTGGTCGGCATCGGCGGTATGGCGATGGTCTTTGAAGCCGAAGACCTGCTCAAAAAGATTCCCGTCGCCGTCAAGATCCTCAAAGATGAATTTGCCGCCGACTCGATCTCGGTACAGCGCTTTATCAACGAATCCAAGGCGGTCCTGATGCTTTCGCACAGCAACATCGTCAAGATCTTTGACGTATCGGTGCACGGCGAGTACAAGTATATCGTTATGGAATACCTCGACGGGATCACCTTAAAAAACTATATGGAGCGCAAAGGGGCGCTTTCCGCCGACGAGACGATCTCCTACTCGATCCAGATCCTCCGCGCGCTGGAACACGCGCATCTCGGCGGCATCATCCACCGCGACATCAAGCCGCAAAATATTATGCTGCTGAAAAACGGGCAGATCAAGGTCACCGACTTCGGCATCGCCAAACTCCCGGACGCAAAGACGCTGACCGCCACCGACAAAGCCATCGGTACGGTCTACTATATCAGCCCCGAGCAGGCGGCGGGCAAAAAGAGCATCGACCGCCGCGCCGACCTCTACTCGGTGGGCGTTATGATGTACGAGATGTGTACGGGCAGACTGCCGTTTGACGGCGAATCCCCTGTGGCGGTCGCGCTGATGCAGATCAACGACGAGCCTCTGCCGCCGCGCAAGATCCGACCGGATATCCCCGAGGGGCTGGAACAGATCATCCTCTTTGCTATGGAAAAAGACGTGGACAAGCGGTTTCAGACCGCCACGCAGATGATCGAGCTGCTCCGCCGCGTGAAAGAAAATCCCGGCGTGGTCTTTCGCCAAAAGAAATCCGCGCAAAAGCGGACAGGCGGCGGCAAGATCCCCATGCTGCCGGTGATCATGGGCGTTGTCTCCGCCTTTCTCCTCGTGGCGCTCATCAGCGCCGGCGTACTGCTGAACAGCCTGTTCTTCGGCGAGAGCGCCAACAATACGATCACCGTCACGGTGGACGACTACGTCGGGCGCACCTACGACGACGCCCTGCGCGCCGAACTTGACAAAACCGATTTCCGCATCTATATCGAATATCTCCCCGACAAAGAGGAGACCGAGGGCACCGTCCTCAGTCAAAAGCCAAACGCCGGCGTCACGCGCAAGGGGATCAAGGGGACAAAGATCGCCGACCTGCATCTGTATATCTCCGGCGGCGCGCGCACCGAGACGATGAAAGACTACACGTACACGAGCCGCCGCCAGGCGGAGCTGGATCTGCGCAACGCCGGATACACCGTGCGCGTGGAAGAAACCTACAGCGACACCGTGCCGAGCGGCTGTATCGTCTCCACCGTCCCCGCCGCCGGCAAGCCGATCGAGGCAGGCGGCACCGTCCTGCTCACGGTCAGCCGCGGGGAGGAAGTGACCACCACCGTCGTCCCCACCTTTACCGGCAGTGACAGCGTCAGCGCCTACGCCGAACTCGTCAAGAGCAACCTGCGGCTCGGGAGCGTCAGCTATATCCCGTCAAGCGAGCCGAAAGGCGTGATTTTGGAACAATCTCCCGCCGCGGGCAGCGTTGTACCGGTCGGCATCACAAAGATCAACTTTGTCATCTCGGGGGGATTGCCCGAAACCACCGCGGCGCAAAGCGAGGAAGAAACGCTGCCGCCGGAGACCACCGCAGCGCAAAGTGAAAACGCCGATACCCCGCCCGACGTGCAGACCGAAGCGCCCGACCTTTCGGACGCGCAGGATACGCCAAAAGAAACGGCGGGGACCAAGCAGACCGACGACTTTGACCGCTGGCTTGCCGAAAAGGAACGTCCGTGATGCAGAATATCCAGGGAAAGATCCTCAAAGGGGTCGGCGGCAAATATGAAGTGCTTTGCGAGGGCGAGACGTATACGGCGCGGGCGCGCGGCGTCTTTCGCCACGACGGGATCTCGCCGCAGGTCGGCGACAACGTCACGCTGCGGCTGGAGGACACCGGCGAGCATTATATCGACCGCATCGCCGAGCGCAAAAATCTGCTCATCCGCCCGCCGCTTGCCAACCTCGACTATATGCTGATCACCGCGGCGGCGGCAAAACCGGCCCCCGTCCTCGAAACGCTGGATAAACTCAGCGTCATCTGCACACACAACGCCATCACCCCGGTGTTTGTCATCACCAAGTGCGACCTTGCGCGCGACGTCGGAAAGGAACTCGCCGCCCTCTACCGCGGCGCCGGCTTTACCGCCTTTACGCTGGCGGACGGCGACGAAGAGGCGACAAAGGCATTGCGCCTTTGGCTGGAAGACGCGCTGCGCGGTCACACCGCCGCCTTTGCCGGCGCCTCGGGCATCGGCAAATCCACCCTGCTCAACCGCCTGTTCCCGCGCCTTTCGCTCACCACGGGCGAGATCAGCGAAAAGATCAGCCGCGGCAAGCACACCACCCGCCACGTGGAACTCTTTCCGCTCTGCGGCGGATTTATCGCCGACACACCGGGCTTCAGTATGCTGGATTTTTTGCGCTTTGACTTTATGGATCTTGACGCGCTTGCCGACGCCTTTGCCGAGTTTGCGCCCTATCTCGGGCGATGTCGGTACAAGGACTGCACCCATCTGTGCGAGGAGGGCTGCGCCATCGTGGACGCCGTGGCAAACGGAAAGATCGCGCCGTCCCGCCACGAGAGTTACAAAAGTCTTTACCACACGCTGAAAAACAAACACGCCTGGACAAAAATCCCGCACTGACCTTTACAAATTTTGAGATTGCGCTTATAATAAGAGCAAAGTCAACGGAGATATACATCTATGAAAGAAAAACAAATCGAATTTACGCTGACGCTGCCGGACGTCGGCGGCGCGGTACGCAAACTGAAAAAAGCCGCCGCCGATATAAAGTACGACGTCTCCGCCATCCGCGACCGCGACCCCGCCGCGACGAGCGACGCCGAAGTGCTGCTTTTGTATTCCGGACTGCACGCGGTGATCCTACATCGCGCGGCGCACGCCCTGCACACGCGCGGACACAAGATCAGCGCGCGCGCCATCAGCCAGGGCGCACGGTTCCTCACCGGCATTGAGATCCACCCGGGCGCCAAGATCGGCAAGGGGCTGGTCATCGACCACGGCAGCGGCGTCGTCATCGGCGAGACCGCCGAGATCGGCGACAACTGCACGCTCTACCAGGGCGTCACGCTCGGCGGTACGGGCAAGCACGTCGGCAAACGCCACCCCACCATCGGCAACGGCGTGATGATCGGCAGCGGCGCCAAAGTGCTGGGACCCTTTAAGGTCGGCGACGGCGCAAAGATCGCCTCCAATGCCGTCGTCCTTGAAGAAGTACCTGCAAACGCCACCGCCGTCGGCGTCCCCGCACGCGTTGTCCGCATCGCCGGTCAGCGCGTCCCCGACCTCGACCACGTCCATATCCCCGACCCCGTCGCGCAGGAGATCTGCCGCCTGGAACGCCGCATCTACGAACTCGAAAAAGAAGTTGCGCAAAGCAAGTCCGGGAGCAACACCAAGTCCGAAAGAGAGGAACAGTCATAATCATGCAAGTCTACAATACGCTCACGAGAAAAAAAGAAGAACTCATACCGCTGACCCCCGGCGAGATCAAAATGTACGCCTGCGGTCCGACCGTCTACAACTTTTTCCACGTCGGCAACGCGCGTTGCTTTGTCGTGTTTGATATGCTCCGCCGCTACCTCGAATACCGCGGCTACAAGGTCACCTTTGTGCAAAACTTTACCGACATCGACGACAAGGTCATCAAAAAAGCAAACGAAGAGGGCGTGACCTACGACGAGATCGCAAAGCGCTACATCGACGAGTATTTCATCGACGCCAAAGGGCTGGGCGTAAGACCCGCCACCGTACATCCGCTGGCGACCGACAACATCGACACGATCATCGAGATCGTCAGCGAGCTCGTGGACAAAGGCTTTGCCTACACTGCGGACGGTGACGTTTACTTCCGCACCAAAGCCTTTGCACAATACGGCAAACTCTCACATATGCCGATCGAGGACCTCGAAGCCGGCGCGCGCATCGACGTCTCGCTCCACAAGGAAGATCCGCTGGACTTTGCCCTCTGGAAAGGGGCAAAACCCGGTGAGCCCGCGTGGGACTCGCCGTGGGGTCCCGGCAGACCGGGCTGGCACATCGAGTGCTCGGCAATGAACAAAAAATACCTCGGAGAGACGATCGATATCCACTGCGGCGGACAGGATCTGACCTTCCCGCACCACGAAAACGAGATCGCGCAGTCCGAGTGCGCCAACGGCGCGCCGTTTGCCCGCTATTGGATGCACAACGGCTACATCAACATCGACAACAAAAAGATGTCCAAGTCACTCGGCAACTTCTTTACCGTGCGCGAGATCGCCGAGCAGTACGGCTATATGCCGATCCGCCACTTTATCCTCTCGGCGCACTACCGCAGCCCCATCAACTTTTCCAAAGAGATCATCGAGGCGTCGGCAGCCGCCGTTGAGCGCATCTTCAACTGCGCCGCCGACACCGAGTTCTATCTCAAAAACGCGCCCGCCGACGCAAAAGCCGACGGCGAGGAACAGGCGCTTGCCAATATCAAAGCGGCAAAGGACGCGTTTATCCAAGCGATGGACGACGACCTCAATACCGGAAACGCGATCGCCGCCCTCTATGACATCGTCCGCGAACTCAATTTGCTGGTAAAAAACGCCGCCTCGGCGGAAACCGTGGAGGCAGGCAAAGCGATCTTTGACGAGCTGACGACCCTCCTCGGCTTTGTGAAGGAAGAACGCGGCGACGACGCCCTCATCGCCGAGATCGAAGCCAAGATCGCAGAGCGTGCCGCCGCAAAGAAAGCCAAAGACTACGCCAAGGCGGACGCCATCCGCGCAGAACTGCTCAAAAAAGGCGTCACGCTGGAAGATACCGCGCAGGGCACAAAGTATAAGATCGGGCAAAATTAAATTGTTTGTTCCTTTCCAAAAAAAACCAAAAACTTTTTGGAGCGGAAGCATAAAACAAAACAGCCATAGCATTGTGAAAAGTTTTCACTCTGCTATGGCTGTGCTTTTTGCCTTTTGCGTGCGGATTTTCCCGTTTTTACTTTTTCTTTGCTTTCGGCTTTGCCCACGCGGCACGGTTTTGCGGTTTTGCCGCCGAATTTTTGTGCTTTTGCGGTTTTGCCGCGGCGCCCGTGCGGTTTTGCGGTTTTGCGCGGTCTTTCTTTCCCTGCGCCGCGCCGCCGTGTGCGCCTCTTTGGGGGCTATTTTGCGGTGCCTTGCCGTTTCCCCTGCCGCGCACGCCGCCCCTGCCCTGCGCCCGCACGCCGCGCGGGCGGATGAGACAATGCGCGTCAAACCCGATGAGATCCTCGCGCCCGCACTTTTTCAGCGCCTCGACGACGAGGTCGTAGTTTTCCGGGCGATTGTATTGGAGGAGAGCGCGCTGGAGTTGTTTTTCGTGATAATCGGTCGGCACGAAAACTTCCTTGCCGTCCAGCGGGTTGATCCCCGTATAGTACATCACGGTGGACGGCGTGCCGGGCGTCGGATAGTAGTCCTGCACCTGCTCGGGCGCGTAGCCGATCTCCTTGAGGCAGAGCGCAAGTTCTACCGCGCTTTCCAGCGTGGAGCCGGGGTGACTGCTCATCAGATAGGGCACGAGATACTGCTCTTTGCCGCACGCGGCGGAGTATTCAAAATACTTTTTGCGAAATTTTTCGTACACCGAAAAGGGCGGCTTGCCCATCATTCGCAATACGCGGTCGTCACAATGTTCGGGGGCGACTTTGAGTTGCCCGCTGACGTGGTCGCGCACGAGTTTTTTGAAAAAGGTATCGTCCTTGTCGCAGAGCAGATAGTCAAAGCGGATGCCCGAGCGGATAAAGACTTTTTTCACTTTCGGGAGCGCCTCGACGGCGCGCAAAAGTTCGATATACTCGCTGTGATCGGCGACGAGATTTTTGCAGGGCGTGGGCGCGAGGCACTTTCTGCCCGCGCAAGCGCCGTCGTTCAGTTGCTTTTTGCACGCGCCGTAACGGAAATTGGCGGTCGGACCGCCGACGTCGTGGATATAACCCTTAAAATCCGGCATTTCGGTAATGAGTTTTGCCTCCCGCACGACCGACTCGATACTGCGCGAGCGCACGGCGCGCCCCTGGTGAAAGGCGAGCGCACAGAAGTTGCAGCCGCCGAAACAGCCGCGATTGTGCGTGATGGAAAAACGTACCTCGGCAATGGCGGGCACGCCGCCGTCCTTTTCATACATCGGATGATAGGTGCGCATATAGGGGAGCGCGTATACCGCGTCAAGTTCCTCGCGTTCAAGCGGCGGCATCGGCGGATTTTGCACCAAGATCTTGTCGTCATACCGCTCAAGGATCGCCTTGCCGTAAATGGCGTCCTGGTTGCGGTACTGGATCCCGTACGCCTCGGCGTACTTTCGCCGATCGGTTTTCAGCGTGTCGTAGTCAAAGGTCTCCACGCTGTCAAAATGGACTTTTTCGCCGTCTTTGATGAGAAAAACGGTGCCGCGCACGTCGCGGATCTTTCTCACCGGCACGCCGCGGTCAAGCAGTTTTGCCACCTCGACCAGGATCTTTTCGCCCATACCGTAGGTGAGCATATCCGCGCGGCTGTCCACGAGAATACTGCGGCGCACCTTGTTGTCCCAATAGTCGTAGTGCGCAAAACGGCGGAGCGACGCCTCGATGCCGCCGAGAATGATCGGCACGTCGCCGTACGCCTGCCGGATCCGATTGGAATAGACGATACACGCGCGGTCGGGGCGCAGTCCCATCCTGCCGCCGGGCGAATAATAGTCGGTCGAGCGTTTTTTCTTTGCCGCGGTGTAGTGCGCCACCATCGAGTCGATGTTGCCCGCGCTGACGAGAAAGCCGAGCCGCGGTCTGCCAAAGGTACGAAAGGCGTCCGCCGTGCGGTACTCCGGCTGTGCGAGAAAACCGATGCGAAATCCCGCGTCTTCAAGAACACGCGTGATGATCGCCGCCCCAAATGACGGGTGATCGACGTAGGCGTCGCCGCACACGTAAACAAAGTCCACGTCCGCCCAGCCGCGCGCTTCCATTTCCGCGCGGTTGGTCGGCAAAAATCCCTGTTCCATAGTTTTTCCTTATCGTAATATGTACGTATCTTGCGCAAATGGCTGTAATCCTCGGATTACAGCCATTTTTTGTGTTTGTATGGGCGTTTTTTCTCCACCTCATCCGGGTTTTGCCTTGCAAAACCCACCTTCCCCTCCAGGGGAAGGCTTGAAGAAAGTGCGCGTTTTGCGTCAGCAAAAGGCGACAGAGTTGCGGCGGCAGCCGCAATCTCTTCCCTCAAGGGGAAGGCGGCAAATGCGGAGCATTTCGGGAGATTCCCCTCGGTGGAGGAAAAAATGATGCAGAAGCGTCGAATTTGCTCCGAAGCTGTATTTTATACTGCGAGAGGGCAAATTCGGCGGTAGAAAAAAGCGAATATAAAATCTCGAGAAATCCGAAGGATTTCTTTCCTTATCGAACAAAAGCGAAAACTTTGCAGATCGCGGCTTCTGTTCTCAAAAAACATCAATAACCCCTATTCGCTTTTTTCGGTCTGCGCATTTTTTACCCACCGGTCACTTCTTGCATTTCAAAGGCTTCGAGTACGTCGCCCTCTTTGATATCGTTGAAGCGTTCCAGCCCTACGCCGCACTCATAGCCGGCGGCAACTTCTCTCACGTCGTCTTTGAACCGGCGGAGCGAGGAGATCTTATCCTCAAATACGACAACGCCGTCGCGGATAACGCGGATCTGCGCGTTTCTCGTGATCTTGCCGTCCTGCACGTAGGAACCGGCAATGGTGCCGACGCCCGGGACGTGGATGGTTTGACGGACTTCGGCGTGCCCGAGCAGATTTTCCTTGAACTTCGGCGCAAGCATACCCTTCATCGCCGCTTCGATCTCCTCGATGCACTCGTAAATGATGCGGTAGGTGCGGATCTCCACGCCCTGCCGCTCACCCGCGTCAAGCGCGGCGCGGTCGGGACGGACGTTAAAGCCGACGATCAGCGCACCCGATGCGGCGGCGAGCATAACGTCGTTTTCGGTGATGCCGCCGACGGCAGAGTGGATCACGTTGACCTTGACTTCATCATTGGACAGTTTGACCAACGACTGCTTTACCGCCTCAGCGGAGCCGCCGACGTCTGCCTTGACGACGATGTTGAGATCCTTGAGACCGCTGGAAATTTGTGAGAAGAGGTCGTCAAGCGAGCCGATGGCGTTTTCCTTAAAGCGCTCGTTCTTTGCTTTTTCACGCCGCTGGTCGGCAAGCGTGCGCGCCATGCGCTCGTCTTCGACCGCGTTGAATTCGTCGCCTGCCTCCGGCACGTCGGCAAGACCCGTGATCTCCACGGGGACGGAGGGGCCCGCCGTGCTCACCGTCTTGCCCTTATCGTCGGTCATTGCACGGACGCGGCCGACCGCCGTACCCGCAATGACGATATCGCCCGCGTGGAGCGTACCGTTTTGTACCAGCACGGTCGCCACGGGACCGCGGCCTTTATCAAGTTTTGCTTCGATCACGATCCCTTTGGCGCGGCGGTTAGGGTTGGCGCGGAGTTCCTTGACGTCCGCAACGAGGAGGACGTTTTCAAGGAGGTCCGAAATCCCCATGCCCGTCAGCGCCGAAACGGGAACGCAAATGATATTGCCGCCCCATTCTTCGGGGACGAGTTCGTACTGTGTAAGCCCCGTCATAACCGCCTCGGGATTTGCGCCCGGTTTATCCATCTTGTTGATGGCGACGATGATGTCGATGCCGGCGGCTTTGGCGTGGTTGATCGCCTCGACCGTCTGCGGCATGATGCCGTCGTCGGCGGCGACGACCAAAATGGCGATATCGGTCGCCTGCGCGCCTCTTGCACGCATTGCCGTAAACGCTTCGTGGCCGGGGGTGTCAAGGAAGGTGATGTCACGGTCGCCGAGGCGCACGCGATAAGCGCCGATCGCCTGTGTGATCCCGCCCGCCTCGCCGCTGGTGACGTTGGTGTGGCGGATGGCGTCAAGGAGAGAGGTCTTACCGTGGTCAACGTGACCCATCACGCAAACGACGGGGTCGCGCGCAACGAGATTTTCTTCGTTGTCCTCGCCCTCGTCAAAGAGTTTTTCTTCAATGGTAACGACGACTTCTTTCGTCACCTTTGCGCCGAGATCGTCGGCAACGAGGTACGCCGTATCATAGTCCACCGTCTGATTGAGGGTCGCCATCACGCCGAGTTTGAAGAGGCGTTTGATGAGTTCCGCGGCGGTCACTTTCATGCGGGAGGCAAGTTCCTGCACGCTGATCTCGTCGGGCACGGTGATCTCAAGTTGCTTTTTGCGCGCCTTTTCAAGTTCGAGCTTTTTCATACGCTCGACAGCCTGCTTTTCTTTTTCCTTTGCCTTGTTGTACTGGCTCCTCGTATCCTGCTTTTTCAGTTTTTGACGGTTGCTGCCGTCCGAGCCGTAGCCCTGCGAAAGCACTTCAAGTTTTTCATCATAGCGCGAAAGGTCGACGTCGGAGGTGCGGGTGTCCACCACGCGCACGCTGCCGCGCGGCTTTGCGGGTCCCGTGGACGCCACGCGCTGCTGCTGGCTGATGGGCGCGGTAAACTTTTGCACCGTGCGGCGCTCACCCCCCTCCCCTTTGTCAAATCCGCGGCCGCCTGCGCCGCCTGCGGGGCGCTTTTGCCCCTGCGGTGCGCCTTTGCGGTTGTTTTGCCCGTCAAACGGCTTGCGGTCGAACCGGTCGCCGAAAGTGCGCGGCGCCGGTGCGGCGTCACGCGAAAACGCGGGGCGCTCCCCCTGCGGGCGCGGCGCCGTGCGGGGCGGAGTTGCGCCGCCTGCACTGCCCGTGCCGGCGGGCGCCGTATGATTTCTCGCCTGCGCGGCGGCTCTCGCCTTGGCTTCGATCGCCTGCGCGGCAGACTGCGCTTTTGCGCGCGCCTGTGCCTGCGCCGCCGCCTTTGCCTCGGCTTTTGCACGTTCTTCTTCCGCCGCCTTTGCCGCTGCACGGGCTTTTTCTTCCTCGGCGGCCTTTGCGGCGGCTTCTGCCGCGGCACGCGCACGTGCCTCCTCTTCGGCTTTGGCTTTTTCCGCGGCTTCTTTTGCCTTTTCCGCGGCCTTGGCACGCGCCTCCGTCTGCCCCTTGGTAACAATGACAACTTTCCCGTCTAAGTAGTCGTCCAAACTCTCGATCTGATTTTTCTTTGAGAGTTCGCCCATGACGAGACCAAACTCATCCGGCTCAAGCGATGCGGACGAGGTCTTGCCCTCGATGCCGTGCGCCGCAAGCAGGTCGGTGATCTCCTTGCTTTTGAGCCGCAGCTCCTTTGCCAACTGACTGATACGGTACTGCTGATTTGGTGCCATTCGTTAATTCCCCTTTGCGGCCTGTCGTCGCAAATTCCCTTTCTTCATCAAATGATGTCCAAAGCCGTGTAGAACGGTTAGTTGTCCCAATATTTGCGGAGCGCCCCGGCAAAGCCCTCGTCGGTGATCCCGACGGCGGCGACGGCGCCCGCCTTGCCCACGCTCTTTGCGAGCGCCTCGGGCGTGACCGGCAGTGAAAACGCCGGTACAGAATATGTTTTTGCCTTATCGCAAATGCGTTTTTTGGAGTTTTCCGCGGCGGTCTGTGCATAAATGACCGCGCAGAGTTTTCCCGCACGCATCGCGTCACAGCAGGCGGGCGTACCCGAGAGGAGCCGCCCCGCTTTTTTACAAAGCCCAAGCGTAGACAGCACGCGCAAAGCTTCTGATTCAGTCATCCGCCGCCATCTCGCTTTCCAGCGCTGCGTATACCGCCTCGGGGATGGCAGTGTCAAGATTGCTCTCGAGCCGGTGCGCCCGTCTGGCAAGCGCCAGGCATTTGATCCCGCCGCGGCAGATGTAGGCGCCGCGCCCGGCGGCTTTCCCCGTTTTGTCAAGGACAACTTCGCCGTCCGGGGTCTTCACCACACGGTAGAGGTCGCCCTTGTCGCGCCGTTCATTACAGCCGACGCATTTGCGCTGCGGCACTTTTTTGACTTTTTTCACGCGGAAAACTCCTTACGCTTTGATGTCGATTTTGTAGCCGGTGAGCCGTGCGGCAAGGCGGGCGTTTTGCCCCGCTTTACCGATGGCAAGCGTGAGCTGATCCGGCTCGACCAGCACTTTGGCGCTGCGCTCGCCGTCCAGCGTGACCGAGAGGACGCGTGCGGGCGAAAGTGCGTCGCGGATAAAGGTCTCGGGGTCCTCGCTGTATTCGACGATGTCGATCTTTTCACCGCGCAGCTCGTCGATGATGGCGCCGATGCGCGCCCCGCGGTTGCCGATGCAAGCGCCGATAGCGTCCACGTTTTCATCTCTGGAATACACCGCGATCTTGGTGCGGCTGCCCGCCTCGCGGGCGACGGCTTTGACAAGGACGGTGCCGTCCGCGATCTCGGGGATCTCAAGTTCAAACATCCGTTTGACAAGTCCCGGATGCTTTCTCGACAGGGTGACGATATGTCCGTGCGTTTCGCGGTTGACCTCGGTGATAAACACCTTGACGCGGTCGCCGACGCTGAAGGTCTCCCCGGGGATCTGCTCTGCGAGGAGCAGCGTGGCGTTGGACGTGCCGGTATCGAGGACGACGTTGCCCGACACCTCGTCTACCTTGACGACGGTGGCGGTGACGATCTCCTCGCGCTTGGACTCGTATTCGCGCACGATATTGGCGCGTTCCGCCTCGCGGATCCCCTGCACGATGACCTGCTTTGCGGTCAGCGCGGCAAGGCGGCGCAGATTTTTGGTTTTGACCTCGACCTCGCAGATGTCGCCGAGTTTGAGGCGTTTATTGATCGCGTGTGCGTCGTCGAGCGAGATCTGCAAAACGTCGTCCTCCACCTTTTCCACAACTTCCAGCTGCTGGAACAGGCGGACGGTCTTTTTGCCCTCGTCGATGGCGACGCGCACGTTGGAATTGCCGTTTTTGTCGCGCTTGTAGGCGCTGATGAGCGCCGCCTCCACCTTTTCGAGCATATAGTCTTTCGGAATCCCCTTTTCCTTTTCCAAAAGGTCGAGCGCTTCAAAAAATTCAGAATTCATTTTGTCGTTTACCGCAAAGATGCCGCGGCATCTTTATCCTTTCGTGATTTGCGCCGGGCGCGCCGGCAGAATTTGTTTTTTCCGCTTTCGGTTTATTCAAAGTCAAAGACGGTGGTGATGCGGGCGATCTTGTCACGGTCAAGCGAGAGCGTTTTGCCGTCGACGTCCAAAGACAAGACGCCGCCGTCAAGTTTTCCGAGGATGCCGCGCAGCGTCTTCTGCCCGTCCACCGCCGCAAAAAGTTTGACCTCGACCTCCTCGCCGAGAAACGCCTTAATATGCGCGTCCGTGCGCAAAACGCGTTCGATCCCCGGAGAGGAAACTTCAAGATGATACGCGTTTTCGATCGGGTCGTGCTGATCGATGACGGGGTCGATGGCGCGATGCACGCGCTCGCAGTCGTCGATCGTGATGCCGTTTTCACTGTCGATGGTCACGCGCAGATACCACTCGCTGCCCTCTTTGACGTATTCGACGTCCCAGAGCAGATAGCCGAGTTCCTCCACCACGGGTGTGAGAAACGCCTCCACTTCCGCCGCGATATTCTTTGCGCCTTTCATCTCATGCCCTCCGAACAATAAAGAAAGAGAGGCACGCCTCTCTTTACTCCTGTCTTTTTCAAACACATTCTACCATATTATATTCCGGATTACAAGACTTTTTTCAAAAAAAATTGAATTTTGTGTTCTTATATTGATTCCGCGGCGCAAATTTGGTAAAATAGCGGCAGAATGAACAAAGAAACGAGGATCCGCCGTGCAGGAAAAACGTTATAACATTTTGATCGCCACCATGCAAATGGGCTTTGGCGGCGCAGAAACGCATATTTACGAACTCTGCCGCGCCCTCTGTGCCCGCGGACACCGCGTGACGGTCGCCTCGGCGGGCGGCGCGTACGCAAAACTGCTCGAGCGGGCGGGCGTCCGCCACGTCACCCTTCCCTTGAACACCAAGCGCCCGTCGGCGGTTTTGCGCGCCTACCTCGGGCTCTCCCGCCTCATCCGCGACGAAAACTTTGATATCGTCCACGCACACGCACGCATCCCCGCCTTTATCTGCGGACTTCTCAAAAAGAAACTGCATTTTCACTACGTGACCACGGCGCACTGGGTATTCAACGTCAATCCTCTCTGGCGCCGCCTTGCCGACTGGGGCGAGGCGCAGATGGCGGTCAGCGAGGACATCAAGCAGTACCTCATCGACAACTACGGCTGCTTTGCCGACCGCATTTTCGTGACCGTCAACGGCATCGACACCGAAGCCTTTTGCCCGACGGTCGATACGTCCGCCGTGCGCGCCGAGCTCGGACTCTCGGACAGCCGCCACCGCATCGTGACGGTCAGCCGTATGGACGAGAGCCGCGGACTTGCCCCCCTCTGCCTTGCAGAATGCGCAGAGGAACTCTTAAAAATCTACCCCGATCTTGAGATCGTTGAAGTCGGCGACGGCGTCATCTCCGCCGAGCGCAATCTCCTGCCCGACATCCGCAAGATCGCCGACGACCTGAAAGAGAAGTACGGGCGGCAGATCATCTTTACCCCGGGACTGCGCACCGATACGCCCGCCCTCATCTGCACGGGCGACGTCTTTGTCGGCGCTTCCCGCGCCGCGCTGGAAGCCATGGCGTGCGCAAGACCCGCCGTCATCGCCGGCAACGAGGGCTACATCGGGATCTTTAACGAGGGACGGCGCGACGTTGCCTACAAAACCAACTACTGCTGCCGCGGCTGCGGCGAGACCACGGTAGAAAAACTGCTTGCCGACCTGAAGACGCTGTTTGCCATGCGGGAAGAAGAACGAAAAGCGCTGGGAAGTTACTGCCGCACGGTCATTTCCGAAGATTTTTCGGCGGCGCGCACCGCACGCGACTACGAGGCGATGTACGGCACGCTGCCCGCCGTGCGCGATAACGAGCGCGGAAAGATCCTCATCAGCGGGTACTACGGCTTCGGCAACGCGGGGGACGACTCGATCGCCGCCGGCATCCTCTCGGGAATTCGCGCGCACGACCCTGCCGCACGCATCACCATCCTTTGCAAGCATCCGAAAAAGAGCGCCGAAAAATACGGCGTACGCACCATCAACCGTTTTGATCTTTTCGCCATCCTGCGCGAAATGCGCACCGCCTCCCTCTTTATCAGCGGGGGCGGCAATCTGCTCCAAAATACGACCTCCTCGCGCTCGCTCTTTTACTATACGTCGCTGATCCGCCTTGCCAAGCGCCGCGGACTGAAAATTTATATCTACGCCAACGGCGTCGGACCGATTTTCGGCGAGCGCAGCGTGCGCACCGTGCGCAGCGTCCTCGCCTGCGCCGACCGCATCTCCTTCCGCGAGCCGCAGTCGCTGGATTACGTCGCCTCCCTCGGGCTTGACAGGTCAAGCCTCCGACTCACCGCCGACCCGGCGCTCTCCACACGGCGTGCGCCAAACGCCCGCGTGGACTATATCCTGCGCGATGTGCGCGGCGCCCGCTTTTTTGCCGTGTCGCTCCGCAATTTCGCCTCCCTGCGCTCGGAAGAGGTGGACGGCGTGCGTGAAGAGGATTTTGCCGCCGTAATGGCAAAGGAGATCGGCGAGGTGGCAAAAGAACTTGACGCTTGCCCGCTCTATCTCGTGATGCAGTCCAGCCGCGACGCCGCGCTCTGCCGTGCGGTCAACGCCGCCTGCCCCGCCGGCGGCTACGTGCTCTCGGGGCTGACCGCCGCCGAGATCTCGGGCGTGCTTGCCCGGTGTGAACTTGTCATCGCCATGCGCATGCACCTGCTGATCTACGGCGCGGCGGCGGGCAAACCGCTCCTCGGCATCTCCTACGACAAAAAAGTCGCCTCCATGCTCGACTATATGCACTGCCGCGCCCCGCTGCGCGTCAAGGATATCACGGGGGACGGCGCCCTCGTCCGTGAAACCCGCGCCGTCCTCGGCCAGGCGGTCGACCGCGCACAGATCGACCGCCTGCGCGCCCTTGCCGACGAGGACGCCCGCGCCGCCGCACAGATGGGGAAACAAGGTTGAACGGATGGTTTTTTGTTCCTTTTTGAAAAAAGGAACCGAAAAACTTTTCGAGAAAAAGAATAACAAAAGCCATAGCAAAGCGAAATCATTTCCACTTTGCTATGGCTTTGCTGTTCTATAAAGTGACTTTACCTGTCTTCCGAAAACAAAACTCGGATCTCGTCGAGGACGCCGCCGGCGTTTGCGCGGAGTGCGCCGTACCCGTAATACAGACCGCCGCGGCAGGCGGAAAGTTCGCGTGCCGCCAGCACCTGCGCCGTCAGTTCCCCGCGCGGGAAACTCCCGTCGGCATAGCGGTAGATCCCATGCCCGATATACAGATCCACCCCGGAGCCTTCCAGCGCACGATCCCAAAAATCCGCAAGGACGAAAAACGGCGCCGCGCTGTGATCAACCGTCCAGTAGATCTGCGGCGCGAGGTAATCGACGTAGCCGCCCTCCGCAAACGACAGCGCGTCGCAATAGATATCGGCGTACCCCTCGGCGCCGCGCGTGACGACCCCGCGCCCCGTATCGTTTTTCCAGATGCCGAAAGGCGAGACGCCAAAGCGGATCGCGGGATCTGCCGCCTTGACGGTATCGTAGCAGAGGCGCACGAGTTTGCGGACGTTCTCCCGCCGAAAGTCGCCGAGATCGGCAAAGTCGCCGCCGTAAGTCTTATAGGTGTCCGCGTCGTCGAAAAGCGCACCCTCCACGGGGTAGGGATAAAAATAATCGTCAAACACGATCCCGTCCACGTCGTAGTTTTCGCAGATCTCACGCACGCCGGCGGCGACGAGCGCACGCACGGCGGGGATGCCCGGGTCAAAATAGAGTCTGCCGTCGGCGTACTCCACCGTCCACGCGGGGTGACGGGCGGCGGGCGAAGTCTCGGCGAGCGTTCTCCGATCAAACGGATGCGCCGGACTGCCGCTGCCCGCACGCAGGGGGTTGATCCACGCGTGCACCTCGATCTGCTTGCGATGCGCCGCCGCCGTCAGATACGAAAGGCAGTCAAAGTTTTCGTCCGGCGGCGCCCCCGCCCTGCCCGAAACGTACACCGAGGGCGGAAAGATCGCCGAAGCATACAGCGCGTCCGCCGCCGGGCGCACCTGAAAAAGGATCGCGTTCATTCCGCACGCCGCCGCAAAATCCACGATGGCGTCAAGTTCGCCCGCCAGCGCCTTTGCCGACAGATTTTGCGCCGAGGGAAAGTCGATGTTGCCGACCGAGGCGATCCAAAGTCCGCGCATCTCCCGCGCCGCCGCTCCGTCGCCGGGCGCCGCCGCTCCGTCGGCGGTCGCCGACGGGGAAAAAACCGCCGCCGCGCCCACGGCGGACGGCGCCGTGCAAAAGAGCAACCCCGGCGGCAGGGCAAAACAAAACGCCAAAAAACAAACCGCCGCGCGCAGTATCCTTTTTTCTTTTCGTCCCAACATATCGTTTGCCTGTCCTTTCCACGGCCGGCGCTCCCGCGCTCACTCTCTGTCTAAACGATATGCGCGCCGCCGCCGATTTATGACGTCGCCGCACAAAAATTCAACAAACTTTCACCTGCCGCGGGTTGCTTTTGCCGCAGATCTATGCTATAATCCTAAATTAGATAACTATGCAAAAAACGCTCTCAAAAAAGGAACGGTCAACTCTATGCTGAAAGTTGAAAATCTGGTCAAGACCTACGGTCGCGCCACCGCGCTCGGCGGCGTGAGTTTTACGGTAAACGACGGGGAGATCGTCGGTTTTCTCGGACCGAACGGCGCGGGAAAATCCACCGCGATGAACATCATTACCGGCTATATCTCCTCCAATACGGGCAAGGTGTTCGTGGACGGAGAGGAGATCCTCGAAAATCCGACCGCCGTCAAGAAAAAGATCGGCTACCTGCCCGAGCAGCCGCCGCTCTACCCCGAACTGACGGTGGACGAGTACTTAAACTTCGTCTACGAACTGCGTGCCTGCACGCTGCCGCGGCAGGCGCATCTGAACGAGATCTGCACCGCCGTGCGCATCACCGACATCCGCACACGCCTCATCCGCAATCTCTCCAAAGGTTACAAACAGCGCGTCGGCATTGCCGCCGCGCTGATCGGCGATCCGCCGCTGATCATCCTCGACGAGCCGACCGTGGGGCTGGACCCCAAAGAGATCATCGGGGTGCGCAACCTCATCCGCGCCCTCGGCAAAAAGCACACGGTCATTCTCAGCACGCACATCCTTTCGGAGGCGCAGGCCGTCTGCGACCGGATGATCATCATCAACCGCGGCAAGATCGCGGCGGATGGCAAAACCGACGAGATTAACCGCTTTATCAAGGACAACCGCCGCTACAAAGTCACGATCAGCGGCAGTCAAAACGAGGTCCTGCCGCTGCTCCGCGGGCTTTCGGGCATCGTGCGCGCCGAGGCCACGGGCGAACGCGACGGCGACGCCGCCGCCTACATGATCGAAGCGGCAAGCGGCATTGAGATCCGCAAGGCCCTCTTCTACGCCCTCGCCGAGCAAAATCTGCCCATCTTTGGGCTGGAGCCGGTCGGACAGAGCCTGGAAGACGTCTTTTTGAAACTTACGGGAAGGCAGGAGGGAAGATAAATGTTTGCCGTCTATAAACGCGAGGTCCGCTCTTATTTTGTCAGCGCGGTCGGCTACGTCTTTCTCGCCGTACTGCTCCTCTTGTCCGCCGCCGTCTTTTCGGTCACCACCCTGCTCCGCCAAAGTTGCGACATCACCGACTATTTTACGATCATGCTGTTTGTCCTGATGGTGGCGCTGCCTGTGCTGACGATGAAACTGTTTGCCGAGGAACGCAAACTCAAGACCGAGCAACTCCTGCTCACCGCGCCGATCTCCATCGGCAGTATGGTGTTTGCCAAATTCCTCGCCGCCTTTACCGTCTTCTTTTTTGCAAATCTGCTCTGCTCGCTCTCCTACATCACGCTGTTTGTCTACGCAAAGCCGCAGTTTGGCGTGATCCTCGGCAACATCATCGCGCTGACGCTGGTGGGCGCCGCCTTTATCTCGGTGGGGATGTTTGTCTCCGCCCTGACCGAAAATCAGCTTGCCGCCGCCATCGGCACCTTTGCCATCCTGCTTGCGTTTCTGGCGCTCGGCTTTTTGAACGCGTTTATCCCGTTTTATCCCGCGCGCTTTGTCTTAAACTGGTTTTCGCTCCTCAGCCGCTATACCAATTTTACAAACGGCTTCTTCGATTTTGCCGCGCTCATCTACTATATTTCTGTTTGCTTTGTATTTTTGTTTATCACCTGCCGCGTCTACGAGCGCAGACGTTACAGTTAAGGAGGACCGACCATGAATTTGCTGAAAAAACGCAGTCGCACCTACACCGGGATGTCCGTGGCGCTGACGGTCGTCGTCATCCTCTTTGTGATGCTCTTAAACGCCGCCGTCACCCTCCTTTCCACCCGCTACTCGCTGTATCTTGACCTGACCGACGCAGGGCTCTGGACGCTCAGCGCCCCCGCCAAAGCCGCGATCGAAGGGACGAGCGAAGAGGTGACCATCACCTTTTGCCACGACAAGGACTATATCGAGTCCTCAGAGACCCTGCTCTATATCAGCCGCACGGCACAGGAACTTGCCAAGACCTTCCCGTGGATCCACCTGCGCTATATCAACACCATCCTTGAGCCGCAGACCGTGCGCGACTACAAATACACCGAGGACTCCACGATCAAGACCACAAACGTGATCGTGGAGCGCGGCGACGCCGCCGCCCGCCCGCTGGGCGAAAAGCCGTCCGACTACCGCATCTATTCCCAGGACGCCTTTTTCATCACGGACACCGGCAGCGGTGAGATCTGGGGCTACAACGGCGAAGAGATCTTTGCCGCCGCGATCCTGGCGGTCACCGCTGACGAGACGCCGACCGCCTACTTTACCACCGGACACGGCGAAACTTCCGAGGCGGCGCTCATCAACACGGTGGTCAAAGCCGGCTTTTCGGTCAAAACCATCGACCTTTCCCGTGAGGAAATCGCGAGCGACGCACGACTGATCATTGTCAACAATCCCAACCGCGACTTTGCGGGATACAGCATCTACGACAAAGACGCCGTCTCCGAAATTGCAAAACTTGACAAATTCCTTGAGGAAAACGGCACGCTGATGGTCTTTAAGTCGCCCGAGGTCTCCACCCTCAAAAATCTCGAAGAATACCTCTACGAGTGGGGCGTCGTCTTTGGGGACGGCGTCGTCCGCGACGGCGAGCATTCACTCACGGCGGACGGCTACGCCGTCGTGGCGGACTATCCGCAGGGCACGCTTGCCGCCAGCATCCACAAGGACATCTCCGCCCTTTCGATCCCGCCGAAAACGATCGTCAAGCGGGCAAGCCCGATCTACGTCTCCGAACTCTACACCGCGGGGCGGGACGAAAACGGCGAGCGCACCAACACCTATACCTATAACGGCAGTAACGCCTACCGCGAACTCTCCGCCGTCCTGCGCGCCTATCCGACCGCCGCGGTCATTGAAAACGGCGAGACGGTCTCGCGCGGTGAGCGCTATAACCTCCTCACCATCACCCGCGATATGAACACAAAGGACAACGACACCTATTACTCCTACGTGATGGCGGCGGGGACGCAATTCTTTACCACGGCGGACTACCTGAACTCCAACACCTACGCAAACGAGGACATTCTCTATTACGCTTTCCGCGTGATGGGGCGCGAAAAACTCCCCGTCAACATCGACTTTAAGGAACTTGCGCAATCGAGGATGGAAAACATCACCTCGGCGGAAGCCACCCGCACCACCGTCCTTCTTGTGACGGTATTGCCGCTTTTGTCTGCGGCGGCGGGGCTTGTCGTGGTCACAAGGAGAAAATACAGATGAAAAAGCAACTGACCGTCCTCATCATCTGCGCCGTCCTCTGTCTTGCCGCCCTCGTCGGCTATATCCTCCTGCAAACGCTGCCGCAAAGCGACGGCGCGGGCGAAACCACCGCCGCCGAGCTTGTCGCCGGCGAAGTCGTTGGCGCGGGCGGGCGCATCCAGATGTTTCCGCAGGTGAAAAAGGACAACGTGGAATCGCTGTTTGTCCACAACGCCTCCGGCGACTATAAGATCGTCCGCAAAGACAAGGCGCTCCTCATCGAAGGGCATGAGCAGATCCTGCTCGACGCCGAAAAACTGACAGGGATGATCGTCAACGCCGGCTACACCCTCTCCACCTACAACGCAAAAGTGGACGCCGAAGATTTTGACAAATACGGACTTTCGGCAGAGGACGCCGCCGCGTATTTCGTCCTCACCACCACCGACGGCAAGCGCTACACCGTCTACATCGGCGACCGCATTCCCTCGGGCGGCGGCTACTACGCCCGCTATGAGGGCAGAAACGCCGTCTACGTGCTGGATACCACGATCAAAGATGACCTCCTCGCGCCTGTCACCGCGCTGGTACGCCCCCTGCTCGCCTACCCCTCGCAGATGAACTCCTACTACCTGATGCACACCTTTATCCTCTCAAAAGGCGACGATATCGTCCTTGCCGCCGAGTATCTCGACCCCGACGCGCGGAGCGATCTTGCCGCCATGAGCGTGCACCGCATCACCGCGCCGGCGGCGTACTACGCCGGCGACGGCTACAACAGCGTATTGACCCTGTTTTGCAACTTTTCGGGCAGCAGCGTTTGCGCCATCGACCTCGACGACGAAACGCTTGCGCGCTTTGGACTTGACGACCCCGCCTACACCCTGTACGCCGTCAACACCGCCGTGGACGACAAAGGCAATCCGACCTCGCTTGTGGAAAACCTCCTGACCTTCAGTGAAAAACAAACCGACGAGGACGGGAGCGGATTTTACTACGCCGCCTCCGCGGGCTTTGGCATCATCGCACGCGTAGAGGAGATCACGCTGGACTTTCTGTCCTGGAATCTTGAAAAATGGCTGAGCGCCAACGTCTTTCAGATCAACATCGCAAACGTCGCCTCGCTCGCCGTCCGGGCGGAAGGGATCGACGAGGTCTTTGCCCTTTCGGGCGACGACAACGCAAGTCTTGCGGTCGAGGCGACCGCCGCCGGCGTTGCCCCCGAGATGAAAAACTTCCGCCAGTTTTGGAAAACCATGCTCTCGATCACCTTAGAGGGCGCCGTGGACTTTTCGGAAGAAGAGATCACCGCGCTCACCGCGCAGGGCAACTGTATGCTCACCCTCACCGCCACCACCCGCGCCGGCATCGTACAGGAATTCAAGTTTTATCCGTACAGCGACCGCCGCGTCTTTTATACGGTAAACGGCAAAGGCGGCTTTTACGTCAACCGCGCCATGGTGGACAAGGTCATCGCCGACTGCACGCGCGTGCTGTCCGGCGAGCAGATCGACGCCGATATCCGTTACTGATATCCGAAAGGAGAACAAAATATGAACGTAAGAAAAATTCTTTGCACGGCGCTTGCCGTCCTCACCCTCCTGCCTGCCGCGCTCATCAGCGCCGCCGCGGAGGAAACGCCCCGCCTGATCATGGCAAATCCGGCGGCAGACTATTCCGTCGCGATGAAAGAACTGCAAAATCTGCACATCTTAAAAGGCAATGAAAACGGGGATCTGATGCCGGAGGACGGGGTCACCCGTTACCAGGCGGCGCTCTTCTTTGCGCAGATCCTCACCGGTAAGACCGACGCCGCCGTCTGGAACAAAAAAGCCAAGAGCGACTACTACACCGACGTTGTCGAATACGCCGACGCCATCGACCTGCTCACCGAACAAGGCAAGATCCGCGGCATCGGCGGCGGCCGCTTCGGCTACAACGCGGGCATCCTCTACCGCGATATGCTGGTGCTTGCCGTCCGTTTCCTCGGTGAGGAGACAGAGGGGATGACCTACCCCGCCGACTATATCGCACGCGCCGAGGCGCTCGGTCTTTGTGAAAATCTCGCGCTTGCGCCCGATGCAGCCCTCCGCCGCGGCGAGACAGCGCAGCTGATGTACAATCTGCTTTTGCAAAAACCCGCACCGAGAGACGAGAGCAAAACGCTGCTGGAAACCTTTGAAGAGCTGCGCGACGCCGAAGCGCCGACGCCTGCGCCCGCCCCTGTGCCCACGCCCACACCGACGGTGGACGCCGCCACGGGAAACGATGCGACCTATATGATCGCCCTGCCCGACTACACGGTGGAGATCGAAAGCGATACCAAATACAAGTACCGCCTGACGGTCAGCGGACTGTACGACCTGTGCGCCGGCGCACGCGTCAAGCCGTTTTCGATCGTGACCGACGACCTTGCGGATAACAAACTCTATAAAGCAAAACCGGGTGCGCTCGTCTACTATAACGGCAATCACCGCGTCACCGTGTGCGAAAATCTCTGCACCGATGCAACAAACGCAAACGTAAAGGCAAGATTTGCCGATCTCTACGAGCTTATCCGCGATAACAAAGACGGCGTTTGGATCGACGCCGCCGACATCCGTATGCCGGGTGAGGACACCGTCGTCTGCACCGCGCTTGCCCTCGACGGCGTTTCGGCAATGGCAGAGATGAACATCCGCCTGACCACCGTCGATCTGACCGATCTTGACAAGAGCGACTACGACTTTGACGGCGCCTACCTCGCCCGCCCCTACGACGCGGCGGACGATTTTGACGCCGGCACGGTGAGTGTAGACGGCAAGGACTACTACACCTATCCGCTCCCCGCGACGGCAGAAGTTGTGACCGAGGAGATCCACGCGCCGGGAGCCGATCTTTTTGACGACTTTATCCTCGCAACAGCGGGCGAGACCATCCGCATCCCGAAAAAGGGCGACGGCGACGCTTTTGCACAGGCGCACGTCAATCTCTATATCGTGGGCAGCGTCAAGCGCGGCGTGCTTGACCTTGCCGTATGGAAACTGATCGTGGCGGATTAAAAAATAAAAATTACCGTGAGGGAACCTTCTTGATGAAAAAAGGTTCCCTCACACCCCTTCCGAAAAAATTTTCAAAGCAAGCCTTCCCCCCCGAGGGAAAGGGTGAGGCAGATCGTGCGCAAAGTCTTTCTCCGCGATCTTCCCCTGGCAAAAGTGCGCACAAAGACGCCGCGGCGCAGGGAAAACTTTTCCTGTACCGCGGCGGTTTTTTATTTTCTCTTTCCTGTGTAAAGCGATTGACATTTGTCAAAAAATCATATATTCTATTAGATGGAAATCATCAAAGATCATCCGCCGACGGCGGAAAAATCAGGGAGGGACGCGGGATGCGAAAAATTTTCAGCCGGCTCGGCGATATTTTGATTTTTGCCCTGGTCCTTTCCATGCTCACGATGGCGGCGCTGTATATCGGCGCGGCGCGCACGAGCAGCACCTCCGCCGCCCGTCTGCACGAAAAACTGCCGTCCGGCGTACGCGCGCGCGGCGCGCAGGAACGGGCAGGCGCCGACGTCGGCGCCGCCGGTTGGCTCGGCGTCGCCGACGCCGCGGTCGGCTGTGATGGAAACGGCGGCTACGCTTTTGCCGAGGAAGATATGGCAAAAAAACTGTACGCCTTTGCCGCGCCGCTCATCTCCGCCATCCTGTCCGAAAGCCCGACGGCGACCGCGATGCAGGCGGACGTCGCGGCACAGGCGCTCTCCGGCGACTTTGTCCGGCTGGATCTCTACACACCTCTGCCGATCCACGCGATCGGCTTGCTTGTCGGCACGGCGAAAAATTGCGGCGTCGACGTCCTCGCCGACGCGCTGATCCTCTCTTTTG
>JAFSUT010000025.1 GCA_017445085.1 Clostridia bacterium | reverse complement strand
TCCGCCTCATTGTAACTGCGCGTGGCGGTATCATATGTACTGCTTGCGTCACTGCGCGTGCGCTTTGCGGCGTTGTAGGCTTTTTTCGCGTCCGAAAGGGCGTCCTTTGCCTCGTCGATCGCCTTGTGCAGTTTGGTCGAGTCCATCCCGGGGTCGGTGAGTTTTTTCATTTGTTTATTGAGGTCTTCGATCTGCTTTTCTTCCGCCGAGATGAGTTTTTCCTGGGTTTCGATCTGCCCTTCCAGCACCTTGATGTGATCTTCTATCCCCTGCTTTTTTGCCTCAAATCCGGGCAGGTCGGCAAGATACTGCTGCACGTCGGCAAGGTCGGCGCGCGCGTCTTCCAGCGCGTAGCGCGTTTCGGTGAGGCTGTCCGCCTCATCCATGAGCATCTTTTTATACTCGATCTGCATTTGTGCAAGTTCCACTTCGAGATTATAGATATCCTCGCTCTCGCCGGCGACAAGCGTGGCAAGCACGTCGCCGCGGCTGACCGTGTCGCCGCGATGGGCAAGCACCGTGTCCACCGTGCGCGCGCCGTCAAGTTTGACCTCTTTGGTCTTGTTGGCGCTGACCGTACCGTTGACCTTGACCTGTGTGGTGATGGTCCCGCTGGTGGCGTTTTGCACCGCCACCTCGGGCAGCGAGCGGTTCATAATCGTATTGGAAAAGAGCGTGAGCAGGAGCATCGCCAAAATGAAAACGGCAATGACGGCGCGCAGCCAACCTTTTTTCTTGTTTTCAGACATGATCATTTCTCCTTATCCGTATCATCCCTTGACGCCGCCCGAATAGGACACGCCCTCGATGATATAATCCTCGCTGTAAAGAAATACGAGCAGCGGAATTACCATATAAATAGAGGCGACCGCAAACGCAAGTGCGGCGTCCCCCGCGTTGATCTGCGACAGAAATACCGAAAGCGGATGCAGCGTCTCGGCTTTTTTCATCAGCACCAGCGGCTGCTCCACCATATTCCAGTAGTCGATAAATACGAGGATTGCCACCGAATACACGATGCTCTGCGACATCGGCAGGCAAACGCGGGTGAAGATCTTTATCTCACTCGCACCGTCCAGTTTTGCCGCCTCGATCATCGCCGTCGGGATGCGGCGCATAAATTTGGTCAGGATAAAGACGGCAAAGGGCGAAAAGATGCCGGGCAGGATGATCGCCGCCCGCGTATCAAGCAGCCCCAGCCACTCGGACACCAGATAGTTCGGCACCAGGGTGACCTGGTAGGGCATCAGCATCAGGATCACGTAAGTGAAAAAGAGGATGCTGCGAAGTTTTCCCTCAAACCGCGCAAAGCCGTAAGAGGCAAGCAAGGCGATCAGGATCTGCCCCGCCACGATCGGCAGGGTGAGGATCATCGAGTTCCAAAACTTGATGAGGTACTGCGGGTTGCGCAAAAGGACGTTGTCGTACTGGGAAAAGGTGACCATATCGGGGATCAGTTTGAGATTTGTCTGTCCCGCGACAAACACCTTGGCGTCCCCCGCAACGCTGGAAAAGACCTGCCCGTAATTTGCGGCGATCTCGCTTTGCGACATCAGGGAGTTGGTCAGCGTCAGCACGGTCGGCATCACAAAGACAAGACTGACGCCGAGGAAAAATACGAAAAGCGTCCAGCGGACGGCCGCTTTCTTTGCCGCCGCGATCTTCCGTACGGTTTTTGCCGTCATTCGATATCCCTCCCCACTTTGTCCTCCACGAGGAAGAGGATGCCGATGATGACGATCATCACGGCGCACATCACGATCGCCGCCGCCGAGAGTTTTTGATAGTCGAGCGAGTCGAAGGTATTGTTCATAAAGTGCTGTAACATATACAGTTTTTCATACGGGTACTTGCCGGTCATGAGAAAGATCTCACGGAAGATCTTAAACGAGTTGATCAGCGACAGGATCGTAACGAATAAAATCGAGGACGATATGTAGGGGATCTTGATGCGGAAAAAGACCTTCCACGGTCCCGCGCCGTCCAGCATACAAGCCTCGGTGATGCCGACGGGGATGTTGGCAAGCGCCGACATAAAGAGGATCATATTGTAGCCGATGTTTTTCCAAAGGAAGAGGCACACGATGATCCCCACCGCGTAGTCCGACTTGAAAAAGTCGATCTTGTCCAGTCCAAACGAGGTCAGCACCGTGTTGAGCGTGCCGTTGTAGTGAAAGAGGACCTCCCAGATGAGGACGACCGACGCGGTCGGCACCATCAGCGGACTGATGAGGACGGTTTTGAAAAACGAGCCGGCGGGGATCTTGCGCATCAGGAGCACCGCAAATGCAAGCGGGATCACCACGGCAAGCGGCACGGAGATCGCCGAAAAGACCGCCGTGTTCCGCGCGGCAAGCTTAAACGCGGTATTGGAAAAGAGGGCGGCAAAATTGGACAGCCCTACAAAGCGTGCGCGGATCGGGTTGTCGATGAGCGCATAGTAACCCACCACGAGGAAAGGCAACAGAAAAAAGAGCGCCACACCGAGAAATGACGGTAAAATAAAGAGAGAGGTGACAAAGCGGTCGCGCCGCTGCCGCCGATCATGTCTCGGCTTTTGCGCCTTTTCGCGCTTTTTCTTTTTTTCAAGCGCAAATTTCACGCCGCGCACCTCCTTTTACTGTTCTATTTCGTGTAGTACGGTCATTATACCACACAGGCTATATACTGTCAAGGGGCGAGCGGCAAAAATCGGCGAAATCCCGCAAGGTTTTTGCCCGCCCTTTCCCCGGATATGATTTTGTCGTTTTTTGTTCGGGATCTCCTCAAAATATTTATAAATAACTAAAAATATTTATTATAAAAATATCAGCGCGGGGAGAGGGCGCGCCTCAAAGCGCGCCCCCACGGCCGCGGGTGCGAAAGGCGCCGGGGGGCATCCCGATCTCCTTTTTGAATACACGGCTGAAATAGTACAAACTGCAAAAGCCGCACATCGCAGCGATCGACGTAAGGCTGATATCGCTGTAAAGCAGTTGCTCTTTGGCGCGTTCCAGCCGCAAAAAGAGCAGATAGCGCACCGGCGGCATCCCGTACACGGCAGAAAACATCCGCCGCAGTCCCGTCGTGCTGACCCCCGCCGCCGCCGCGATCTGTTCAACGTCGAGGTCTTCCTTTGCCAGGTGCTGCGCCATAAAGGCGACCGCCTTTTCCACTGTCCGGCGGCGTGCCGACGGCAGATACCGCTCGGTCCCCCCTTGCAAAACCTCGGCGTAAACGGCGTAAAGGAGCGACATACACCCCTCGTAGTAGGCGCTCGACTTGCTTTGCCACATATAAAGCAGACGGCGAAACAACCGCTCGACCTCCCGCGTGTTGCGCGGCGAAAAACGGTCGCTCTGCGGGCGCGCCTGCCCCGCAAAGTCAAAGTCGGCAAAGATAAACGAGTACGACTCGCTCTCCACCTCCATAGCGTAGGTGTCGCCGCGGGCAAGATACAAAACGTCGCCCTGTTTTACGGTGATCTTGCGATCGGCAAAGCGGTAGAGCGTTTGTCCCGCCGTGATAAAGATCAAACCGTCGTATTTTCTGCCGCCGCCCGCGGGGTTTGCGGCGATTTTTCGCCGGCGCATCGTATTTTCCACCGCGCGGTGAAAGCGCAAAACGGCGGGGCGCGCCGCATCCAGCGTCTGTCGGTCGTTCATGGGGATCACCTCCGCTTATATTAAAGCAGATTTGCAAAAAAATTGCAAGTATCAAATGAGATTTGCACGGTTTTTGCCTGAAATATGCAAATTTAGCCATTTTGTGCATTTACTTTTGCGCCTCGGGCGGATAAACTGAAATCGAAAACCGAAATCGAGGTGCTCTTTTATGTTTTGGAATCAATTTGAAAACGACCGCGACGCCCTGCGCACGCAGTACAGCGAACCGCATTGGGACGAGACAAGCGGTCTTTCCCCGAAAGACTTGCAGGAAAAACTGCTGCAAATCGAAAAAGACTACGCGGATAAAGGGCGTATGGTGACCAAATCGAAAATGGTTTGCGCCGTCCTCGAAAACGCACAGCTTGCGATCGACCCGCGCGACTTTTTCCCCGATCTGTTAAATCACGACGACATCATCGGGCGCATCCGCGGCCGCTGGATCCGCCAAACACGAAAAACCGAACTCTACGACCTTTTGACCGCGTGTGCCGATGAGCAGGAAGGGCTTTGCTATACCGGCAACTGCGACTTCGGACACACCAGCCCCGACTGGGACGCCGTGATGCGCCTCGGTCTCGTCGGACTGCGCACGCGCATCCGCGCGGCGCGCGAAAAGAATACGGCAGAGGATGCGCAGACCTTTTACGCCTGCGCGGAGGAGACCCTCACCGCCTGCATCGACTGCATCGCCCGCCTTGCCGCCGCCTGCCGCCAAACGGGCGGCGAGAAAATGGAATACGTGGCGGACTCGCTGGATATCCTGACCCGCGGGGCGCCGACCACCCTGCTCTCCGCGATGCAACTTTCGCTCCTTTACTATATGTTCCAGTTCCGCATCGAAGTCGTCAATCTCCGCTCGCTCGGCGGTCTTGACCGCCTGTTTTATCCCTTTTACAAAGCGGATATCGAGGCAGGGCGCCTCACAGAGGACAACGTGCGCGAACTCTTTTCCTACTACTTCTGGAAGTGCTATTCGATGAAGGTCAACGCCAACGTCCCCTTCTATATCGGCGGCAGAAAAGCCGACGGCACGGACGCCGTAAACGACCTCACCTATCTGATCGCGGACACCTATATCGCCCTGGACGTCGACGACCCGAAGATCCACGTGCTCTATCACAAGGATTTCCCCGCGGATCTGGCAAAAAAGATCCTCGCCTCCATCCGCGACGGTAAAAGCAGTTTTGTCTTTATCAACAGCGAGGTCGTGGAAGAAGCGCTCATCAAGCTCGGCGAGGACCCCGCCGACGCCCGCAACTTTACGGTCATCGGCTGCTACGAGCCGTGCGCCCTCGGCAAAGAAGTCCCCTGCACCTGCAACGGGCGCGTCAACCTTGCCAAAGCGATCGAAACCGTCCTAAACGGCGGCGACGACCCCTACGTCGGCGGCAAGGTCGGCTGCACTTTTGCCGACGCGTCGACCTATACCGATTTTGACGCGTTTTATACGGCGGTCAAGACACAGATCCGCTATTTCTGCGAGCGCGCCATGCAGCTTGTCAGCGCGTTTGAGGAAAACTACGACCGCATGACCACGGCGCCCCTCCTCTCCTCGACCTATCTCGAATGCGTCGAGCGCGGGCAGGACGCCTACCTCGGCGGCGCAAAATACAACAACTCCTCGATCAACGCCCTGTTTATCGCCAGCGCGACCGACGCGCTCTGCGCCATCCGCAAACTGGTGTTTGAGGACAAAAAAATCACGCTGCCCGCGCTGCGTGACCTCTTGAAAAACAACTGGGAGGGCGGCGAGGCGCTCCGCTTTGAAGCCCTGCATCACTGCCCGAAATACGGCAACAACGACCCCGCCGCAGACGAGATCGCCAAAGACCTCTGCGCCTACGTCGCTTCGGTCATCAACCATCACAAAAACGGGCGCGGCGGCGTCTTCCGCCTCGGTCTGTTCACCATCGACTGGCGCATCGTCTTCGGCGAGCGCACGGGGGCGACCGCGGACGGACGGCGCGCCGGCGAAATGCTCTCCAAAAATATGTGCGCGATGACCGCGATGGACCGCGAGGGCGTCACCGCGCTGATCTCCTCGGCGACCACGATCGACTACAAAAACGTGCCCAACGGCACCGTCCTTGACGTTATGCTGCAGTCCTCGGCGGCGGAGGGCGAGGCCGGACTTTGCGCCATGCACGGTCTGCTTGCCACCTTTATGCAAAAGGGCGGCTTTGCCATCCAGTTCAACGTCTTTGCCCCCGGCATTTTGCGCGCCGCCCAGCGCGAGCCCGAGCGCTATGCCAACCTGCAGGTACGCCTGTGCGGCTGGAACGTCTACTTTAACGAGTTGACAAAGCCTGAGCAGGACGACCTCATCCGTCAGTTTGAAGCCTACGCTTAATACAAATTGAGTTTCCGGTAAGCGGTGGGCGTCATCCCCACCGTCCGGCAAAACGCGCGGCTGAAATAATACGCATTGGGAAACCCGCACGCCGCCGCCACGTCGCCGATCGGCATTTTGGTGCCGGACAGCAGGGTGCGCGCCGTATCAAAACGGAGCTGCAGGATATAGTTTTTCGGCGTGGCGCCGTATCCTGCAAAAAAGAGCGTGGAAAAATATTTTTCACTCATCCCGCACATCTTTGCCAACGCACGCACGCGGATCTCGCCGCTATTGAAGTTTGCCGCGATATACGCCACCGCCGGCTCGATCTTGGCAAGTTTTGCCGAGGGAAGATAGCGGTCGTGCTGCGCGCTTTGCAAAAGCGAAATGATTTTATACAATATCGAATAAAGCTCCGCCATATAGCCGATCTTTTTTCCGCGAAAGAGCCCCGCCGCCGCATAAAAGCAATCGCCTACGGCGGCGGCGTTTGCAAACAACTCACCAAACGCCATAGCGGGCGTCGGCGCCTCGCCGTCAAAATCAATGAGGATACAGCGGCAGTCGCCGTGCGGATGGATCTCGTACCGCTCGCCCTTTGGCAGATAGAGAAACATATTCGGTTTTGCGGTAAAACGGCGATCGGGATACACGTAGTCGCACTCCCCCGAAAGGTAGTAGACAAAACCGTGACACCGTCGCGGCTTAAAGTAGATGCCGTCGGTCATTTTTGTATAAATCTTCACCGCGCGCAAAATCTTTGTCACCTGCACGTTTTCCATAAAAAGATGTTCCATGTTTCCCCTGCCCTCTCTCTTGTTTAGATCTTCCCTTTTAATTTTATCCGACGGCAGCGCCGCCGTCAAGAGATATGGAAATAAATACTGTTCGCAAAAGTGCAAATGTTTGCTTTTTTTCATTTTCTTTTTGCGGCGCTGCGCCTATAATGGAGGCAGAAAACAAATTCAGCAAGGCGTCTGCCGCGGAGGATTTTTTATGCAAACATCGTTTTACGAAAACCGCCCCTTTCTCGAACACGAGTATGAAGCGCCGCATTTTGACGAGAGCACGGGATTTTCCCCGGAAAAGATCGAAGCCGATATGCGAGAGTTCATCGCGCAAAATCGCGGACTTTCCCGCCCGCTCTTGGTAGCGCACACCATGCGGATCTTATTGGAAGAAGTGCAGATCGAACTCAATCCGCACAGCATCTTTCCAGAAAAATTCAACGTCGGCGTAGACTACAGCGTAGACGCCTCGCACACGATCTTCGGCAAACTCGCAAGAGAGCGCTATCACCGCCTGTTTCCGCGGCTTGCGCCGCGCGCGTGGGAGATGCGCCGCCGCCTGGCGCTCTCCGGCGCCGCCGTCCCCGACACCGATTTCTGGCACACGCTCCCCGATTGGAACAATCTCCTCTCGCTCGGTTTTTCGGGCATCCTCGACCGCGCCCTTGCGGAAAAGAAGAAAAAAGAGGATGAAGATATCCTCACCGACGAGGCGCGCGACTTTTACGACGCGGTCATCATCACCTACCGCGCCGTCCTCGCCTACGTCGACCGCCTTTGCACCTATGCAAGGGCGCACGGCATGGGCGAATTTGCCGCCCGGCTGGCGCCGCTTTTGCACGAGCCGCTGAAAACGCTCTGGCAGGCGCTGGAGATCTCGATGCTCTATCTCAACATCGAAGAACTCGGCATTGAGCGCGGGCGCACCTTCGGACTGTTTGACCGCCAGCTCTATCCTTTCTATCAAGCCGATCTCGCCGCCGGCAGGATCACGGTGGAGGAAGCAAAAGAATACTTCCGCTACTTCTTTCAAAAAATCGCCGCCGCCAAACGCTACGCCGACCAGCCGATCGGCATTTGCGGCACATACAAGGACGGCAGCGACGCCACAAACGAACTCACCGACCTTATGCTGGACGTCTATCGCGAGTTGGATATCCACAACCCGAAGATCCACGTCCGCTATCATAAAAATATACCAGAAAAGACCCTGCGCACCCTACTGGATATGATCCGCGCGGGCAACAGCAGCATCGTCCTCATCAATGACGACACCGTATTTGCCGCCTACAAAAAGATCGGCATTCCGCACGGTCTTGCGGCAAACTACTGCCCCATCGGCTGCTATGAGCCGGTCATCATGGGCAAGGAGGACGCACGCATCTGCGCCTCCTGGATCAATTTTGAAAAAGCCGTGGAGTACGCCGTCACGGGCGGGCGCGACCTGATGACGGGCGAGGTCCTTACGATGGAGAGCCCCACCGACCTTGCCACCTTTGACGACTTCAAAGCCGCAATGTTTTCGCACCTCGGCGCACTCATCGACCTCACACTGGAAACCGTCCTTGCCGAGGAGCCTTGGCAGTATAAGATCAATCCGTCGCCGATCCTGTCGGCGACCTACGACTCCTGTATGGAGCGCGGCCGTGATATTTACAACCACGGCATGGAGATCCAAAACACCTCGGTCAAATGCTTTGCCGTCGGCAGCGCGGTCGACTCGATCTTTGCGATCAAAAAACTCGTGTATGACGACCGCCGCCTGACCCTCTCCGCCCTTGCCGACATCTTGCGCGCAAACTGGGCGGGGCAGGAACAACTCCGCCTGGAAGTCCGCACCTTTCAAAACAAGTGGGGCAACAACATAAGAGAAGTTGACGATATGGCAAGAGAACTCTACGCCTTTGCGGCAAACAAGATCGTCGGCAGACCCAACGCCTCGGGCGGCGTCTTTCGCCTCGGCGCCGACTCGGTCGCCATGGCGGAGAGTTACGGCAAAAAGACGGGCGCCTCGGCGGACGGGCGGCGCGCCGGCGAACCGCTGTCCAAAAATATGCGCCCGGTCAACGGGATGGAGCGGTGCGGCGTCACCGCCTTGATCCACTCGGTGACCTCCCTCGACCACACCGATTTTCTCGACGCCGCGCCGCTCGACTTTCTGGTCCATCCGTCCGCCGTGGCGGGAGAAAACGGGCTTTGCGCCATGCTTGCCATGGTGCGCACCTATTTTGAAAAAGGCGGCTTTGCCATCCAGGGCAACGTCGTATCCGCCGCGACGCTGATCGACGCGCAAAAAAATCCCGAAAAATATCAAAATCTCCAGGTCCGCGTCTGCGGCTGGAATGAATACTTTGTCAATATGAAGCGCGAATTGCAAGACGATTTTATTGCACGCGCGGGAGGCATCGAATCCGTATGAATGAAATCACAGGCACCTACGTCAACATCAAACGCTTTGAGATCCACGACGGCGACGGTCTGCGCACGACCCTGTTTCTCAAAGGCTGTCCGCTCCGATGCAAGTGGTGCCACAACCCGGAAACGCTGGGCGCCGCCCCTGTTCTCGGTTACTACGCGCACAAATGCATCGGCTGCGGCAGATGTGCCGCCGTTTGTCCGGCGCACACGATGGACGAGCGCGGACATCATTTTGACCGTACAAAATGCACCGCCTGCGGCAGGTGTACCGCCGTCTGCCTCGGGCAGGCGCTCCTGCTCTACGGCAAGCGCGCGACGCCGGAAGAACTCCTGCCGAAACTCCTTGCGGACAAGGACTTTTACGACGCCGCGCACGGCGGCGTCACCATCAGCGGCGGCGAGCCGCTGCTCCAGCACGAGTTTTGCGCAAAACTGCTCCGTCTCCTGAAAGAAAACGGCGTGAACACCGCCGTTGACACCTGCCTATGCGTGCCGCAAAGCCATCTTGCCGCCGTCCTGCCCTATACCGACACCTTTCTCGTGGACGTCAAAGCGGCAAACAGCGACCTGCACAAAGCGCTCACCGGTCAACCGAACACGCAGATCCTCGAAAACCTGCGCTATCTTGACGCACACGGCGCACGGATCGAGATCCGCATCCCGTACATCCCGGGGCAAAACTCCGGAGAGATCGAGGAGATCGGCAAACTGCTCGCCCCCCTCCATATCGTCGGGGCGCGCGTCCTGCCCTACCACAACTTTTCGGGTGCAAAATACGAATCGGTCGATATTCCCTACGCCCTGCCCGATACCCCCATGCCCGCCCCGGAAGAGGTGGAAGCCGCAAGAGACCTGCTTCGCCGCGCGGGCGTCAACATTCTCGATGAAACGAAAGGAACCACAGAATGAAAAAGATCCTCACCCTTTTCACCCTCGCCCTCCTCTGCACCCTCCTCACCTGCACGGCGCTTGCCGCGCAGCAGGTCGTCTTTCTCAAAGACGGCGGCAGCGGCAACGGCACGAGCGCGGACCGGGCGATCGGTTCGCTCAACAATGCGGTGTCGGCGCTGGACCTCGACGAGGACTGCACGATCGTCATCTGCGGTCCGTTTACCCAAACCGGCACCTTTATCCGCCCCGAGACGTTTGACGGCAAGATCACGCTGACCAGCGTCTACGACGGCGTGGACTACCGCAAGACGGACGGCGCCGTCTACAACGTTTCGGGCGCGTTTCGCTTTGTCCTGACCGGCGAGTGGTGCTTTGAGAGAATGGACTTCGGCATCACGAGCTGTCTGTTCGTCATCGCAAATCACCACCCCGTCACCATCGGGGAGGACGTCAATATGACCGCCCTCTCGGACAAATTTGACGGCACGTCCTTCGGCACCTCGTTTGCCATCCTCGGCGGGTATCAGTCGGGGCAGGTCCTGCAAAGCGGCAGTGAGGAAAAGCCCGCCGCCGAAAACGATCTGCCGACAAACATCACCGTCAAAAGCGGCAGAAATCTCAACATCGCGGCGTTTTCGCGTATGATGGACGGCGCTTCCTACATGGGCAAAGCCACCGTCAACATCGGCGGGGACGCAAACGTCACAAAACTCTATCTGACGCCGGTCAACAAGCCCTTTTCCTGCGGCGATACGGTGGTCAACCTCGACGGGGACGCCGTTGTGGAAGAGATGATCGGCGCAACGAGCAGCGGTTTTGCCGAGAGCATCACCGTCAACTGGCAGGGCGGCGAAATTCACAAATTCAACCGCGTCAGCGGCAAGGCGGATCTCTCGGTCACAAACGGGATCCTCTTGAACTACGCCACCGCCGTCGCCGCGCAAAAAAACTTTGCCGCGGTATCCGCCGTCTTTGACCGCGCACTGTCGACCGACGCCCCCGCAAAGGTAGAAAAGAGCGAAGGCGGCGCCGCGCGCGCCCTCTTTGCCCTCGGACTTGCCAAGGGCTATGACTCCACCGGCACAAACTTCGGGCTGCCCGATCCCCTGACCCGTATCCAAACCGTGGTCCAGGTCATCCGTTTCCTCGGCAAGGAAGCGGAAGTGCTCTCGGGCAAATACAACCATCCCTTTGTCGACGTGCCGTCCTGGGCGGACAATTACGTCGGCTACGCCTATGAAACCAAGATCACCAGCGGCCGCGATGCGACGCATTTTGACCCCGACGGCAGAGTGGACGAGATCCAATTTCTCACCTTTATGCTCCGCGCCGTCGGCTACAGCGACGCCGCGGGCGAATTTACCTGGAACGCGCCGCACGCGCTGGCAAAACAGATCGGTATGACCGCACGCGACAGCGCGGCGCCGACCTTTGACCGCGGCAGCGCATTCAAGATCGCGTGGGACACGCTTTTTGCCACGGCAAAAGGCGGCGGCACGGTCGCGGATAAGCTCATCGGACAGGGCGTCTTTACAAGCACACAGTTTGAAGCGGCGAAGGCACTTCCCGAAGATTCGTCTTCGGGGGTGCCTTCCGGCACTTCTCTGCGCGTCGGTGCGCTGCATACGATCGATATGCTCAACATGGCGACGGTAAGCCCCGACTCCCACAAAGACGCCTACAAGCGGAGCAGTCTGGAACTCAACTACCGCACCTATACCGAGCTTGACGAAAGCGTGCTGCAAACCGGCGGCGTCACCTATCCCCGCATCAAAAAAATGCAAAACGGAGAGTTCATCCTCTTCTACCAAAACGCCACCATCGGCAGCAATATCTACTACGCTTTGTCCAAAGACGGTATGACCTTTTCCAAAGGCACGCTGCTCTATAAACTGCACGCCGCAGACGGACTCGGCGGCGCGGCAGACTCGATCCGCTACTCCACCTGTGACGCCCTCGTCCTAAAAAACGGCGATATCCTCGCCGTGGCGTCCTACCGCTACAACAGCGGCTACGCCAAAGACGCCTCGATGGGTGGACTTGTCCTGCGCCGCAGCAGTGACAACGGCAAAACTTTCGGCGACGAGCAGGTCATCTATACCGGCATCAACTGGGAGCCCTTTCTCTGTCAGACGGCGGACGGCAAAGTGGAGATCTACTTTACACACAACGCGCCGAAGTTTTACATCGACGGTAAGGTCGATGAGACCTATCTGTCCAGCGGCGTCGGGCGCATCGTGTCCGCCGACAACGGCTATACGTGGACGCCGAACGTGACGGGCGCCCCCTACAGCGCCGACGTCGTTATGCAGCAAAAACGCGGCGAGATCGGCGGCAAGACCCTCTTTACCGATCAAATGCCCGCCGCCCTGCATCTGCATAGCGGCAAGAGCGCCATCGCCGTCGAATCCCGCCTGCTCTCCGACAACGAGACCCTCTATATCTCGCTCGGCTACTCGGACGACGGCTTTGCCAAGACCCTCGGCATCGAAGAGGTCGGACCCGCCGATCGTGCAAACAACATCTTCCCCGGCGCCGCACCCTATCTGCTGCAATTTCCGTCGGGCGAGACCCTGCTTTCCTACAACAATAACAACCGCTTCTATCTGCGCCTCGGCAGCGCGGACGCCACCGACTTCGGCGCGGCGTACGCACCGTTTTTGCGCGGCGGATTTTGGGGGACGGCAGAGCGCACGGGCAGTCACAGCGCCATCGTCTCGGTGGCAAACAGTGCAAACGACAAAAAGGTGCTGATGCTCGGGCAGGTGATCCTCAACCATGAGATTTCGGCAGACCGCTTTGCCGTCACGGTGGACGGCGACAACGCCGAATGGGCGCAGCATACCGACGCGCTCTTTATCGGGAGCGAGTCGCAGGCGCAGGTCGCCCTCCGCGCGGCGCAGGACGCCGAAAAAATCTACCTTCTTGCCGAGCGCGCCGACAACACGCTGACCGACGGCGACTCGCTCACCCTGTTTCTCACTACGGCGGAAAGCGCGGCGGCGGGCAATAAGACCTACTACCGTATCAAACTGACGGCAGGCGGCGTGACCGAGTTGATGCGCGCCGACGATGAAAATATCGAAAAACTCGATCCCGGTGCGCTCACTTGCGCGGTGTCCCTGCACGGGACGGTCGGCGAAAACGGCGACGTGGACGCGGGCAGTATCACCGAACTCGCCCTGCCGAAGTCGCTCATCGGTGACGGCGATCTCCTGCTCACCGCCACCCTGTACAACAGAGACAACGGCACCTCCACCCTCTCGGACGGATTTTCGGGCACAGCGACCGCAAATCCCGACACCTGGCTGCCGATCAAAGTGAAATAAAATCGCATTTTGCAGAAAAAGCGGACGAAATTATCGTCCGCTTTTTGCGTTTGAATTCAATTCTTTTTCATCGTGTGCAGATCTCCGCGGAGGAATTTGCCTGCGCGTTCCACCGCGTCTTTGGCGTTGTTCCACGGCTCGTTTTCGTAGCGATAGTCAAACTTTTTGCAAAACCACGAAATATCCTCGGTGAGCGCGCCGTAATAGGCTTCTTCCAGCGCCATCGCCGCCTTTTCAAAATCGGCGTAGGCTTTTTTCGGCAGTTTTGCCTTGGCGTAGCGCAACAGCCGCGTATAGTGCGGCAGGCAGAAATACGGCACCGCGGCAAACTTTTTGCGAAAAGCCTCCTCGCTCTCGTAAAGGAAGACCGCCGTATCCAGCATCTTGGAAAAATGGAACTCGATCTTGTCGCACACGTAGCAGTTTTCGCTCATCGCGGCGAGTGTGGCGGTCTTGTCCTTGCCGAGCGCCAAAAGCCCGTGCGGAAAAGCGCCGCTTTTGTTTTCTCCGAGGTGACTTTCGAGCATCAGCGCAAGTCCGAGGCGGTTTTTGAAGTCAAACATCAGATCAAAATGCGTTTTGCAAAAGCCCTTTTTATTGGTCTGTATGCGGATATCCGGCTCCATCATCGCGGCGCCGAGGATCGCGTCGATCTCTTTATATTCAAGTTCGTTATACAAACGGCAAAACGGACAGCCGCACGCGGCGTCCGCCGCCGACGCGTCAAACGCTTCGTTTACGGGGATGGTATAAATTTTCTCCACGGGGAAATTCCTTTCTTTTCTGTGAAGTTGATTTTTTTCTTTTCCTGTGTTATACTTGTGTTATACTATTGTAGCATTCCGCATCGGAAATAGCAAGAGAACTTTATCAAGTTGCTAAATGTAATAAGGAAACAAAAAAATGAAAGTTTTGATTTTTTCCATTACCGCCGGCGAGGGGCACAACTCCACCGCCACGGCAATTCAGCAATGCTTTGAGCAGCACGGCGACACCGCCGAAGTGTTTGACGCCTACCGCTACGTCAGCAAAGCCCTCTACGAGATCGTAAAGCAGGGCTATCTCCTGGTCACAAAGGATTTCAAAAAACTTTACGCAAGGACCTATACCCTGGCGGAAAATCACCCCAACAACAGCAAAAACAAAGGGATGTTCCGCATCGCCAATTTACAGATCACGCGAAAACTCGGCAAATACATCACAAAGTACAACCCAGACGCCATCATCTACACCCACCCGTTCCTCGGCGTCGTCACCGACCTCCTCTACAACAAGGGCGTCTACCGCAAGCCGGTCATCGGCGTCCTCACCGATTTTACCCTGCATCCGCTGTGGGAGGAGGCGCACTCCACCGACCGCATCGTCATCCCCTGCGACCTGCTCCGCCCCGAGCTTTACCGCCGCGGCTTTACCGATGACCGCATCGCCCCCATCGGCATCCCCGTGCGCGAGCAGTTTTCCACTTCCATCCCGAAAGAAGAAGCGCGCGCCGCGCTCGGGCTGGATGATAAATTCACCGTCCTGATGATGGGCGGCAGTATGGGCTACGGCAACATCGCAGGGCTTGTGCAGGAACTCGACAACATCGACGCCGATTTTCAGATCATCTCGGTTTGCGGCAACAACGCCGAAGCCAAGAGCGCCGTGGACGCCATGACGACGAAAAAGCGGATCTTAAACTACGGCTTTACCAACGAAGTGGCGCTGCTGATGGACGCCGCCGACTGCATCATCACAAAACCGGGCGGACTGACCACCTCGGAGGCGCTTGCCAAGGGTCTGCCGCTGATCATCTGCAACCCCATCCCCGGGCACGAAGAACGCAACGCCACTTTCCTCGTCAACAACGGCGTCGCCATGAAACTGGACGCGCACGTCCACTTTGAAGACGTCTTTTATCAACTCATCCACAACCCGATCCATCTCGACTGTATGCGCCGCGCCATCTCGGTCATCGGCAAGCCGAATTCCACCGAGGACCTGTATCGCCTGACCGAAGAACTGGTTGAAAATCCAAAGAGTTAAAGGAAAACGCCATGCATATCGAAGCCTATCAAAAACTGACGCTGCTCGATTTTCCAGGCAGGACCGCCGCGACCCTCTTTACCTACGGCTGCAACTTCCGCTGCCCGTTTTGTCACAACACGGGGCTTGTCGCGCGCCCGTCGATATCCCGCGTGCCGGAGGAGGAGATCTTCGCCTTTCTGCAAAAGCGCAAGGGACTGCTCGACGGCGTTTGCATCACGGGCGGCGAGCCGACCCTGCAAAGCGACCTCGGCGCGTTTATCGAAAAGGTGCGCGCCCTCGGATTTGCCGTCAAACTCGACACCAACGGCGCCATGCCCGATCGCCTGAAAGACCTCCTTGACGCACATCTGATCGACTACGTGGCGATGGACATCAAAAACTCCAAAGCCAAATACGCAGAGACCGCCGGCATCGACGAAAAACTGTTGCCCGCCGTCTTTCGCTCGGTCGATATGCTCATGGGCGGCAGCACCCCGTTTGAATTTCGCACCACGGTGCTGGGCGGGATGCACACCCCCGACGATATGGTCGAGATCGGCAAATGGCTCTCCGGCACGAAAAACTACTTTGTGCAGATGTTCAAGGACTCGGGCGACACGCTCGTCGGAGAGGAAAACGCCTCCCGCTTTGCCATTTCAAGAGAAGAAGCCGAGCGCCTGCTTGCCGCCGTCAAGCCCTTTTTGCCGAATGCGGCGCTGCGCGGCTGACAGTTTTCCGTTTTTTCGTTTTTCGGCGTATACCACAATATATAGTGTTTTTATACGAAAAAAATGTGCAAATATTGTGGCTTTTGATGATTGACATTTTGCCCTCCGTATGGTATCTTATTGGTGTTGACAATTTTGATACCGCACGGAGGGTTCTTTTTTATGTACCATGTCAAGAAACGCAATAATAAAATCGTAGACTTTGATCTTTCCAAGATCTCCAAGGCCATTGAAATGGCGTTTGAGGCTTGCGAAGTCAATTATCACCCCAATATCATCGACTTTCTCGCGCTCAAAGTCACCGCTGAGTTTGAGCCGAAGATCAAAGACGGCCTGATCTCGGTCGAAGATATCCAGGACTCGGTGGAAAACGTCCTCGTCCAGGCGGGCTATTCCGAAGTGGCAAAGGCGTATATCCTCTACCGCCGTCAGCATGAAAAAATGCGCAATATGCAGTCCACCATCCTCGACTATAAGGAAGTTGTGGACAGTTACGTCAAGGTCACCGACTGGCGCGTCAAGGAAAACTCCACCGTCACCTACTCGGTCGGCGGTCTGATCCTCTCAAACTCGGGCGCCATCACCGCAAACTACTGGCTGTCCGAGATCTATGACGACGAGATCGCACAGGCGCACCGCAACGCGGACATCCACCTGCACGACCTCTCGATGCTGACCGGTTACTGCGCCGGCTGGTCCTTAAAGCAGCTCATCAAAGAGGGGCTCGGCGGCATTTCCGGCAAGATGACCTCCTCCCCCGCAAAGCACCTGTCGGTGCTATGCAACCAGATGGTCAACTTCCTCGGCATCATGCAAAACGAATGGGCGGGCGCACAGGCGTTTTCCTCCTTTGACACCTATCTTGCCCCCTTTGTCAAGGCGGACAACTTAAGCTACGACCAGGTCAAAAAGAGCATTGAAGCGTTTGTCTACGGCGTCAATACCCCCTCCCGCTGGGGTACGCAAGCGCCCTTTTCCAACATCACGCTCGACTGGACCGTGCCGAAAGATATGGAAAATATGCCTGCCATCGTCGGCGGCAAGGAGATGGACTTTACCTACGGCGACTGCAAGCCCGAGATGGATATGGTCAACAAGGCGTTTATCGAGATCATGATCGAGGGCGACGCCAACGGCCGCGGCTTCCAGTACCCGATCCCGACCTACTCCATCACCCGCGATTTTGACTGGTCGGAAACCGAAAACAACAAACTCCTCTTTGAGATGACCTCAAAATACGGCACGCCGTATTTCTCCAACTATATCAACAGCGATATGGAGCCGTCGGACGTCCGCTCGATGTGCTGCCGCCTGCGCCTGGATCTTCGCGAACTGCGCAAAAAGTCGGGCGGGTTCTTCG
>JAFSUT010000024.1 GCA_017445085.1 Clostridia bacterium | reverse complement strand
CGCGGCGGTTTGCTGCGCGGAAAAACGGCAGGAGAAGCGCCTTTGCCGCCCGCTTCACCCCCCGCTCGTCGGCAAGGTCGTCGCAGAGTTTGCCGTAGGTCAAAAGCGCGCTTGCCCGCGCGACAAACGTAAGTTCGTCATCGACGACGGCAAAGCGGCGCTTGCGCAGCGGATGGACAAAACACCGCCCGGTCGAAAAGACCGGTTTGATATTGCGCGCGGCGGCGCGGATGAGATAGAGGAACACCGCGTCGTACGAGAGCGAAAGGCGGGAACACTGCCCCGTGCATTTGCCCATCGCACGGCAAAGTCCGCAGTAGACGGCGCGGTAGTCGGCGTACTCGCGCAGGCGCAGTTCTTCTTTTTGCACACGCACATAACCAAACACGCCCTAACCCCCTCTTCCGCGTTTTTCTTCTATTCTACCGCATATTGACCGTTTTTTCAAGGGGTCGGCGGACAGAAAATTTGCCGCCGCCTTGTCAAATCCGAAAAAATATGCTATGATACATACGGTAGAATGCGCTATGTTGCGTACAGTATATTAAAGGATACGCTATGGAAAAGTTTTTAGTTCCCGACCGTATGTTTGACACGGTCTTTGAGATCACCCCCGATTTTTTGAAGGCACACGGCGTTTTCGCGCTCCTGTGCGATATCGACAACACCCTCTCCCCCTATGAAGACGCCGTCCCCGACGCCGCGGTCTGCAACTGGATCGCAAAGATGCGCGAGAGCGGCGTGGAGATCGCCCTGATCTCCAACAACAGCGAAGCGCGCGTGGCGACCTATAACAAAGATCTGCATCTCGCTGCCTTTGCCGACGCGCACAAGCCGTCCGTCACCGTTTACCGGCAGGCGTCGGCGGCGCTCGGCGTACCGCTGAAAAAATGCGCCGTCCTCGGCGACCAGCTGCTCACCGACGCGCTTGCCGCGTGGCGGCTGAAGATCCCCGCGTTCATCGTTCCCCCGATCAAAGACAAAACCACCCTCTTCTTCCGCGCAAAACGCGCCGTTGAAGTTCCGTTTATCCGCGCCTACAAGCGGCAAAACCAACGGTAAAGAAAGGATTTTTATGCAAAATACATACGCCACCTTCGGTCCGGGCGGCAACGGTGAAAGTTTTTACGCCGCCGGATACAAAAGCACCAAGGACGCCCCCGCGTTTGTGCGCGATATGGGGCTGGACGCCTACGAATACGAGGCGGGCAACGGCATCACCGCCGGAGAGACGGCGCTCCGCGCGATCGGCGACGCGGCAAAAGAGATGGGGATCTTGATGTCCTTCCACACGCCGTACTTCATCTCGCTCTCGGGCGTCGACCCCGAAAAGCGCCTGAAGAGCCTTGACTACATCGAAAAAAGCCTGTGGGCGGCGGAACTGCTCGGCGCCAAGACCATCGTCATCCATTGCGGATCGGCAGGCAAGATCTCGCGGGAGGAAGCCATGCGCCTCTCCGCCGACACCCTCTGCCGGGCGCTTGAAAAGTTTCCCGACAGCGGCGTCGCTTTCGGGATCGAGACCATGGGCAAGCAAAATCAACTCGGCACGCTCGACGAGGTCATCGAACTTTGCAAGATCGACCGCCGTCTCTCCCCCGTCGTCGACTTCGGACACCTCAACGCCCGCGACTGCGGCGGCGTGTTTACCGACGTGGACAGTTACCGCGCGGTCTTTGACAAAGTCGGAGAGATCCTCGGGGACGACAAGGCGCGCTATATGCATTGTCATTTCTCCAAGATCGAATGGACTGAAAAGGGCGAAAAGCGGCATCTCACCTTTGCCGACACCGTCTTTGGACCCGACTATCTTCCCCTCTGCGAGGCGATCGCACGCGAGCGCCTCTGCCCCAATATCATCTGCGAGTCGGACGGCACCATGCCGGAAGACGCGCTCACCCTCAAAACCGCTTATCGAAAGTTTTTGTAAACCTGCCGCACGAAAGGATTTTTATGACCAGAGCCGAACTTTTGCGTGAGAAGATCGCCGACTTTGCCGACGGGATCCTCTTAACCGATGAGATTAGTCAATACTACATCAGCGGATTTCGCTTTACGGACGGCTACGTCCTCATCACGGGGCAGGGCGCCTACCTGCTCACCGATTTTCGCTATATCGAAGCCGCAAGGGCACTGGCGCCCGCCGGTTTTACCCTCCTTTGTCCAAACGGCCGCCTCGTCGATGAAATGAAAGCCGTTTGCGCAAAAGACGGTGTGCATATCCTCGCTTTTGAGGAAAACCGCGTTTCGTTTGCCGCACACGAGGAGCTTTGCAAGGCGCTCGGCGTGATCGGCGTTTCGGCAAGACACACGGTCGAGCGGATGCGCGCCTGCAAAGACAAAACCGAGATCGGATTTATCAAAGCGGCG
>JAFSUT010000023.1 GCA_017445085.1 Clostridia bacterium | reverse complement strand
AGATGATAGGTGTTGGAAAGTTCTACCTGGCAGGCGACGTCACGCAGATCCATCGTCGATACGCCGCCCTTGATCGCCGCACTTGTGCCAACGTTCATAAATACCGGGGTTTCGATCGTACCGTGGATGGTTTCAAACCGCCCACGGCGCGCCGTTTTATCTGTCTTGATCAGTGTAAACATAAAAAGTCCTTTATTCTTATTCTCTGCCAAACTGACGGTCAAGGCTATGCTTTGTCAGCGTAACAACGACCGGTCGGCCGTGCGGGCAAACTGTAAGGTCAGGGATGGTCAATACTTTTTCCACCACATACCGCACATCGCTGTCGCTATCCACGCGACCTCCCTTCATCGCAGCCTTGCAGGATGCCTGATAGATCACGCGCTCATATACTTCGTTTTTCGTGATTTCGATGTTGCCCGTCCCTGTCGCAAGCTGTGCCGCCATCGTCGCAAAGATGTCGCTGACGTCATTGATTTTTAGTACAGACGGGATTTGTGAGATTTTGATCTGCCGCGTGGTTTCATCCGCTGAAAAAGCAAAGCCAATGCTCTCAAAGCACGCCGTGTTTTCGAGGACAGCGGCAAAATCTCCCTGCGGCAATGCCAGGACGATCGGGACAAGCAAAACCTGCGGAGAGGGCGAGAAGTCACGGATCCGACGGCGCATACTCTCAAAAATGATGCGCTCGTGCGCGGCATGCTTGTCAATGATCGTGACCTTTCCTTCACTCTCCACGAAAATGTAGGTATTAAACGCTACGCCGATGATCTTATATTCGGGCAACGGCAGTTTTTCCACAAAATTGCGGATATCTGCCGCGTCGGTCGCTTTAACGTCTGCGCGATCCGCAAAAGGTATATGTGACGTTGCGTCAACCGCAGGCGGTGCAGTCGCCGCAGTATGCAGCGGCGCGATCTTGCCGATATCCTCACTTCCTTTTTCGGGTTCGTTCATTGTATTTTCAGAGGAAGACGGAGATGACAATACAAGCGAGCCCCCGATTTGCGGTTTTGTAAATCGGATCTGCTCCGGCTGAAATGCCGGACGGTCTACGCGATCCACCACCGGGACAAAGGCGCGGCTCACCGGCGGCGTAAATGCAGAAGTCCCCGCGTGTCGCGCAGGCTGACTGCCGCCTGAAAACTCAAGTTCGGCGCGGTCGGTCGATTTTTCAAGTGCACTGCGCACTGCGTAGTAAACAGTGTCAAATATCAATTTTTCATTTGAAAACTTAACTTCAAGTTTTGCAGGATGTACGTTGACGTCCACGGCGCCCGGGTTAATATCGATGAACAATACGCACGCAGGAAAACGCTCGGAGGCGATGTAGGAAGAAAAAGCCTGCTCTATCGCCGCGGTCGCGGTTTTGCTTTTGATAAAGCGATGATTGATAAAGAAGTTTTGGTAGGCGCGGGTGGGTTTTACGTTGTGTGAATTTCCGATATAACCGGTGACTTCTACACCGCCGTTTTGTGCCTTGATCGACAGAAGGTGCTTTGCAAATTCTCTGCCGTAAATCGAGTAGATCGTATTCTCGAGTTTACCGTCACCGACGGTTTCTAATTTTGAAACGCCGTCCGTGATCAGGCGAACTGCGATTTCCGGATGCGATAGCGCGATTTTTTCAACATTGGCGCAGACGGCGGCAGTTTCCGTAGCGTCTTTTTTCAAAAACTTTCGCCGTGCCGGGACGTTGGCAAACAGTTCTTCCACCGTGACGGTCGTGCCATTCGGACAGCCGGTTTCACTGACCGAAAGAATGTTGCCGCCTTCAGCATAAAGCAGCGTACCGCTCTCGGCATCCGCGGTTTTTGAGAGAATGCGCACTTTGGAAACCGAGGAAATGGCGGCAAGCGCCTCCCCGCGAAATCCGAGGGTAAAAATCGCGTTCAAATCCTCGGCGTTTGCGATTTTGCTTGTTGCATGACGTTTCAGCGCAAGGGGCATATCTTCGGGCGCGATCCCGCAACCGTCGTCCGAAACGCGCATATACGTGATTCCGCCGTTTTTGATTTCCACCGTTATGCGCTTTGCCCCGGCGTCTATGGAATTCTCCATCAGTTCCTTGATGACGGATGCCGGACGGTCAACAACTTCGCCTGCCGCGATAAGGTTCGCGACCTCAAAAGACAGAAGATTGATTTTGCCCAAAGGGATTCACCTCGCTTTACTGTAAACTCTTTTTCAGTTCAAAAATCGCATTCATCGCCTCAATCGGCGTAAGTGTATTGATGTCAATGGCGCGCAATTTGTCTGCAACTTCTTTTTCTTTGCCGGAGGAAAGGATAGAAAACATATCCGGCTGCTGCTCTTCGATATTCACGGCAGATTTTTGTTTTACGTGGATCGGCGCATCCGTTTCGATGCTCTTTAAGATCTCCTTGGCCCGTTTGATGACTTCCCCCGGCACACCGGCAAGTTTGGCAACCTCAATACCGTAACTCTCATCCGCGGCACCGCGCACGATTTTTCTAAGAAAAGTGATATCGTCGCCGCGCTTTTT
>JAFSUT010000022.1 GCA_017445085.1 Clostridia bacterium | reverse complement strand
TTATTCGCTACCGGTATGTTTTCGATATCCGTCATAAAAGTTGTGCCGCTTTCGATGCTGCCCTCGTTCTTTACAACGTAGTTTTTGCCGTCTTCAAACGTCCATTCAGTATTCTGCGGCAGCATTGCAATGCCGTAATACGCTACGGTTTTATCTTCGGGAACATACGCGCGAACAATGATACGGAGCAGATAACTCATGATCTCCTTTGTAGTTTTGTTCTGCGTATTGGCTCTTGCAAATGCGCCGCTGTCGTAAACGAAAGAATCAGGGTCGTTAGGGTCGCCTGCCTTTGCTCTGCCACAGGCGCAAGTGTACAGGCGCGTTTCCGCTTTTGTGATATCATTATCGGCATTATCGGTATCCCAAGTACATTCATCGGTGACGTTTTTGCTTAGCGTGTACGCTTCGTTGACCTGGATGGTCTTGCCATTGACAAACGAGTGCGTGCCGTAGGTTGCGGTAACGGTTTCGGTCACGGCAGCAGCCTCACTTGCTTTATATCCCGTGCTCTGGCTGAAGTTGATGGACGCTACAAACGGCACCGTTCTGCCATCGGTTGCCTTGGAAACATTGACGGTTGCGTTTTGGACGTTCCAAAGCGTAATGGCGCTGCTGACGTTGCCGGTACCGACGTCGGCAACATTGCCCGTGATGTTGAGCGTAAAGTTCTCGATATGCGCTGCGCCGGTGCTTGTATTGGTGTTGGTGCATATTTTCGAAATGGACGTGTCAGCGCCCGAGATTGTGAGCGTCTCGCTGCAGTTGACCATTACACCGCCGTTTGCCGCAGCGGAACCGGTGAAGGGATAGAGCTCGTCAGCGCAGATACCGTCAAGGTTGGCGATAATCGTCTTGTTTTGCGTGGTGTAATCGGAAATGCCGTTGACGTCAAAACGATCCATCAGATAAATCTTGGCATAGAACTGTTCGGTATCCGCAAATTTCGGCTGCTTCAGATTGATGTGCACCGTTCTCGCCTCGGTCACGCCGTCGCTGCATCTGTTGCCGCCCGCGATAACGAACGCGGTGCCCCAGGTGTAGATACCGTCACCGATGGTAAAATCGTTCCAGTTTGCCGCGATGACCAGGATCTTTTGGCAGTTCAGGGTGATATGATCAAAGGTGATCGGGCCGTTGCAGTTGATGGTCGCGCCGGTGTAAGTGTTGTTGCGGATACCGGTCATCGGATTGCCGCTGGCATCCAACTTTGCGGTGATCCTGACCATGTGCTCGTGCGCCGGCAGATTCATCGTATAGATACCGGTCGAGGCATTTCTCGGTGCTGCCGTTGCATCAATAGCAAAGACGGTATCCACGATGATATGACCGCCGGTCTCCGAAAGTCTTGCAAACGCCTCATCCCAGGTCTTGACCGCGGTTGCCTCGGTCAAGCCGTCATTGCTGTCGTCGCAGTTGGTGCTGAAGTGGACAAGCGCCTCCGACTGATCCTCTAACACTGTATTCAAGCAAGCCGGGCAGACAAGGTCATAATTGTTCTCGCCGTCCGCCGCCCATTTGTAGGTATGGACGTGGAAATACGCCAGTTCAAGCTCGCTGCCGAATACCCACTCGTCTTGGGTGAGCAGATTGCCCGTAAATGTGGAACGGGTCGCAACAGCGGCTGCCGATAATTTGCCGACGGTGGTATTATCGACCGTACCGTATATTCTTTCAGCAACACCGGTCAACCAGTAGTTGTTGTTTCTTGTGACGGTACCGGCGATGCCGCCGATAATCGCGCCGCGCTGCGTATTGGTAGAGTTGATCAGCCCGTCACTAAAACAATACGTAACCGTACAAGTGCCGGCAGTTCTACCGATGATACCGCCGACGTTTTTAATGTTGTCGGTGGAAATCACCTCGCCGTGGTTGAGGCAATGCGTGACCGACGCGGAATTGATCAAACCGACGATACCGCCGCAATCCGCTGAAGTGTTTGTATCCACGTATGCAATCGTGGCGGTAATATCGCCTTGGTTCATACAAGAGTCGACCACCGGGAGACGCCCCGTCCTGCCCATCGCATAACCCAAGATGCCGCCGACATACGATTTGCCGGTAATATCCGCATCGTTGAGCGAGGTGTACAGGTACAGCATACCCGAATCGGTCGCCGAGGTGTTGAAATAGCCGCCGATGCCGCCGACATAGGTACCGACAGAAGAAACCGCGCCGTGGTTTTTCGAAGTCTGAACGGTGAGCGTACTCGTACAAGAGGAGGCCACATTGCCGTATCCGAAGATACCGCCCACCTGCGTGGAACCGGAAATCGCGCCGTTGTTTTCACAGGCTTGCAGCGTTACCGTGCCGGTACTGCTGGCCAGCATAGACATATAACCCGCAATACCGCCGGCATGCGATGCGGTGGAGGTCACCGTACCGTTGTTGATGGAATCCTCGATCAATATCGTCGTGCCGGCGCTTCTCAATTCGGCGGTGCCGACGATACCGCCGACGTTGCCGTTGCCCGAGATCGTAGCATTGGCTTCGTTGACGCAGCCCGAAACGGTTGCGGCGCCGGGAACGCTGATCAGGTAGCCGACGATACCGCCAAACTCGGTGGTAGTACCGGTGAGGTCGCCTGTATTGGTGCAACCGGAGATCGTGACCCCGATGCTGGAGTTTTGCGATTTTGCAAGACCGACGATACCGCCGACCCAAGCGGAAGAAAAGGTGAGATCCGCATTGTTGGTACAGCCGCTGACCGTACCGGCGTCAAGCGAGCCGACAATACCGGCAATCGCAGGCCGCGTCGAGCTGACGTTTGCGTTGTTGGTACAGCCGCTGACCGTGCCGTCATTGACGGAACCGGCGATACCGGCGATAATAGCGTTGCCGGAGGCTACCGACGTGCTGACCGCGCCGCTGTTGACGCAATCTGTAATCGCAGCGCCCGAGGTGACAGTACCCACAATACCGCCGATGAAAGCCGAGGTTCCCGAGATCGCGCCGGTGTTTGTAGAGTCTTTAACGTAGCAGTTTGTTGCGGTTGAAAGGTTGGCGACAAGACCGCCGACGTATCCTTTGCCCGAAACAGCAGCTTCATTGGTGCAATTCGTCATTTTGAGGGCATACGCCGCATACCCGGCAACGCCGCCGACGAAGCTTGCGTTCGGCGCGGTGACCGTGCATCTGTTGACGCAGTTTGTGATGGTACCGTTGACGCTGCCGCCGACAATACCGCCGATGTGCCCGCCGTCTGAGGTGCCGTCATACTGAATGCTTCCCACAACCGTCAAATCCTTGATGGTCGAGGCATTGATTCTGCCGAACAGACCAACGTTCGATACGCTGTCGGTGACGTGGATATTCACGCCGCTAATGGTCTTGTTGTTGCCGTCGAAGGTACCGAAAAACGATTCGGACCCGCCGTTACCGGCAATCGGCCGCTGCTCAAGTTCACCGGTATACGTGCTGAGGTCGAGATCCTCCGTCAACTTATAGGAGACCTTGGACGACGAGGTGCCCCATTGCTCGGGCGTGTTCATAAACTCCATAAACCGATCTACCGTGTCGATTTCCACGACATCCGCGCTTGCCGAAACGCTCATGACAACACAAGTTGTCAGCAGCGTCACGATCGCTAAAATTGAGAGTAAAATTTTCTTGTGCATAAAATTCTCCTTCAACTTTACATAGTTATATATTTAATATATATTTCCATTCAACGTCAATAGTATCATACGCACACCAAAAAGTCAAGCGTTTTTATCAAATTGTTTCATTTTTGTTGTGAAAAATATTGAATTTTTTTCACCGCTCAAAAAAAGGACAGCCCATATTTTAACAAAAACAAAGGCAGCAGACCTTTGTTTTTACACAAAAATCTGCTGCATTTTTTACACATATTCTGCTGCTGTATGGAGTTTACGCCTTTTTCAGTTTTGCTTCTTCTTTGAGGCGGAGTTCGGTATTCAAGATCCGTTTGCGGAGGCGGATGTTCTTTGGTGTGACCTCGATCAGTTCGTCGTCCGCGATATACTCGATGGCTTCTTCCAGGCTCATGATCTTCGGCGTGACCAGGCGGAGCGCCTCGTCCGCGCCGGACGAACGGATAGCGGTCAAATGCTTCTTTTTGCAAACGTTGACCACGATATCCCCGAGTTTGGGATTGGAACCGACGATCATTCCCTCATACACGGGCACCTGCGCGCCGATGAACATCTGCCCGCGATCCTGCGCGTTGAAGATGCCGTAAGAAGTCGATTCCCCCGCCTCGCTGGCGATCAACGAGCCGGTAAAACGCGTGGTGACGTCCCCTTTGTAAGGCTGATAGGAGTCAAAAATCGTATTGAGAATGCCCTCGCCGTGCGTATCGGTCATAAACTCACTGCGATAACCGAACAGGCAGCGCGTCGGCACGAGATACTCAAGTCTCGTGCGGCTCCCGCGCGGCTCCATGGTGACAAGTTCGCCCTTTCGTGCGCCGAGTTTTTCCATAACGGGACCGTTATAGTTTTCCGGGCAGTCGATGATCACGCGCTCGACCGGCTCGCACTTTACGCCGTCGACCTCCCGATAGAGGACGTGCGGCGTACTGCACGCAAGTTCATAGCCCTCGCGGCGCATCGTTTCGATCAAAATCGAGAGGTGCATTTCCCCGCGCCCCGCGACCTTAAAACTCTCGGTGGTCTCGCCGTCCGACACGCGGAGCGACACGTCGCGGAGCAGTTCTTTATACAGGCGCTCACGCAGGTGGCGGGAGGTGACGTATTTGCCGTCCTTGCCCGCAAACGGGCTGGAATTGACCGAAAAGGTCATTTCCATCGTCGGCTCGCTGACCTTGACAAATTCCAGCGGTTCAACGTACGCCGTGGAGGTCACGGTATCGCCGATATTGATGTCCTCTGCGCCCGAAAAACAAATGATGTCGCCGACTTTGGCGCTGTCCACCTGCACGCGCCCGAGCCCGTCGATCTGATAGATGCTGACGACCTTGGCGCGCTTGGGCGCGGCGTCGCTGTGGAAGTTGGAAATCATGATCTCCTGATTCTGCTTCATCACGCCGCGTTCCACTCTGCCGATGGCGATCCTGCCGACGTAGTCATTATAATCAATGGAAGAAACGAGCATCTGGAGTTCGCCCTCGTCGTCCCCCTCGGGCGCGGGCATATACTCCAGGATCTTATCAAACAGCGGGCGCAGATCGGTGCCCGCCGTATCCGGATCCATCGACGCCGTCCCCGCTCTGCCCGAGCAAAAGATCATCGGGCTGTCGAGCTGCTCGTCGCTGGCGCCGAGGTCCATAAACAGTTCCAAAACCTCGTCCTGCACTTCCTTGATGCGGGCGTCCGGCTTGTCGATCTTATTGATGACGACGATAACACGGTGACTGAGCTGCAGAGCGCGTTCCAAAACGAAACGGGTCTGCGGCATCGGTCCTTCCGCGGCGTCCACAAGCAGGAGTACGCCGTTGACCATCTTGAGGATACGCTCAACTTCGCCGCCGAAATCCGCGTGACCGGGGGTGTCAACGATGTTGATCTTTACGCCGTTATAGTGAATGGCGGTGTTTTTAGCCAAAATCGTAATGCCGCGCTCACGCTCAAGGTCGCCCGAGTCCATCACGCGC
>JAFSUT010000021.1 GCA_017445085.1 Clostridia bacterium | reverse complement strand
GCCGATTTGCACTTTTTGTCAATAAATATTATATTAAAATTATTGACAAATCATAGAATCATCATCGCGTCGCCGAAGCTGAAAAAGCGGTAACCCGCATCCACCGCCACTTGATACGCTTCCAGCATTTTTTCGCGCGTATAAAACGCGCTCACCAGCATCAGGAGCGTGCTTTCCGGCAGATGGAAGTTTGTGATCAGCGCGTCCACGATCTTAAACTTGTAGCCCGGATAAATAAAGATGCCGGTATCATCCGCCATCGGCCGGAGGATCCCGTTTTCGTCCGCCGCGCTTTCCAATACGCGGCAGGATGTCGTTCCCACGGCGATCACGCGCCCGCCCGCCGCACGGCGGCGGTTGATCTCGGCGGCGCTCTCTTCCGACACCGCAAAATACTCGGTGTGCATCACGTGGTCGGTGATTTTGGATTCCTTGACCGGGCGGAAGGTGCCGAGCCCGACGTGGAGCATCACCGGAACGACCGCCGTCCCGCGGGCTTTGATCTTTTCCAGGAGTTCCTTTGTAAAATGCAGTCCCGCCGTCGGCGCCGCGGCGCTGCCGGCGTCTTTGGCATACACGGTTTGATAGCGGCTGCCGTCTTCAAGTTTTTCCGTGATGTAGGGGGGCAGCGGCATACTGCCGATCTTTTCGAGCACCGTATAGATCTGCGCGCCGCCGACCGAAAACTCCACTATGCGGTTGCCCTCTTCCACAATGTCCGTGATCTCCCCTTGCAAAAGCCCGTCGCCGAAAGTGAATTTCTTGCCGATCTTTGCTTTTTTGCCGGGGCGGACAAGCGTTTCCCATACACGGTCGCCGCGGCGGCGGAGCAACAAGAATTCCACGATGCGGTCATCCTTTTCGCAGTCGGCGCCGAAAAGACGCGCGGGGATCACCTTGGAGTCGTTGACGACCAGCACGTCCTCGGGGCGGAGTTCATCCAAAATATCGTAAAAATGTTTGTGCGAAAGTGCGCCGCTTTGGCGGTCGATGACCAAAAGGCGCGACGCGTCCCGCGGCTCGATCGGCGTCTGCGCGATCTGCGCTTTCGGCAAATCGTAATAGAAGTCTTCTTTTCGCAGTTCGGTTTGTATCTGCTCGTTTTTAACCATTTTGTTTCGCTTTCCGAAATTTTACATATTTTAATAGTAGGTACTCACATTATAGTACGACTTTCCGATAATTTCAAGAGGTACACCATGGAAATAAACAAATCGGTTTGCCCGCCGTTTATCGGTGTTGCCACGGCAATGGCGACGCCGTTTTGCGGCGGCAAAGTTGATATTTCCCGTTTTGCATCCGCGCTTTCGCGCCAGATCAAATCGGGCATAAACGCCGTCTGCGTTTGCGGCACCACGGGGGAGGCCGCCACCCTGTCAAAAAAAGAACGCATAAAAGTGATCGAAACCGCAAAAGAAAACGCCGGCGCGGTCCCCGTCATTGCGGGCGTCGGCGCCGCCGATACCCAAACGGCGCTCAAACTGACGGCGGACGCGGTCAAAAGCGGCGCGGATATCCTGCTGGTCATCACGCCGTTTTGCAACAAAGGCACGACGCGCGGTATTTTTGAGCATTATCGCAAAATCGCATCTGCCGCCGACGGGCGCCCCGTTATCCTCTACAACGTCCCCTCGCGCACGGGTGTGGATCTCTCGATCGCAGAGTACAAGCGCCTCGCCGCCATTGAAGGGATCGTCGCCGTCAAAGAAGCCGCCGCGCAGATCGCAAAGATCTCGGCGATCTGCGCCGAAACGCCGCTCTTTGTATACAGCGGCAACGATGAAATGACCCTGCCCGTCATCTCGGTGGGCGGCGTCGGCGTCATCTCGGTGCTGTC
>JAFSUT010000020.1 GCA_017445085.1 Clostridia bacterium | reverse complement strand
TGGGTTCGATTCCCGTACGGGTCACCATCAAAAAGAGAGGAATGCCAAAAGGTGTTCCTCTCTTTTTGACTTATGCAGCAGTCGAATCGAACCCCGAGTTTTTGTGCCTGTCACAAAAACTCTATGCGCTTCGCGCAGTCAGTCAAAGCCAACGCAACAGCCGACGAAGCGCGGGGTCCTGATTCCCGTACGGGTCACCGGAAAAACCTCGTCACAAGACGAGGTTTTTCATTCAAGCCGACGGACAGGCGGCTTGGCATGTCGTCACGCGCGTCGCGCGTGTATGTGATCGCCGCAGAGGCGTATGGCATCACGGCAAAAGCCGTGTATGTATCCCGTCGGCTTGATGACATACATCCCTTCGGGATGATTACATACAACACTTCGTGTTGATTACATACACGCCTATCGGCGTAATTTTGTGCTTTGCGCAAAGCATCACACTTTCATTAAGCCTTCCCCTTCCGAGGGGAAGGTGGATTGCCGTAGGCAAGACGGATGAGGTGTAGCCGCAAAGCGGCGTTGTCTCCTATATCGTCGTCTCATCCTTCACATTGCAGTAAAAAAACACGTGCGTTCTTTCAAATACGCACGTGTTTTTCGTACTTATTTCTTTTGCTTTCCGAGGTACGCCTCTTTGACCTGCTCATTTTCAAGGAGTTCGGCGCCGCTGCCCTCCATGATGATCTCGCCGGTCTGCATAACGTAAGCATAGTCGGCAACTTTGAGCGCCATATTGGCGTTTTGCTCGATCAAAAGCACGGTGATCCCGTCCTCATTGATGGTGCGGATGATCTCAAAGATCCCCTGCACGACCAGCGGCGCAAGTCCGAGCGAGGGCTCATCCATCATGATCAGTTTCGGACGCGCCATCAGCGCACGCCCGACCGCAAGCATCTGCTGCTCGCCGCCCGAAAGCGTGCCCGCCATCTGCCAGGAGCGCTCCTTGAGGCGCGGGAAAAGCGAATAGACGTATTCGAGGTCGCTTGCGATATTGTCTTTACGCAGATACGCGCCGATGCGCAGGTTTTCCACGACCGAGAGGTTGGGAAACACGCGTCTGCCCTCGGGCACGAGGGTAATGCCGCGCTTGACGATCTGGTCGGGCGACATCCCGAGGATGTTTTCCCCGCCGAAAAGCACCTGCCCTGTCTTTGCCTTGACGATCCCCGCGATCGAGCGGAGCGTAGAACTCTTGCCGGCGCCGTTGGAGCCGATGAGCGTAACGATAGAGCCTTCCTTTGCCGAAAGGCTGATCCCCTTGATCGCCTGAATCCCGCCGTAGGCAACGCTCAGATCCTGAATTTCCAAAATATTAGACATCGTCGCTTCCTCCGAGGTAGGCTTTGATCACAACTTCGTTGTTTTGGATTTCCTCCGGCGTGCCGTGCGCGATCAACTTACCAAAGTCGATGACGTAGATGCGGTCGGAAATATCCATAACCAAATTCATATGGTGTTCGATCATAAAAATGGTGACGCCGAATTTATCACGGATATAGCGGATAAACGCGGTAAGCTCGTCGGTTTCCTGCGGGTTCATCCCGGCGGCAGGCTCGTCGAGGAGCAACAGCGTCGGCTTGGTCGCCAAAGCACGCGCGATCTCCAGGCGGCGCTGCATACCGTAGGGGAGTGAGGTGGCAAGTTCGTCGCGCACGTCGAGCAGTCCCACTTCCGACAACAGGTGTTCCACCTCGGCGCGCATCGCACGCTCTTCCTTATAGTTGAGCATAAAGGTCGCCGTAAAGAGATTGCTCTTTTTGCGCATATGCATTGCCACAAGCACGTTTTCAAATACGGTCATCGACTTAAACAGTCGGATATTCTGGAATGTGCGCGCAATACCGAGTTTTGTGATCTTATCCGGCGTGCGGACGATGCGGTGGGTGTACATCCCGCGGTTTTCACCGGCGTAAGCCTTTTTCATCTTGCCGCGCGGAAAACTCTCGATGATCGTTTTGCCGTCAAAACTTACAAGCCCGTTGGTCGGCTCGTAAACGCCGGTGACAACGTTGAACGCGGTCGTTTTTACCGCCCCGTTCGGTCCGATGAGCGAAACGATCTCGCCCTCGCACACGTCCAGCGTCAAATTGTTGACCGCAACAACGCCGCCGAACTGCATGGTGACGTTTTCAACGTGAAGAAGGTTTTTACTCATTTGCCCGAAACCTCCTTTTTCTTTTTCGGCGTCAGACCGCCGAGCAGACGATAAGTGGAAAGTTCCTTATCGCCCATAATGCCGCGGCGGAAGAACAAAACGATGATCATAATGACTGCGGAGAAAACCACGAGGCGGAAGCCGTTGCGCGTGACGCCCGGGATAACGCCGTCGGCGTCGAGGAAGCGGAGCCACCACTCCGAGCAGGCGATATAGAGGAAACTTGCGATCACCGAGCCGGAGATCGAGCCGATACCGCCGATGACGACGATCAAAAGGATCTCGTAGGTCAGCGTGGTGGTAAACGGCTTTGCCTGGATGGTATTTTGATACATCGCAAAGAGCGCGCCGCCGACGCCGGCGAAAAACGAGCTGGTCACAAACGCGATCATCTTATGCTTTGTGAGGTTGATGCCCATTGCCTCCGCGGCGACTTCATCATCGCGGATCGCCTTGAACGCACGCCCGTAGGTCGAGCGAATGAGGAGCGCGATGATCGCAATGCACACGCCCGAGATCAGGAAATACGGGAGAATGCTCTTAAAATACGGATATTTGCGCAGCTGGTTGGAGCCGTTGGTGAGGACGCCGAGCCCTTTCCATTGGCAAATCGCACGCAAGATCTCGGCAAAGCCGAGGGTCGCAATGGCGAGATAGTCGCTCTTGAGGCGAAGGACGGGAAGCCCGATAAAGAAGGCAAAGACCGCCGCCACAAGACCGGCAAGCAGGATCGCTGCGGCAACCGGCAGAGCAAACTGCACAAGCCCCCCGGTTTCGGTGCCGTCCGCCATCGTCATGGTGTAATACTTATACACGGCGAGGCGATCCTCGGTCGTCGGGATGGTGAAGATCGCATAGGTATACGCGCCGAGCAGCATAAAGCCCGCCTGTCCGAGCGAAAACAGCCCGGTAAAACCGTTGAGCAGGTTCATGGAAACGGCGATCAGCGCAAAGACCGCGCCTTTTTGCAAGATTTTTGCAAGAATGTCAAACGAATTCAGTTTGGTATCCGCAAACGCGATCAGCGCAAAGAGAAGCACGATGACAAGGACGTCAACGAGGGTACAAACGCGTTTTTTATTCATCTGTCCTCTCCTCCTTAAACCTTGTCAATGACCTTCTCGCCGAACAGACCGGTCGGCTTGACGAGGAGGACGACGATCAAAAGTGCAAACGTAAACGCATCCGAGAAGATGGACATTTCCGTACTTGCTTTGATCAGGTTTTCACAAATACCGATGATAAACGCGCCGACGACCGCACCGGGGATAGAACCGATGCCGCCGAAAACGGCGGCGACAAAAGCTTTCAGCCCCGGTAGTGCCCCCGAGGTCGGGATGACCGACTGGTAACTTGAAAAATAGAGCAACGAGCCGACGGCGGCAAGGAAGGAGCCGATGATAAAGGTGACGCTGATGACCGAGTTGATTTTGATTCCCATCAGCTGCGAAGTCTCAAAATCCTTGGAAACCGCGCGCATCGCCATACCGATCTTGGTCTTTTGGATGAGAAGGACCAAAACGACGACCAGCCCGATGACCACCACCGGCGTGATGACGGTCACGCGCTTTGTAGTCGCGCCGAAAATGGTGATCGAATCCGAGATCCAGGGGATCGCCGGATAGGGCTTTGGCAGACCGCCGGTGATGTAGAGCGCCAGGTTTTGCAAAAGGTAGGAAACGCCGATGGCGGAAATCATTACCGACATACGCGGCGCACTGCGGAGCGGCTTATACGCGGCGCGCTCGATCAAAAAGCCGAGCAGCACCGTGCCGAGAAGTACGATCGGGATGGAAACGTAAATCGGCAAAGAAGACGCCGAGATGTATACCATGATCAGTCCGGCGACCATAAACACGTCGCCGTGAGCAAAGTTGATGAGGCGGAGGATGCCGTATACCATCGTATATCCAATGGCGATCAGCGCATACTGACCGCCTGCGGAAATACCGGCAAGAATGTGGTCAAGTGTAATGTTCATGCAAAGTCCTCTCGTTTTTCAGTCTTTTCAGGTCCTCTCAAAAATGCGGAGCAGACGCCCCGGACAGCAAAAACGCTCTGCCCTTTTGAGAGGACCTCAAAGGCATCAAGGGCTTGGCGGTATCGCCAAGCCCTCTCGCCGTAAGGTCGGTCAAAAATCAGTCTACGCCCTGTTCCTTAACAAAATCCCAGTTTGCGGTCTCGGTGTTGACGACCTTGATATATGCGGTCGTTCTGATAGCGTCGCCGTTGGTATCGTCAAACTTGATGTCGCCGGTCACGCCGGTGAAATCAACTTTCCAAAGGGCTTCCATCACGTCTGCGGGCGCGGTCGAACCTGCGATCTTGAGCGCTTCCAGCGCGGTGAAGTACGCGTCATAACCCATCGCGGAAACTGCGGAGATCTTTGCGTCGCCGCCGTTGTCGGTGAGGTTTTGGCTGTCGCCTTCAAGCCATGCCTTAAAGCCTGCGTCAAATTCAGGATTACCGCCCTCCTGATAGAAGGTGGTGACTTTGATGTCAACGTCCTTGCCGGCAGCCGCGGAGAGGATCTGGTTGGAGTCCCAGGTGTCGCCTGCCATCAGGGTCGCTTTCACGCCCTTGGCAGAAGCCTGCTCAACGATGAGCTGCGCATAGTTGGTCGAAGTCGGTGCAAAGATCACTTCCGCACCTGCGTTTTCGGCGTTGGTGATATAGGAGTTGAAGTCCGAGGTGTTTTCGGGGAAGTTTGCGTTTTCTACCTTGCCGCCGAATTTCACAAACGCTTCGGTGAAGTAGTGTGCAAGACCTTCATCATAGTCGTTGCCGTTTTCGGCAAGCGTGTACGCGGTCCTGTATCCGAGTTCGTGGTATGCATAGGATGCAAGTACGGTGCCCTGGAACGGATCGAGGAAGCAGATACGGAAGTAGTGCTTGTTGCCCTCGGTGACCTGCGGGTTGGTGCAGGTGATGCCGACAGCGGGAACGCCTGCATCTTCAAATACCGAAGAAGCGGCGATCGAAACGCCCGAGCCGTAAGAGCCGAGAACGACCGATACGCCCTGGTTGATCAGTTCTGCAGCGGCAGAGGGCGCCTTGTCGTTGGACGACTGGTTATCTACCGAAACAAGTTCTACGTTGTAAGTTTCGCCGGCGATCTCGACCGTCGGTGCAACTGCGTTGGCGTACTTTACGCCGAGGGCTTCCTGCTTACCGCCGGCGCCGTTGGAGCCCGAAGCAGGTTCGTAAATACCGATCTAACCGTCTTTGCGGTGTTGTCGGTCACAGGCGCGTCGCCGGTAGCGTCGCCGGTAGCGGCAGGCGCCGTTTCGCCGCAGGATGCGAGGCAAGCAAGCAGCATCAGCGCGGCAAGTGCAAGTGCAAGAATCTTTTTCATCACAAAAGTCCTCCAAAATTGCATTTTTGTTTTGCTCTTCCGAGCATTGTTCATATTATAACAACTATTTCCTCTCTTTGCAAGTATTTTTTCACACTTTTTACAATTTTAACCGAAAATCAGGGAGGCTCTTTTCAGATTCCTCCTCTGATCAACGATACGATTCCGCATATATTATTATTTACAAAACGGCGGCGCCGTGCTATAATAAAGCATCCAATTTTATGAAATGAAGGGATTTTCTATGCCGCTCACCGGCACACTCATCAACACGGCGCTGATCGCACTCGGCACCGCCGTCGGTCTGCTCGTCAAAAAAATTCTTCCCGAGCGCCTGAAAGAAACGCTGATGCAAGCCATTTCGCTGGTCGTGATGTTCATCGGCATCTGCGGCGCCGTCGCCGCCGCCCTGCGTGCGGGGGAGGACGGCGTCCTCGATACGAATTATACGCTTATTATGATTCTTGCGATGGTCATCGGCACCGTCATCGGCGAACTGTTGAACATTGAAGGGCATCTTGACAGTCTCGGCAAACGGGCGCAAAAGCGATTTGCCGCCGGCGGAAAATCCACCTTTGCCGAGGGGATGGTCACCGCCACGCTCCTCTTTTGTATCGGCGCCATGGCGGTGGTCGGCGCGCTGGACAACGGGATCCGCGGAAATTACGACGTCCTTTTGGCAAAGTCGATCATCGACGGCGTCACCTCCGCCGTCCTCGCCTCCACGCTCGGCGTCGGCGTTTTGTTTTCCGCTTTCTTCGTCTTTCTCTACCAGGGGGCGATCTCCCTGCTCGGCGTCAGCATCGAGCCCCTGCTCAGCGACGCGGTCGTTTCTCAAATGTCGCTCGTCGGCTCGATATTGATCTTTGCCGTCGGGCTGAAAATGATGGGCAACACCAAACTGAAAATCGGAAATTTCCTCCCCGCGGTCTTTATGCCGATCCTCTTTGACCTTGTCCTGCGGCTGGTGCATTAACGCACAGCGCCGCAAAGCAAATCATATCATATCAATCATATCAAAGCCGCCGCACCCTAAATTTGAGGTACGGCGGCTTTTTGTTTTTATGAATCCGTCTTTGCGGAAAGCATCTGCTCCATCAGCCAGCGGTGTTCCGCGGCGCGCGCTTCGGCGCCGATATTGCAATGCCCCGCCTGCGGGTACTCCGCCACGTCCACCGAAAAACCGGCTTGCCGCAAGAGCGGGATCATCTTAAATGAATGCTGGGAGGGGGCAAGCGCCGTATCTTTGAGCCCGACGGCAAAACGGTAAGGTATTCTTTTCAGTTTGTCGATCATATTGATCGGCGAGTTGTCGTGTACGTAGGCGGCAAAGTCCTCGGTGTCGCCGATCGCGGAATCGAAATAGGTGTGCAGCACCGAGTTTTGGGTGCAATACACTTCATATTCGAGATTACAGCAAGGACAGTTGAGATCTCCCGCCACCACGTTGTACCCGGATCTCATCGCATAATGGAACACGCTGTATCCGCCCATACTGCCGCCGTAAAGCCCGATCGGAACGTCGGGGCGGATATTCCACTTTTTCATTGCGATCTCCACGAGGGCGTCCACAAACGCAACGGTTTTGGAATTCATCCACGACCAAACGTTGTAGCAGGGCGTGATGTACAAAATATTGCGCTCCGCCGCCGCCGGCGCGTCGATCATATCCGGCCCCGCGACGACCACGTGCCCGAGCCCGTTGAAATAGAGAATGATGCCGCAGATCTCGCCGTGGATCAGCCCGATATTGGTAAAACAAAAGCGATCGTAATGCTCTTCCAAAAACTTTTTATCCATTTTCCCGTCAAAGGGAACTCGTAAAAGTCCCTTTTCCTCTATTTTTATTTGGAGATCTCGTACGCCAGGTCGTACAGCTTTTTGAACGCGTCAAACTTTGCGGCGCAGAAAGCGCGCATACGGGCAACCGTTTCAGCGTCAAACTTTTCAAGGTCGCCGGGTTTCAGTTTATCCTTGTACATACGGTCAAGGATCAGCGCCTCGCCGATATCCATGGTGGTCACCTTGCCGACGCGCTCGCAAATGACGATATTGCTCTTGCCGTCAAGCAGGCATTCCACCGCCGCCGCCCCGACGGTCGAACCGAGGATACGGTCGCGGAGAGTCGGACTGCCGCCGCGGACAACGTGCGCAAGGCGGGCAAAGCGGGTCTCGATGCCGGTCTTTTCCTCGATCGTCTTGGTGAGTTGTTCACCGTAGCCGGGAAGTCCCTCGGATACGATGACGATAAAGTTGCGCTTGCCGCTCTCGCGCGAGTGACGGAGCGATTCCAGGACGGCGGCCTCGTTAAACAGGATCTCGCGGACGGCCACCGCCGACGCACCGACGGCGATCGCGGTCTGCACGGCGATATCACCGGCGTCACGCCCCATGACTTCCACGACGTTGCAGCGCGCGTGCGACTCGCAGGTGTCGCGCAGGCGGTCTACCATCTCGATGGTGGTATTGACCGCGGTATCGAAGCCGATGGAAAAATCAGTGGACGTAATATCGTTGTCGATCGTGCCGGGGAGCCCGATACAGGGCACGCCGTGCGCGGTGAGGTCGGTCGCACCGCGGAAGGTGCCGTCGCCGCCGATGGAAATGATACCGTCAATGCCGAAACGCTTGCAGTTTTCCACCGCCTCTTTCATGCCCTCTTCGGTCTTGAATTCCGGGCAGCGGTCGGAATACAGGATCGTACCGCCGTGGTTGATGATATTGGAGACCGAACGCATTTCGAGTTTGCGGATATCGCCCTCGATCAGCCCGCGATAGCCGCGGTAAATGCCCATACATTCCACGCCGCGGGCGATCGCCGTACGTACGACCGCGCGGATCGCCGCGTTCATCCCGGGGGCGTCGCCGCCCGAAGTTAAAATACCGATTCTCTTAAACATATTGATTTTCTCCTTTACACAGGGTTATTCATTGTCGTTGTCAAGCGCCGAGAGCGCGATGCGCAGCATTTGAAGCACCGACGCCTCCCGGATCTTGCGCCGCGTGCTCTCTTCGCCAAAGCGAAATTCGTACGCCCGCGCGCCGTGCGCCGTCGCACAGCCGATGTAGACGAGCCCCACCGGTTTTTCGGGCGTTCCGCCGCCGGGGCCCGCGATCCCCGTCGCGCTGACGGCGATATCCACACCGAGGTTTTCGCGCGCGCCGCGCGCCATTGCCTCGGCACATGCGGCGCTGACCGCGCCGACGCTGTCCAAAATCGCCGCCGGCACGCCGAGCGTATGCAGTTTTACCGAATTGTCGTAGGAGACGATGCCGCCGTAAAAGACGGTGGACGCCCCCGGCACGTCGACGATCGCCGCCGCGCAAAGTCCGCCGGTGCAGGACTCCGCCGTGCCGAGCGTCAAGCCCCTTTCCGCATAGCGGGAAACGAGTTCTGCCGCGATGTGTTCGTCGTTTATCATAGCCTCAACTTCCATATCAGTCAAACAGAGGATATTTATCGCAAAGTGCTTCCACCTCGCGGGCGATCGCGTCCGCGCTGTGTGCAAAGTCCCGCACGCAAAGGGCGATCCAATGCCCGATGTTTTTCATATCTTCCTCTTTCATCCCGCGGCTGGTCACGGCAGGCGTACCGAGGCGGACGCCGCTGGTGACGAACGGCTTTTCGGGATCAAACGGGATCGCGTTTTTGTTGGCGGTGATATGTACGCTGTCAAGCCGCGCTTCCAGCTCCTTGCCCGTGACGCCCGTGCCGCGCAGGTCAAGCAGCATAAGATGGTTGTCCGTGCCGCCGCTGACCAGGTGCAGCCCCTCGGCAAGCAGCGTATCGGCAAGCGCTTTTGCATTCCGCAGGATCTGCGCCTGATAGTCTTTGAACTGCGGGCGCAGCGCCTCGCCAAAGCAAACCGCTTTTGCCGCGATGATGTGCATGAGCGGACCGCCCTGCGTCCCCGGGAAAATGGCTTTGTCGATCGCTTTGCCGAGGTCCTCTTTGCACAGGATCATACCGCCGCGCGGTCCGCGCAGGGTCTTGTGTGTCGTCGTGGTGACCACGTCGGCAAACGGGACCGGCGAGGGGTGAAGCCCCGCGGCAACGAGCCCGGCGATGTGCGCCATATCCACCATAAATAGGGCGCCGCTTCGATGCGCGACGGACGCCATGCGCTCAAAATCAAGGATGCGCGGGTAGGCAGACGCGCCGGCGACCACCAGCTTCGGCTTTGCCGTTTCCACGGTCTTTTCAAACGCCGCGTAGTCGAGATACCCGTCCTCGCCGACGCCGTAGGGGACAAAATGATAGGTCTTGCCCGAGTAGTTGACCGGGCTGCCGTGGGTCAGATGCCCGCCGTGGGCAAGATCCATACCGACGACCGTATCCCCGTGCGAAAGCAGCGCAAAATACACGGCGGTATTTGCCTGTGAGCCGCTGTGCGGCTGCACGTTGACGTGCTCTGCGCCAAACAGGCGTTTTGCCCGCGCAATGGCAAGCGTTTCCACCTTGTCGACGCAGCCGCAGCCGCCGTAATAGCGGTGTGCGGGATAGCCCTCGGCGTATTTGTTGGTGAGGATAGACCCCGCCGCAAGCAACACGGCGTCGGAAACCACGTTTTCAGACGCGATGAGTTCGATCCCCTTGCGCTGACGGTCATATTCCTCCCTGACCGCGCTGCCGACTTCGCCGTCCAGCGCCGTGAGTTGTTCTATCTGCTCTTTTACCATTCCGATATCCTCCGCTGTCCATAGGTAAACCTTGAAAGATCCGCTTATAATCTTAAATATTATACAACTTATCCTTCTCTTTTACAAGTATATTTTCATATTTTCCGCCCTCCCGCGCAAAAAAAGTGATTTCATGCACCGCCTGCAAAATATTTCCACCGCGGCGGTGCACGAAAATGCAAATGCAGATTTTCGGATAAAATGTAGCATAACGCGGTTGACATATTCCATCGTCCTATGTTATACTGTACACAGTAATGTATAGTGAAATGATCGGAGGTGAGCGTGTGCGCAAGATCATAGTGACGTCCTGCAAAGGCGGCGTCGGAAAATCGACCGTCTGTGTGGGGATCGCCGCGGCGCTTGCCAATCTCGGCAAGCGCGTCCTCCTCATCGACTTTGACCTCGGCAACCGCTCGCTGGACCTGATGCTCGGGCTGGAGGACGCCGTCCTGTACGACATCTGTGACCTCGCCCTTGACCGCGTCGGCGCGGACAGCGCCCTGCTGATCCATCCGCAATTTCCGAATCTCGCGTTTATCGGCGCGCCTTTCCGCTACGAGGGGGGGCTGACAAAAGAGAACTTCGGGCACGCCCTCTCCCTCCTCGAAGAGACGCGGGACTTTGATTTTATCCTGATCGACACTTCCGGCGGCGCACACGAATCGGTGGCGCTCTCCGCCCCGTTTTGCGAGACCGGGCTGATCGTTTCCTCGCAAAACCCGACCTCGATCCGCGCCGCGGAAAAATCCGGGCTGATCCTCGACGAGTTCGGCGTCAAGGAACAGAGACTGATCATCAACGGTTTCGATATGCAAAAAGAGAGCCTCGGCAAGCGTGCCGGCGTGATCGAAATGATCGACCGTACCCATACCCCGCTTTGCGGCATTATCCCGCTGGACGCGCGGCTGACCCTGCTCTCCGAGCAAGGGCGCACCGCCTTTGACGGCGGCAAGACCAATGCGCGCCGCGCGTTTGAAAATATTGCGGGGCGCCTTTGCGGCGAGAACATTCCGCTGCTCACCGGATTTTCCGGCATTCGGCGCAAGCAATTCTTATATTCGTAATTTTGAAAAAAGGACGGAAAGACCATGGACATCGCGATTATTGCAAGCGACACCAAAAAAGAACTCATGACGCAGTTTTGCATTGCCTACTGCGGCATTTTATCCAAACACAATCTCTGCGCAACGCAGATCACGGGCAAATACATCTCCGAGGCGACCGGACTTGAGATCGAAAAAATGCTCCCCGGGGAAACGGGCGGCGAACAACAGATCGCGTCCCGCGTTGCCTATGACGAGATCGACATCCTGCTCTACTTCCGCGACACGGTGCCGAAAGCCAAGTTTGATGAAGACGAGTATCAGCTTCTCCGTCTGTGCGACGTGCGCAACATCCCCGTTGCCACCAATATCGCGACCGCCGAAGTTTTGATCTGCGCACTCGACCGCGGCGACCTCAACTGGCGCGAGTTTATCAATCCGCGCTCCGAGTACAATCGCCGTAAAAAAGCGCAGCAAGGTTAATCCCAAAGAGCCGCGTTCCGTTGATACCACGGTCCGGCTCTTTCTCTTTGAATTTTTGTGATCGGAGGCGGGCAAACGCCCGCTCCCAAACGGAGGTTTTATGGTCAAAGTAGCCCTCGTCCCCTGCGCCGCTTATGAAGACGCGGAGACTGCCGTCAAGACGGCGGTCGATCTCATCGGCGGGATGGACGCCTTTTTCAAAAAAGGCGAAAAGATCCTCTTAAAGCCGAATTTGCTTGCCAAGGCGACTGCGGACGCCGCGTGCACCACGCATCCCGCCGTCTTTACCGCGGCGGCAAAACTGCTCCTTGCGGGCGGTCACACCGACCTCGCCTACGGCGACTCCCCCGGGTTCGGCGATCCGTACAAGATCGCAAAATCCTGCGGCATTGCCGACGCGGCGGACGCGCTCGGCATTCGCCTTGCCGATTTTACGGCGGGGCAGACGGTCGAATTTCCCGAGGGCAGGCACGCGCAAAAGTTTATTCTTGCAAACGGCGTCCTCGAATGCGACGCCATCTTAAACCTTTGCAAGATGAAAACGCATATGCTGGAACGCATCACGGGCGCGCAAAAAAACATTTTCGGCTGCGTTTACGGACTCAACAAGGGCGCGTCACACGTCAAATATCCGAGCGCGACCCTCTTTGCCGAGATGCTTGCCGACCTCAATCTGCTCCTAAAACCGCGCCTGCACGTCATGGACGCGGTCGTCGCCATGGAGGGCAACGGTCCGCATTCCGGGCATCCGCGCAGCATAGGGCTGATTTTGGCGTCGGCAGACCCGATCGCCATCGACACGCTGTTTGCCATGCTCGTCCGTCTGGATCCCCGTCTTGTGCCGACCAACACCGTCGGCGCGGCGGCGGGCGTCGGCGTCGGTGATCCCGAAAAGATCACCGTCTGCACGCCCGGGGGAGAACTCTCCGCCCAAGCGGCGGCAGAAAAGTACGGCGCCCCGGAGTTTGACGTTTACCGTGACGCGCCCGACAAGGGCGAGATCGCGCACCTGCGCCCATTCCGTCGTCTGATCCGCCGCGTGCCGAAAATCAACGCCGCGCTCTGCGTGCGCTGCGGCGTCTGCGTAAAAAGCTGCCCC
>JAFSUT010000019.1 GCA_017445085.1 Clostridia bacterium | reverse complement strand
GTATTGTGCCAATGCTGTCCTTTGGTGATGCCGGGCTTTGAAATATTGACGCTGAACTGACCGCAGTTTTCGGTTTTGAGTAGCTCCGTAAAACTGCCGCGCGCATCGGTATTCATCTTTAAGGGGAACGCCACTTTTTCTCGCGGCAGATACGAAAGGTAGGTCGAATAGAGTTTCTTTGCAAAACTGCCGGATGGGATCTGCGGCATCACAAGCGTTTCGGACTGCCTTTTGAACAACTCCAAAAGATCCACGATCTCGCCGAGCGTCACGTGGTGCGTCACAGGCGCGGCACAGTATCTGCCTTTCGGGTCGAGTACGGTCACGACCCCGTCAAAGGTGCAGTGATGCTCTCTGCCGCACAGCGCGTCCAGCATTTCGTCCACAAGGTCGTCGATGTACAAAAGTTCCAGTTCGATCGCGCGGTCGCTCACCGTAATGGGCAGGTCGTTTGCGATGTTATTGCAAAAGGTTGCCACCGCGCTGTTATAGTTGGGTCTGCACCATTTGCCAAACAAATTCGGGAAACGGTAGACCAGCACTTTGGCGCCGGTCTCTTTTGCATAATCGAAAAACAACTCTTCTCCGGCAAGTTTGGATTTGCCGTAGTCGGATGTGCCGTAGCGCCCGATGAGCGTTGCCTGGATCGACGAGGACAGCATTACGGGGCAGGTATTGCCGTGGGCTTTCAGCGTATCGAGGAGCGTAGAGGCAAAGCCGAAATTGCCCGCCATAAACTCGCTCTGCTCTTTCGGGCGGTTGACGCCGGCAAGGTTGAACACAAAATCGGCGCGGGCGCAGTATGTATCCAGTTCTTCCGGCGTGCCGTCAATATCGTACTCGAAAATCTCGTCGATTTGCAACTCCGGGCGTGTGCGATTTTTGCCGTCGCGGATATTTTTTAAGTTTTCGCAAAGATTTCTGCCGACAAATCCACCGGCGCCGGTGACAAGAATGTTCATTGTTCTTTTCTCCAAACCATCTTATTGACGACGCCGACGTAGGATTGGATGATCTTTACGACCTTGGACGATACGTTTTCTTCAATATAATCGGGGACGGGAATGCCGTAGTCGCCGTTTTTATTCATCTCCACCGCCGTATCCACCGACTGCAAAAGCCCGATCTCGTTAATGCCCGAGAGGATAAAGCAGGCCTTATCCAGCGCCTCGGGACGTTCGGTGGAGGTGCGGATGCAGACCGCCGGAAACGGATGCCCGACCGAGGTAAAGAAACTGCTCTCCTCCGGCAGCGTGCCGCTGTCCGAGACAACGCAGAATGCGTTCATCTGCAGACAGTTGTAGTCGTGAAAGCCGAGCGGCTCATGCCGGATCACGCGCTTGTCCAGTTGAAAACCGGACGCCTCCAGGCGCTTGCGCGAACGCGGATGACAGGAGTACAAAATCGGCATATCGTATTTCTCCGCCATTTTATTGATGGCGGAAAACAGGCTGGTGAAGTTCTTTTCGGTGTCGATATTCTCTTCTCTGTGCGCGGAGAGGAGAATGTACTTCCCTTTCTCCAGCCCGAGGCGCGCGTGGATATCGCTTGCCTCGATCTCTGCAAGGTTCTCGTGCAAAACTTCCGCCATCGGCGAGCCGGTCACGTAGGTGCGTTCCTTCGGCAAACCGCAATCGGCAAGATACCGGCGGGCGTGCTCGGAATACGCCATATTGACGTCCGAAATGATGTCCACGATGCGGCGGTTGGTCTCCTCCGGCAGGCACTCGTCCTTGCAGCGGTTTCCTGCCTCCATATGGAAAATCGGAATGTGCAGGCGCTTGGCGCCGATGACCGACAGGCAGGAATTGGTATCGCCGAGGACAAGTACGGCATCCGGGCGGATCTCCGCCATCAGGGTATACGACTTTGCGATGATATTGCCGCAGGTCTCTCCGAGATTTTCGCCGACGGCGTCCAGATACACCTCGGGATCCGCAAGTTTCAGATCCTTGAAGAACACGCTGTTGAGATTGTAGTCATAGTTTTGTCCCGTATGGGCGAGAATGACGTCAAAATACTTGCGCGTTTTATTGATGACGGCGGCAAGGCGGATGATCTCCGGTCGCGTGCCGACGATGATCAATAGTTTCAGTTTGCCGTTGTTTTTCCAAGACGGATATTGCATCTTTATTCTCTCCTGTTCTTCTCACGCTGTCAGCGGCTGCTTGTCAGGCTTCCACGATATGCGGGCGACCTTCGAGTTCTTCTTTGACATAGTCGGTGCCGAGAATTTTCTGCACGACGCCGTCTACGTCCAAACGCTGTGTATTGTGCGAAGTATACGCCTCGTCACCCTCGGTGGTCACCGTACCCTCGACGTAGAATTTATCGTAGTTGAGTCCGCGCGAGTCCGGCATGATGCGGTAGTAATGCCCCATATCCACGCTGCGCAGCATTTCTTCACGGGTCACCAGCGTTTCATACAGTTTTTCACCGTGTCTGGAACCGATGATCTTCTTTTCGGTCTGCCCAAACAGGCGCATAACGCCGTCGGCAAGGTCGCCGATGGTAGAGGCGTCCGCCTTTTGTACAAACAAGTCGCCCGGCTCTGCGTGTTCAAACGCAAACGCCACAAGATCGACCGCCTCGTCAAGATTCATAAGGAAGCGCGTCATATTCGGGTCGGTGATGGTGATGGGCGCTTTGCGCTTGATTTGGTCGATAAAGAGCGGAATGACCGAGCCGCGGCTGCACATCACGTTGCCGTAGCGCGTGCAAGCCAGCACCGTGCCGCCGCGCTCGTACGCTTTTTGCGCACGGGCTTGTACCACTTTTTCGCCGACCGCTTTGGTCATGCCCATCGTGTTGATCGGATACGCCGCCTTGTCGGTGGACAGGAAAACGACGCGCTGTACGCGGTTTTCCACCGCCGCAGTGATGACGTTGTCTGTGCCGATAATGTTGGTGCGCACCGCCTCCATCGGGAAAAACTCGCAGGAAGGCACTTCTTTGAGCGCCGCCGCATGGAAGACGTAGTCAGCGCCGACCATCACGTCGCGCACCGAGTCCAGATTACGCACGTCGCCTACGTAAAACTGCACCTTGCCGCAATACGCCGGGTACTGCGCCTGGAGCGTGTGGCGCATCCAGTCCTGCTTTTTCTCATCGCGGGAAATGATACGGATCTCTCCGATATCAGTCGTGAGAAAATGTTTCAGTACGGTCGAGCCGAAGGAGCCCGTCCCGCCCGTGATGACAAGGGTTTTATCCTTGAAACTGTCTGTAATGTTCATGTATATTTCCTCTCTGTGAGAATATTTAACCGGTTTCGCGATCGCAACGGAATAGAAACTTTTCACATTTGCAAAATACCTTATTGCGCCGTCGGCGCCTGCTCTCCGCCCTTCAGCCACCGATTGAGTTTGACAATTGGAATATGAATCGCCGCCGCGCAAAACAGGGTCAATGCCGCCGTTGTCAGCGCATATAAAAACAAATGATTGTAGACGATTTCCACGCCCTTAAAAAGACGCAGGAACAACCCTTGCAGTGCGTATACCTCAAAGGAACGTTCACCTACCCACGCAAGCGCCGGATTTATCAAAAGTCTGACCGCCTTTGTTTGCGCAAGCCAAAAAGTAACGACGAGCGCAAAAAGGACAAACGCGATTGCCGACACCATTTTGCAAAGAACACCCAAAAGCGAGCCGCGCAACAAATATTCGCCCACAACAGCAGCGATGAAAATCACCCCGGCGGCAATTCCGCAAAATATCTTGCGATACAAAAATTCAAATCGCCGCGCATCCTGCCCAAAAAGGAGCCCGAGCGGAAACGCCAATACGCTTTCGTAGATGGTGGACGGCGCGCCGAAAAGCATGCAAAGAAAGCAAAATACAAAAACCGACGCACAGCAAACGACGAGCGCTGCACCTATATTTTTTATACATCTGAAAGAAAAATAGAATAGCAAATATAAGAGGAGTGCAACCTGAAAATACCATCCGTTTGCGATAATTGTCCCGCCCCAGCTGAGCGATTTTACAATCAAAAATCCGTCAACTGTGCCGTTTATCAGCAAAGTTGCTATGGCGTAAATGACAACAAATACAACTACGTCAATATAAAACGTGAGGATTCTTTTTCGAGGAAAGGCATCTAAATACTGTGTACCCCCCCCCCGATTTTTTCATAAGTCCGTATCCGGAGATAAAGAAGAACATCGCCACCGACAAATATCCCATCATTTGAAAAATCGTGCCGAGATTTGTCGCGTAGAACCGCATACTCTGTTGGGAAATATGATGCCAAAGGACGAACAGAGCAAACAGACCTTTGAGGCACTGCGTAAAATCTTTGGACAGAAATGAAAAATTCATCGGCTTTGACATCATGCCCCTCCCCTACACCTCGTACGCCTCATCGATTGTGGTACATCTTTTCGTAATACTTCATGTATTCGCCGGAGGTGCATTCCCGCATCCACTCGGTATGCTCTCGATACCAGTTGATGGTGAGTTTAATCCCGTCACCAAACATAGTCGTCGGCGCCCAACCGAGCTCTTTCATCGCCTTGCTCGGGTCGATGGCGTAGCGCAAATCGTGCCCCTTGCGGTCAGTGACGTAGGTGATCAGGCTCTCGGGCTTTCCGAGCTCGGCGAGGATGGTTTTAACGATTTCGATATTGGCTTTCTCATTGTGCCCGCCGAGATTGTACACCTCGCCGACTTTGCCTTTTTCCAAAACGGCAAGAATACCATAACAATGATCCTTGACATACAACCAGTCGCGCACGTTGAGCCCTTGCCCGTATACGGGGAGCGGCTTGTCGTTTGTCGCGTTGTGAATCATCAGCGGAATAAGTTTTTCGGGGAACTGATACGGACCGTAGTTGTTGGAGCGGCGCGAAATGGTCACCGGCAGCCCGTACGTACGGTGATACGCCTGCACCAAAAGGTCTGCCGACGCCTTGGAGGTGCTGTACGGCGACGAGGTATGAATCGGCGTATCCTCGTGGAAGAACAGATCGGGGCGGTCAAGCGGCAGATCCCCGTACACCTCGTCCGTGCCGACCTGATGAAAACGCTCGACGCCGTATTTGCGGCAGGCGTCCATAAGCACCGCGGTGCCGATGATATTTGTTTCCAGAAAGATCTCCGGATTTTCGATCGAGCGGTCTACGTGGCTTTCCGCCGCAAAATTGACTACGACATCCGGATGCTCTTTTTCAAAGATGGCATCAATGCCTGCGCGATTGCGAATATCCTCTTTATAAAAAGTAAAGTTTTCACTTTTCATCGCATCGTTCAGCGTATGTATGTTTGCCGCGTAGGTCAGCGCATCTACACAAATGATCTTCCACGCCGGTCGCTCGGAGAGGAGCAGATAGATAAAGTTTGACCCGATAAATCCGGCGCCGCCGGTCACAAGAATTTTCATGTGCGTCCTCCGTTAGTAAATAAATCTGTCGTCAGCAACACGTTTAAGATGCTCGCCGTACGGGCTTTTCCCGTAAAGTTTTGCCGAGTGCAAAAGTTCGTCTTTCGTAATCCATTTTTCTAAAAATGCAATTTCTTCAGGTGCGGAAATCACTGTTCCTTGCCTGTTTTGGACAGTTTGGACAAAGAGACTTGCCTCCATCAGACTGTCCATCGTCCCTGTATCCAGCCATGCAAAACCGCGCCCTAAAATCTGAACGCTGAGTTTTTCATCTTGTAAATACAATTTATTAAGGTCGGTAATTTCCAATTCGCCGCGCGGCGAGGGCTTGACCGCTTTTGCTTTTTCAGCAGCGCCCCGCGGATAAAAATAGAGTCCCGTAATGCAATAATTGCTCTTGGGATTTTTCGGTTTTTCCTCTACCGACAACACGCGTCTCGTCTTATCAAATTCCACAATGCCAAATCTTTCCGGGTCTTTAACATAATATCCAAAGATAGTAGCTTCCCCT
>JAFSUT010000018.1 GCA_017445085.1 Clostridia bacterium | reverse complement strand
GTCGTCTGCGAGCATATCATCCGCCACTACAACGAGGGCTGGAACAACGGCTTTCACTACGGCATCGAATATTTTGAGATCTGGAACGAACCCGACAACCGCCCCGCCTGCTGGACCGGCACGACCGAGCAGTTTGACGACCTTTTTGAAGTTTGCGCAAAGCACCTGAAAGGTCTCTTTCCGCACCTCAAGATCGGCGGTCCCGCCCTGGCGGAGTGGTCGGTGGACAACGGCAACCTCCGCCGTTTCGTCGATGAAATGCACCGTCGGAACGTCCCGCTCGATTTTCTCTCCTGGCACACCTATTCCCGAAAGATTGACGACTACACGCGGCGCGCGAAAATCGTGCGGCAGGTGCTGGATACGTGCGGCTATCCGCACGCCGAAAGCATCCTGGACGAATGGAACTATCTCGTCAACTGGAAAGACGGCATGGCGGAAACCTATCGAAAGATCATCAGCATGGAGGGCGCGGCGCTGGTCGCCGCGGCGCAGGCGACGATGCAAAACGCCCCCGTTGATATGATGATGTATTATGACGCGCGCCCCTGCGGATTTAACGGTCTGTTCCGCGCGTTTACCTACGACAAATACAAAGCCTTTTACTCGATGCTGTTTTTCTCCGAACTCTACAAGCGAAAACATCAGGTACAGTGCACGACCGACGGCGCCGACCTCTATGCCGCGGCGGCAGCCGACGGCGAGAGTTTTGCGGCGGTGCTCACCTATTATACGTACGAGAAAACGGCGGCGGACAAAACCGTTTCGGTCCTGCTCCGTGCGCCGACCAACGCCCCCTTTGACATCCTGCTTCTCGATGAGACGCAGGACGCAAAACGCGTGGGCGAGGGACGTGCAAATACCCCGATCGACCTCGTGCTGAAACCCAATTCGGTCGTTCTCCTGCGCGATAGAAAGGAAGGATATTCAAATGAAGAAAAAAAATAAAGGCATTCTCCCCTGGCTTGCGCTTGCGCTGTGCGCTTTCTGCATTTTGTCTGCCGCCGCCGAGCGGCAGGTGCAAAAAACGCTCTATTACAACGGACTTGCCATCACGCTTGACGGCAAGATCGTACATCCGCAAGACGCCGCAGGCAACCCCGTTGACCCCTTTGTCATCGACGGGACGACCTATCTCCCCCTGCGCGCCATCGGAAACGCGCTCGGCCTCTCGGTAGACTGGGACGCCGCCACCAACACCGCGATCCTCAAAAATACGGGCGCGCGCATAGAACAAACGAGCGCCGGAGCGACCGGCGGCGCCGGAACGGCGACCGTAAGGCAGGTGCAAAAGACCCTCCACTACAACGGACTTGCCATCACGCTTGACGGCAAGATCGTACATCCGCAAGACGCCGCCGGCAACCCCGTTGACCCCTTTGTCATCGACGGGACGACCTATCTCCCCCTGCGTGCCATCGGAAGCGCGCTCGGCCTCTCGGTAAACTGGGACGCCGCCACCAACACCGCCATACTGAAAAGCAAAAATACCGAAGGAGAACAACAAAATATGAAAACTACCTTTCAAAACCCCGTCGCGCCGGGCGCTGACCCGTTTGTGCTGAAAGACGTCGACGGCACCTACTATCTGTACGCCACGTCGGTCGAAGAATACGGCTACCGCGTCTACTCGTCCCAAAACCTCGTCGAATGGACGGCACACGGACTCTGCCTGTCCAAAGACGACGTATACACCAAGCCGACAAACAGCAAAAACCTCCAGTTCTGGGCGCCGGAAGTCATCCGCTACGACGGAAAATACTATATGGTCTATACCGCACAGCACCGCATCGGCATCGCCGTTTCGGACAGCCCGCTCGGTCCCTTTACCAAAGGCTCGGACAGTTATCTTATCGACGTTTGCAACGTTATTGACGGCAGTTTCTTCTACGAAGACGGCACGATGTATCTCTATTTCGTCACCCAGGGCGCCGCAAGTCTCGGCGGCTATTCCGTACAGAACGGCAACAACATCTGGGGCTGCGTCCTCGATATGAACACGCTGACCATCAAAAACGGCACGGTCAAACTCCTGGTTTCGCCCGATCCCGCGATCGAGTTGGAATATGCCAACGGCGGCGACTGCTGTGAGGGTCCGTTTATGATCAAAAACGACGGCACCTATTATCTGACCTTTTCGTCCAACCGCTACTATTCCACCAAATATTCGGTGCAGTACGCCACCGCCGACGCGCCGCTCGGCGATTTTGTCCGCGACGCCGGCAATATCACCCTGATGTGCGACGACCTTGACTACAAGGACAATCAAAATCCGCACCTGTACGGCACCGGACATCACTGCTTTGTTGAGGCGCCAAACGGCAAGGACACCGTCATCGTTTATCACGCGCACCGCACCGGCATCTCGGACAACTTCATCGGCACCGGGACGGCGACCGTCAAAGACTTCAACAATCCGCTCTGCGGTCCGCGTACCGCCTGCGTAGACCTTGCCTGGTTTGAGGGCGGCAAACTCTACGCCGGCAGCAGATCCAACCCCACCGTACCGACCGCCACGGAGCAGCCGCTCTTTGAGGGAACGAAACTGACACGCAAAACGCACTACACCGGCGCCTTTGCAGGCGTTTCCGAAAAGCCGACGCTCTACGTCTCGCAAAAGGACGGCAAAGACACAAACGCCGGTACAAAAACTTCCCCGATGCAAACGCTGGAGGCGGCATTGCGCAAACTTTCGGACGGCGGCACGGTCATCCTCATCGGTTCTTACGACGCGGGGACGCTGCTGACCCTGCCCGCCTGCCGCGGTCCCGTCGTCATCACCGCCGAGCACAACAACGTCATCTTCTCCTTCAAATACGTCCGCCTCGGCTGTGACGTTTACTTTGACAACATCATCTTCTCCCCCGTATCCGTCTACGAGATCGCGGTGATCGAAGGCAATTTCCACAATATCGTGATGGGCGAGGGCGTCAGCTGTCTCTCCCGCCGCCTGGACGGCGACTTTCCGTGTCTTGTCGGCGGCAGATGGAAATACGAGGGCACGTCCGACGAGGCGCTGTATCGCACGTATTTCCGTGCGGCGGAGGAAAACCTTGTCAGCGACAAGGCGTACAGCGTACATATCTACGGCGGCACGTGGGAAGTTGCCGCCGCCTGCAGCGTGCGCATGATCTCGCCGCTCCCCATGACCACGAAAAACGCCACCCTGACCGTAGAAGACAACGTCACGATCAAGCACCAATAAACTTTGAACACCATGCTTTTCAAGAAAACGGAAACGCCGCCGCTCTTTTCACGACGGGATCTTGTGCGCATTCTCCTGCCGCTCTTGTTTGAGCAGGTCCTCGCCGTGATGGTCGGACTTTTCGACGCCATGATGGTGTCAAGCGTCAGTGAAGCGGCGGTATCCGGCGTCTCCCTTGTGGACTCCGTCAATCTCTTTATCAACAATATTCTCGTTGCGCTTGCCACGGGCGGCGCCGTCGTCTGCGCCCAGTTTCTCGGGCGAAAGGACACCGCCGCCGCGTGCACCTCGGCAAAAATGCTCTACTACGTCGTCTTTGCGGTTTCTGCCGTGATCACGGTGCTGACGCTGATCTTTCGCACGGCGATCCTCTCGCTGATCTTCGGCAGGATCGAGGCGGACGTTATGGCAAACGCAAAGATCTACTTTTTGTTTACGATGCTCTCCTACCCCTTCCTGGCGCTTTACAACGGCGGCGCCGCCGTCTTTCGCACCATGGGCAACTCCAAAGTATCGCTGCACGTTTCCCTCGGGATGAACGCCATCAACATCTTGGGCAACGCCGTTTTGATCTACGGCTGCCGTCTCGGCGCCGCCGGCGCGGCGATCGCCACGCTGCTCTCCCGCATCTTCGGCGCGGTGATTTTGCTCGTGCTGCTGCATTCCGAAAAACATCCGATCTACCTTAAAAATCTCCTACATATCCGCCTCGATATCCCCATCGTCAAAGACATTTTCACGATCGGCGTGCCCAACGGACTTGAAAACGGGATGTTCCAGTTTGGCAAACTGCTCACACAAGGGCTGGTTTCCACGCTCGGCACCCCCTCCATCGCCGCAAATGCGGTTGCCAACACGCTCGTATCGTTTGGCTACGCGGCGGGCGGCGCGGTCGCGATGACCGACATCGCCGTCATCGGCAGATGCGTCGGCGCGGGCGAAAAAGAGCAGGCAAAAGCCTATACAAAGATCCTTGTCGCCGTTTCCTACGCGGTAACGATCTCGATCTCGCTCTTTCTCGCCGTTTTCGCAAGACCCATCATCGGCGCCTTTCATCTCTCCGCGGCGTCCGCGGGGACGGCGCACGCGCTGATCCTCTTTCACGGTCTGTGCGCCTCTCTCATATGGCCGCTCGCCTTTACGCTGCCCAACAGTTTCCGCGCGGCAAGCGACGTCCGCTATCCGATGGTGCTGTCGGTGCTTTCGATGTGGATCTTTCGCGTCGGCGGCAGTTATCTTTTGACAAACGCATTTGGACTCGGGGTGTTTGGCGTTTGGGCGGCGATGATGATCGACTGGGTATTTCGCACCGTGGTATTCGTCGTGCGGTACAAAAGCGGAATATGGCTGACCTTTTACAAAGCGGAACAATCGACCTAAAACACATACAAAACAGAAAAGAGGACGTTTATGAAAATCGTTTTTATCGGTGACAGTATCACGGACGCGGGCAGAAACCGCGAGGGAGGCGCAAAACAGTCGGCGCTGGGCTACGGCTTTGTCCGCATCGTTGCCGACCGGCTGATCGGCGCCGCACCCGACAAATATACCATCCTCAACCGGGGTGTGATCGGCAACCGTATCGTCGATATGTACGCCGGCATCAAATGCCGCCTTTGGAACGAGGCGCCCGACCTTGCCAGCATCCTCATCGGCATCAACGACGTCTGGCACGAGATCACGGCAAGAAACGGCGTTGACCTTTGCCGCTACAAACAGGTGTACCGTATGATCATTGAAGGCACGCGGGAGCGGCTCCCAAACACAAAACTCATCCTCTGCGAGCCGTTTGTCGTCGAAGGGACGGACACCTGCCCGACGGAGGAGGCGCCCGACCGCTACGCGCGCTTTCAGGAAATTTACAAATACGCCGCCGCGGTGAGAGAACTTGCCGACGAATACGGACTGTATTTTCTGCCCCTGCAAAAGGCGTTTGACGACGCCGTTGCAAAGTACGGCGCCGCTTGTTTTGCGCCGGACGGCGTGCATCCGAACGTCGGGGGATCGTCACTTCTCGCCGGAGAATGGCTCCGCCTCTTTCACGAAAAGATCGAAAGCGACCGCGCCTGAGGAACTTTGGATATGGGCTTTATACAAACAGACGATCTCCGCCGCTTTGCTTACACAAACGAGCATCTTTTGACCGGGCGTCCCGTCGGCGTCGTCCCGTACTTTCACGGGCTCGGCAAGGGACAACAGCTAAAGGAGGATCATGCGGGCGGGGTCGAACTTGCAAAACACAATATCCTCATGGTCTATCCCTATACCGCCTCCTGGGGCTGGGCAAACACGCTGACGATCCGCTATATTGACGAATGTATCGACCTCCTCTTGGAAAAATACGGCAAAGACCTCCCGCTCTGCATTGCGGGCGGCTCCATGGGCGGCTTTACCGCGCTTGTCTACACCTGCACCGCAAATCGGAAGATCGTTGCCTGCGCCGCCGACTGCCCGGTCTGTGATCTTGTCGCGCAGTTTTCGGACCGACCCGATCTCTGCCAGACCATCTATACGGCATACTGCGACGCGCCGGATTTTATGGCGGAGATCGCCGCGCGCTCGCCAATAAACAGGATCGAAAACTTCCCGCAAATCCCCTATTATATCAACCACGGCACGAAGGACACGGACGTCCCGAAAAGCCGCCATTCCGATCCATTCGTTGCGCAAATGCGCGCGGCGGGGCATACCGTTTCCTACCATACGCCGCCGACCGCGCACTGCAAGTACACCGACGACAGTTTTGCGCGCTACTACGCCTTTATGGAAGAGGCGATCCTGCGGGCTTAAACGCAAAAAAGGCTGTAAAGAAACTGTGTTTCTTTACAGCCTTTTTTTGCGGAATAATTGAAATGCCGATGTAGCGCACAACGGATGCGTATTCAGTCTTTGACGGTATATCCGGCGGCGGAAAGCGCGCTGCGTGCGCGCGCAAAGTTTTCTTCTTTGACCAGAATATAGTCGGTGTTGTAAGTCGAAAGCGCGTATATGCCGATACCCGCCGCCGCAAGAACGGCGGAAAGTTTTGACAAAATGCCGATCAGCGAAAAATCCAGCACCCCCTCGATCCGAAAAGCGCGCCAGCCGTCCTCCCGCACCACCGTGCTTTTCGGGACGTCTGCCGTGTGGCAGACCAGCGAGAGTTCTTCATCGGTTTTGCCGATAAAGCAGAACGCCGCCGAAAGATCCACGCCCGAAATATCTTCGACCTTGCAGACGGTAAAGGCGCCGTCGATCACTTTCAGTTCCATGCTTGTTCCTCCGTGTGTCCCGCCCGTCACGAGTCAAAAAAGGTTTGCCCGCCGCCGGTGCGGAGCCGCTCTGTCCGCGGATAGTTGAAAATATCCTCGTTTTCGGCGTTGGCGCGCAGATATTCGACAAATTCACGGGCGTACCACTTTGCCATCTCCAAATTGTGCATCAGATAGTGTCCGCAGTTGACGGGCGTTGCCCCCGGCACTTCCGTCGTCGCGTCCACCGCCGCAAAAGCGCGGAGCAAGAGGTCATAGAGCGCCTGCGGTGCGCGGTCGCCCTTGAGGATGAGATAAAAACCGGTCAGGCACCCCATCGGTCCCCAGTAAACGACCTCGTCTTTCCACGCGGGGTCATTGCGCAGATAGGTGGCGATGATATGTTCCAGCGAGTGCATCGCGCCCACGTCGATGACCGGCTCTCTGTTCGGTCTTTTGAGGCGGACGTCGTAGGTCGTCACCGAAAAGTCGCCGAGACGATCCACACGGCTGGTGAAGATCCCGGGAATAATGCGCGTGTGGTCTACCGAAAAACTTTGAATCAATTCCATGGTTATTTCTCCTTATGCATTGTGGTTATCGTTATCTTATATTTTTGCCGATTTATCAAAAACTCCAAAAGCCGGTGCCGGTTTCGGGGTCAAAGCGGCGGTGGATGACGCCGCCGGTGACCGGGCGCAGTTCGATCTCCGCCGTATACAGCACCGTGACGGCTTGGATATGCCCGCCCATGGTACAATGCCGCTCCCCGTCTTTATAGGCAAACATCGCGTGCGTATGATGCGCGATCTCCCCCTGCTCGTTCAAGGTGATATTACCGCACAGCGACACAAGCTCCAGCATACCGCAAAGCGTGTGCGTTTCAAACGCCTTTTTCTCCGGCAAAAAAGTCTGGATCTGCGCCTCACTGCACCCGCCGATGCCGTAAAACGTGGCGGACGAGATCCCCTCTTTTTTGCAGACGCCGAGGAGATTTTCGATGATCTCGTCCCCCTTGTCCATCCGAAGATACAGCGTATCGCCGATTTTTCTGTACTCCATACTAAACCTCCCTCTCCTACATCTGCGCCCCGCCGCCGCTGTGCGTCAGCAAAACGACCGTCTCGATATGGCACGAGTCGTGCTTCTACATAATCATACATCAGGCACGCGCATCCACTTTGCGAAAAAGAACATGGATACTATTTTTCTCGCGCAGGGGAACATGTCGGCCTTATTTTACGGTCACGGGAACATGTCGAGAAACTGGAAGCTGCTGCATCCTTTTGGAAGCGGTATCCTGCAAGTATTTGCTCATGCTCGCGAAATGCGTTTTCTGCTCGAAGAAATCGCCCGCTCCGGACAAATCAGTATACAGAGATGACAGCCCACACATTTCTTTCCGTCCAGGATCGGTTTTCTACCTTCGTTCAATCGAATCGCCTGATGCCCGCCATCGGCACAGGAAATCTCGCACCTTCCGCAGCCAATGCACTTTTCACGATTGAATTTTGGGAAGACTATCGTGCCCCGTTCCAATACGTCGGTTGTTTCGCTGACAGAATCCAAGGCAAGCCCTACTGCCTCTTTCACGCTTGAAAAGCCCTTTTCCGCCAGGTAGTAATTGAGCCCGGCTTTCAGATCGTCGATAATGCGATAACCATACTGCATCACTGCTGTCGTGACCTGAACGCTGCCCGCGCCAAGCAAAATGAATTCCAGTGCGTCTGACCAGTTCTCCACGCCGCCCATGGCGCTGAGGTGCATGCCCTGAAGCGCAGGATTCTGCCCAAGTTCCGCGATGAAACGCAGGGCAATGGGCTTGACCGCGCTGCCGCTGTAACCGCCCACGGCAGACATCCCGTGCACGGCAGGGGAGGAAACGTAAGTATGGGGATTTACTCCGATAATGCTCTTAATCGTATTGATGGCAGCGATTCCATTTGCACCGCCGCGCTTTGCTGCCTCGGCTGCCGGGCTCATAGTCGCCACATTTGGCGTGAGCTTGGCAAGAATCGGAAGCCTTGTCCCTCGCCTTGCCGCAGCGGTGAATCGTTCCACCAGCTCCGGGACCTGGCCGATGTCCGAGCCGAGGCCGCCATCCACCATGTTGGGGCAGGAGAAGTTCAGCTCAATGGCATCCGCGCCGTTTTCCTCGCAGAGCCGGGACAGCTCCTCCCACTCCGCGTCATTCTGCCCCATGATGGAGGCCAGAATGAATTTGCCGGGGTATTTTTCCTTCAGTCGGCGGAAGATCTCCATGTTTTCCGCTACGCTGTGATCGGAGAGCTGTTCGATATTCTTGAAGCCGATGATGCTGCCGTTATCTCCCGTGATAGCGGAAAAGCGAGGCGAAGCTTCGTGTATGTCGAAGGAGCAGATGGTTTTGAATGCAATGCCTGCCCAGCCCGCCTCAAAGGCGCGCGCGCACATGTCATAGGTGCTGGCCACCACAGAGGACGAGAGCAGGAAAGGATTATCCAGCGGAACACCGCACAGATCTGTGTGAAGCCTGCCTTCCTCTTCCGGCAGCGGGAACTCCAGCTCCGGTTTTACCTCGTCATGCAGCCGCGTCATCAGCTTCCGGATGGGAACCTCATGCGGACGGACACAGGCAGTCTCGCAAGGCGCGGAGCAACTCAGGCAAGGATTAACTGTCGGGAATCTCGAAGCAGCGGTTTTCTCATTGTCAAACCAGATGCTTTGCAGCAGACCTGCCGGGTCAAGTTTTCCGCAGGCGCTTGAACATGGGGCGTCCTGACAGAGAACACACTTAAGCATATCCGAGCGAAACAGTTTTTTCTCAAACATTTTTACTCCTCCATTCTTACAGAGCTATAACCAGGTCAATTCTTCTCCGATGGTGCAAGGTTCAGAGGATGTTTCCCTAGGATATTATGATATCTGCTCCAACATCCAAACTACAGCCACAACCTGTCGTTATCCCAATCACTAACTCAACCCTGTGGCAAAAACATCCAAACCGGCCACTCAACCCTATGACATCTAAATGGCCTACTCAACCCTCTGACAGAAGCAGTTGATATGTTCTGATAGAGTGATTTTTTCGGTCGAATCCGCTCTTCGCTTCTGACAGTCACATGTCCGAAAAGCTCGATAATACGGCACTTTTGACGGTCTTATGTATCTTTCTTTGACATCAATACCACCGTCTCCACGTGGCATGAGTCAACGAAAATACTGATTCATACCCGTGCCTGTTCGCAAAAATGCGGTCGGGAACATATCCACCGATGCCCGTGTGCGGGAACATGTCTGCCTTGTATTCATCGCTGTCAAAGCGGAATATGTCAACCGTACTGCGTCCTGACAATAGCAGCCCAGATTTCTTGCTGAACGGGTTTCGCTTCCGGGATCGGGCAGATCGGATAGCAGTGGATCATTCGCTCGCCGACGGTCAGATTGCAGTCAACACCCGCCTCTTCCAGCTTTTTCGCAAAAAGCATGATGTCCGGGTACAGAACTTCCCAGGTGCCTGCCGTCAGGGTGACGCGGCCAAGACCGCTGAGGTCTCCATAGATGGGGCTGACCCGCGGGTCTTTCGTGCTCAGTCCGTTTGCCCAGACTTCCCCCAGTCTCCGCACTCCGTCTATGCCCAGCATGGGGTCCACCTTGACATAGTTCTGTGCATCGGGGTTCGACAGGGTCATGTCAACGCCGGGCGAAATCAGAATCAGTTCCTCAGGGCAGACATCTCCCTTATCCCGCAGCACTTCCGCAAGGCCAAGTGCAAGTCCGCCTCCTGCGGAGTCACCCATAAAGACGATTTTACCGCAGTCATTGGCGTCCAGGTAATTTTCGTAATACTCCACGCAGAGCTTATAACAGGTCAGGCAGTCATAAACCGGTAACTTCGGATATACCATGAGCACGACTTCGCACCCGGTCTCCTTCGCCGTTCGGGCGGCCATGGTCGTCTGCAGTTCATTCGGCTGATTGACATACCCACCGCCGTGGAAATAGAAGACCGTCTGTGCCGGATGCTCCTGATCATTGTAAATAAAAGCCTGCAGGGCATCAAGACGCTCCTCCCGGAGGCTGATGCCGAATTTCGCTTTCTCGATTACAACCG
>JAFSUT010000017.1 GCA_017445085.1 Clostridia bacterium | reverse complement strand
GTCTGCCTTGCAACACTCGGCTATTCGGATGCTATCGCGGCATACGTCAATAAGTAATCTCACCTGAATATCCAGAATACAAAAAAGTCCCGGAAAACCGGGACTTTTTTGCGTCTAAAAGCCTTTTTTCGAGGGGAAGGCTTGCAGACAAAAAATGCCGCCCGCCGGGCGGCATTTTGTATCGCGCACATAGATTTATATCGCACGCGGCGCGTAAGTTCCGTAAAATGGACATTCTCTGATAATATCCTTGACAATCTGCACAAAATGATTTACAATAAATAATGGTTCGCGGGCAGTTTTTGCAGGCGGCAGCGTAAAACCGAAAAAACGATCACGCCTTTGGGCAAAATTGTTGACGCCGGGGTATGCCGCAGCGAAAATTGTCGTGGACCGTAAAAATTGCAAGTATTTTGAAGGAGAGTATTATGAAAAAGTTTCTCGCATTTTTTGCGGCGGCGTTGATGGTACTTACCTGTGCGGTAGTCGCCTTTGCCGCAACCGAACCCCAAGTGACAAATGATACCAAGGCTTACGTAAGTTTCAGCACCGGCAACAACGACTACTCCGGTTTGAGCGCGGAAGAGCCGAAAAAACAGCTCCTCGGCATTGAGGATAACGGCGTTGTTTCCATTCTCAAAGACGGCGGTACGATGATCGCTGTAGGCAAATTGTTTATCGGCGGCGACTACACGCTGCCCGAACTCGGCTCGACGCTCAAAATCACTTCCGCAGACGGAAGCAAAAACTATAAGATGGCTGCCCCCATTGAAAATCCGTCCTGCGCGATGAAGATGCAGAAAAACGCGACCCTCACGCTGCAAAGCGACGTCATCATCGACGACATCATCCTGTTCCAGGAGCACAACAAGGACAACGGTCCGAAGTTCCACGTTACTAACGGAGCTACGCTCGTGATGGGCAGCAAGATCGAAACGACCACCAACATCAATTTCCCGGAGGGTCCTTATTATGCGATCGAAGTAGATAAGGGCTCCGCGGTCATCCTCAACGGCGGTACATATCAAACCGTCATCGGCGACGGCGAAGTCGTCAACAACGGCGCAAAGATCCTGGAAGGCGCATACTCCACCGAGAGCGCACAGCCTGCCGCGACCGAAGCAGTCACCGAGGCGCCCGCCGCGACCGAAGCTGCACCTGCCGCTACCGAGGAAGTTGTTGCTGCCGTAGATGAGACCGGCGCTGAAACGCCCGATGAGACCGCGCCCGAAACTACCGATGCACAGGAAGCGACTGAACCCGCAGAAACCGAAGCCGCTCCGGCAGAGACCGAAGCCGCTGCACCCGAGACCACCGCGGCTGCCGCTGAGACCACCGGCGAAAAAACAGGCGCGCCCATCGGCTTGATCATCGGCATTATTGCGGCGGTTGTCGTTGTTGCGGCAGTTGTTGCTGTCGTGATTGCAAAGAAGAAAAAATAAGTCAAGCCGCATAGGACGGATCGTTTGTAACGGCAGTTTCCATAAACCATGCGCAGTCGGCAAATCAAATTTGCCGACTGCTTTTTATTAAAAAAATGAGGGGGAACACATATGCGTAAAATATTGATCATTTCGACGAGTTTGCACGGCGGCAGCAATTCCGAACTGCTTGCGAAAGAGTGCGCCCGCGGCGCCGCGGATGCCGGGGATGAAGTGGAGTTTTACAGTTTGAAGGGCAGGACGCTGCAGTATTGTATCGGGTGCCTTGCCTGCCAGGCAAAGGGCAAGTGCGTGCTTTCGGACGACGCGGCGTTCTTTGTGGAAAAGGCAAAGGACGCGGATATCCTCGTGTTTGCCACGCCGATCTATTATTACGAGATGAGCGGTCAGATGAAAACCTTGCTCGACCGCCTCAATCCCCTGTATCCGACCGATTACAAGTTCAGAAAAGTGTATATGATCGCCACGGCGGCAGAAGAGGGCGATTTTGTATTTGAAAAGGCGTATCAGGGACTCCGCGGTTTTGTGGACTGTTTTGAGAAAGCACAACTTTGCGGACTGCTTGCCGGCGGCGGGATGGAAACGCCGAATGCGGCAAAGGCAGACGAGGGCGCGCTTACACGGGCGTACGATATGGGCAAAAGCCTGTGATCCATAACGAAAGGCACGGCGAATATCGCCGTGCCTTTCGGTTTATTTATCGCTTATTTGATTTTGAGTCCGTCGCGAAAAGCGTCGCCGACGCGCTCGGTGACTTTGTAGTAGCCGTGCGTGTAGGGGTCAAATGCGATGGCGCTCATCTTGGCAATATCGACCTTGCCGTCGGTGAACACGCGATCATCCGCGGTGACGCGGACCACTTTGCCGATGACGCCGAGTCCGTAATCGCCGCCCTGATATTCAATAAACTTGCACTCCATGCAGACGGGAAATTCAAGAATGACGGGTGCGTCGACATTTTCGGATCTCTCCGCGGTCAATTTGCTCTTTGCAAATTTGTCGCCCACCTTGTTGCCGGACGCTACGCCGAAGTAGTCGGCTTCAACGACGTGCGCGGCGTCTGCAATGCTGACGGTAAACGCGCCTCTCGCCTTGATGTTGGCAACAGTTTTGTGCGTTTCGGTCAAATTGAGCGCGACGACGTCACGGTCGACCATCGTCCCCCATGCGGCATTCATCACGTTGACGCTGCCGTCTTCATTGTAGGTTGCGACCAGCAGGACGGGCATGGGGAAAATCGCCTCTGTGGTCGAAATGCTTTTTCTCATCATATGACCTCGTTTCTGAATGAACTTGCAAAATCACGCTTTGTTGAACTTGTCTTTCGGCTGTTTGCACCGCGGACATTTCCAGTCGTCCGGCAGATCCTCAAAGGCGACGCCGTCGTGCTCGGCAGGATCGTACACGTAGCCGCAGATCGAGCAGATATACTTTCCCGTTGCCGTCGCCGCGGAAAAATCGACCTCTGCCGGGATGGTCTTTACGGGGTGATCGAGGTCCATCACGCGCTTGGCTTCGAGGTTTTCATACCCTTGCGGCGTATGCGTACCGCAATACACCGTAGGATGATTGCGGATAAACTCCCGCACGCGATCGAGCGTAACTCTTGCCGCCGCGAGGTCGTCAAATACCACGGACAGTTTGTTTTCGTAGAGGGCTTCATCCACGTAGGTGATGTCGCCGTGGATCATATAAAACAGTCCGCCGTCTTCGACCACGACGATGCTGTTGCCGCTCGTATGCCCCTTGGCTTTGATAAAATAAATGCCGTCACGGATCTTTTCGGCGGCGGGGAAGTTGTAGTATGCGCCGCCGGTAAATTTGACGGGTACGAGGTTGGAGATCCCTTGCAGTTCCGCCGCGGAGAGTTCCTCTTCGTTTACGTAGATCTTTGCGTTTGGAAATGCCCGAAGTTCTCCCGAGTGGTCGGCGTGCTTGTGGGTCAGGAGAATTTTCGTCACCTGTTCCGGTTTGTAGCCGAGGGCGGCAAACGCCTCGGTGTAACTGCAAATATCGTGTCCCGTAAAGGCAAGGCTGTTTTCGTCCGGGTGTTCTTCCGGCGTGCCCGCGGGCAGACCGGTATCGACGAGGATCACTTCGTCCCCGGTGTCGATCAGGTAGTTTTGCAGACTGCCGCGATAGCGGACGTTTTTGTCATACTTTGCCATGCCTTCCTCGCCGCCCATGACAAACGGCTGCGTATAAAATCCGTCTTTTCTGAATTTGACTGCTTTGATGACCATATTTATTCCTCCGTCGGTGTCTTTCTCAAAGAGCGTGGGCCGTGAAAGCCTCACGCAAGGGCGGCTTCTACCGCGGCTTTGACGTCCGCCATATCGGTGGTCGGCTCAAATCTTGCAATGACGTCGCCGTCGCGGTTGACGAGAAATTTAGTAAAATTCCATTTGATATACGCCTTGTCGCCGAATTTTTTGTTGTTGGCGTTTGTAAACTTTTCAAGCGCGGCGTTTTTGATGCCTTTGCCGAAACCTGCAAACGGCTTTTCGCTTGCAAGGTACGCAAACAGCGGGGAGGCGTCCTCTCCGTTGACGTCGATTTTGGCAAACTGCGGGAACTCGGTGCCGAATTTCATCGTGCAGAAATTGTGGATCTCATCGGCGTCGCCGGGCGCCTGGTTGGCAAATTGATTGCAAGGGAAGTCCAAAATCTCAAATCCGCGCTCCCTCAACTGTTTGTACATCGCTTCCAGCGGTTCATAATGCGGCGTAAAACCGCAGCCGGTCGCCGTGTTGACAATGAGGAGGACTTTGCCTTTGTACTCTCCGAGGGAAACGTCATTCCCTTTTCTGTCTTTGACGGTGAAATCGTAGATCTTGCTCATAGTCTTAAAATCTCCTTTCCGATTTGCAAATGTATTTTGAACAATTATATTTTATCAAACAGAAACAAAATTGTCAAGAGGAAAATGCAATAAAAATAACGCAAAAGCAACGTATCCGAGGGGATATGCCGCCTTTGCGCTATTATTTTGTAAAAAACTCGGTTTTTATTCAGAGGTCTATCCGCTGATGACGTCGGTGGCGTCCACACAGTAGTAGGTGACGTTGAGTTCGTCGTAGGTGGAAAACGTACCGACGATCTCCACGGTCTCGCCGTCCGCCGGGAGAACGGCGTTTTCCGGCAGGCGGAATTCCAGCCCCTGCGAGCAGCACGCGGTGGTATCGGCAATGACGACGTAGTAGTAGTCCTTGTCGGTTTGATCAAAGTGCGAGATGGCAAGCGGACCGCGCACACGCACGGTTTTGGTAAGATAGGTCTTTGGATCGTTCAGCATCTGATAGACAAACGAATACGCCATGGTTTCGCTCATTGCGGCGATATCAAAATCCACCGCCGCCTTTTCTGCGCCGCAGGCGCAAAGCAGGAGGGAGAGGAGGACGGCAAGCGCCGAGACAAGCAATTTTTTCATCATAGACCTTCCTTTCATTTTACGTATTGCCTCGGACGAGGCGCCCTGCAAGGCAAAAGCCGAAGAAGACGAGAATGTCGGCGGCAACGATGGTGGAGCCGACCGGCGTGGACAGCAGGATAGAGGCGAGAATGCCGCCGGCGGCGCACAGGACGGAAACCACGGCGGAAGCCACGACCACGGCGCGGAAACTTTTGAACACGCGCATCACCGAGAGTGCGGGGAAGATGATCAGCGCCGAGGTGAGCAGGGAGCCGACGAGATGCGTGGAAAGCGAAATGACCGCGGCGATGATGAGCGCAAGTCCGATTTGAATGAGCGAAACGCGCGTCCCCGTAGCGGCGGCAAAGGTCTCGTCAAACGTGACGGCAAAAATGCGGTTATAGAGAAATACAAAGACGAGGATGCAGAGGATCGACATCCCGACGCAGATCCAAACGTCGTACGGCTTTAAGGTGAGGATGGACGTCGTGCCGAAGAGCGTGCCGCAAACGTCGGCGGAAATGTTGGCGGAAGAAGAAAAGCGGTTGATGATGAGATAACCGACGGCAAGCGAGCCGACCGAGAGCATGGCAAGCGCCGCGTCGCCCTTGATCTTTGCGCGGCGTCCTTTGCCGAGGAGAAGGACCGAGGCGAGCATCGTCACGGGCAGGATCAGGGCAAAATCGGTCAAAAGATGCAGGACGGACGCCACCGTCATGGCACAAAACGCCACGTGGGAAAGGCTGTCGCCGATAAAGGAATAGCGGCGGAGGACCAGCGTCACCCCGAGCAGGGCGGCGCAGAGCGCGATCAGGACGCCGGCGATGAGGGCGTATTGTACAAAGGGTTGCGCAAGATAGAGGGAAAGTTGATCAAACATCGTCCTGCCCTCCGTTTGCCGCCGTAAAGGCGCGGCCGCGCGCGGTGTTCAGATAGTCGGCGGTGCGCCCGAAAAAGAGTTGCTTACCGCCGATGTGCAAAATGTGCGAGGCGTAGCGGACGGCGGCTTTCATATCATGTGTGATCATGATGACCGCCCTGCCGTCGGCGTTCAGTTTTTCGATGATATCGTAAAAATTTTGCGTAGCCATCGGGTCAAGCCCCGCGGTCGGCTCATCAAGGAGGAGGAGTTTGCCCTCGGTGCAAAGCGCACGGGCAAGCAGTACGCGCTGCTGCTGTCCGCCCGAAAGTTCGCGGAAGCAACGGTCGCAAAGGTGCGTGATGTCCAGGCGCGCCAGCATATCCTCTACGCGGCGGCGTTCGGCTTTGCCGAAGAAAAAACGATGACCGATGCCGCCAAGACAACCGGAAAGCACCACCTCGTAAACGGTGGCGGGAAAGTCCTTTTGCGCGGCGGTCTGCTGGGGCAGATAGCCGATTTGCCGCGCACGGAGCCCGTCGCCGTATTGAATTTGCCCGCCGAGCGGCGGTTGAAGATGCAGGAGCGTGCGGAGCAGGGTGCTTTTTCCGGCGCCGTTTTCGCCGATGATGCAGAGGTAGTCGCCCCTGCAAACTTCAAAATTCAGATCCGAAACAACGGCGTGCGTATCGTACCCTACGGTGAGGTTTTTGCATTGTAAAAGCGGCATGGCGTTTCCTTTCAGTCAGCGGACAGAATTTCCAGATTTTTTTGTGCGATCGTAAGATAGGTCGCGCCGTTTTCAACGTCGCGCGCGGTGACCGATTGCATGGAATTGAGTTCTGCAATTTCCGCGTCTTTTTGCGTGGAAGCGGCAATCACCGCTTCGGCAATTTTTTTGTCTGAGTTTTCCAGGACGTAAACGCGGTCGAGTTTATACGTCGTCAGCGCATTTGCAAGATTTAAGATAGTTTCAAAACTTGCTTCACTCTCGGCGGAACAGCCCGAAAAGGCGGCAAAGCAGTGCAGACCGTAGTCCTCTGCAAGATAACGGAAGGGAAAACGGTCGCACACGACAAAGACGCGCTCCCCTGTGGTGGAGAGCTTTTCGCGATAGTCAGCCTCCAGCGCCGTAAGGCGCGCGGCGTAGGCGCGCGCATTTTCGCGGTAAGCGTCCGCGTGCGGCGCGTCCAACGTGCAAAGGGCGTCACGGATACCGTTTGTGATTTCGGCGGCGCGAAGAAGCGAGAGCCAGACGTGCTCGTCGATTTCTTCTTCGTGTTCCTCATCCTCTTCGTGTTCTTCATCCTCTTCGTGATCTCCGTGATCGTGCTCCTCGTGCTGCGCGCCCTCAACGTCTTCTTCGACGAGGGTTTCACACAGGGTGACGGCGGCGCAGGAGGCGACGTCTGAAAGGTTCAGGTCCTCTACCCACTCGTCCGATTCACCACCGTTGTAGATAAAGAGATCGGCGTTTTGAATTTCCAGGATCTGTGCGGCGGACGGTTGAAAATTGTGCAGGTCACTGCCGTTTTCCATCAGCAGTTTGACGGTGACGCCTGCGGCGTCGCCGACGATATTTCGCGTAAAGTCATAGAGCGGAAAGGTGGTGCAAACCACCGTAAAACCGTCGGAAGTCACAGCGGGCTTGCCGCAGGAAACCGCCGACAAAAGCATAAGCAGCGCCAACAGCGTTGTAAGAATACGTTTCATATTTTGAATACCTCGTTATCGTAAAATATTAAAATGAACAGAAAAAGAGAGGGCAATCCGCCAAAAAAAGGCAAAACTGTCCCCTCGGGAATAACTCAGGAATTCAAAACGTCAAAACGGGTCACCGGCGTACAAAACGCGGGGAGATATACGCGGCGTGTGGTTTTGCGCACGGCATAAAACAGGCGGGATGCGCACGCAAAAACCAAAAGGATGAGCGGCAGGCGGCGCAAGAGCTGTGTGCAGAGGGCAACTTCTGCGCAGATCGGGCAGTCCTCGCCGGTGCAGTCGTGGTCAGCGGCCTCGACGATCACGGCAAATGAAGTCAGGGCGGTGAGAAGAAAGAGGACGCAAAGGCAGACGGCAAAAACGCGCCTTTTCATCACGATCCCCCCTTTTTTCACTTTATGATCTCATTGTAATTCAAGGGGGACAAAAAGTCAAGTGAAATCTTTGTGAATGGGCTTTTTGCATCAGGTGTGGACGGTTTTTACCGGGATGTCGTACACCGCGAGAAAAGCGGCAAGCGTCGTGCGCGCGGCGCCGGGATCGCGGATGAGAAAGTTCTCCGCGGTGAGTCTGCCGCCCTTGAAGCCGTGGACCACGACAAAGTGCGTACTCCCGCCGGATTTTCTGCCGTGGAAGATCACCGGACAGCCGCGGCAGAGGGTGTTGTAAATGCTCTCAAAACTGCAATCGTCCAAAACGTACCCCGTCCAGTAGACCGCACCGCCCTCGGTAAAGGCAAAGTCCCGCAGGACGTCGGGCGGGGTGACCGCCGTCCCCGTGCGTACGCTCTCCGCCATGGCGAGCGAGGTGACGGCACAACCGTGCGTTTCCAGCGTTTCGCCGCTGCCGGGGAGCGTCAAGGCTTTCCAGCGGCTGTCGTATTGCTTATAACTCGGCACGGAGAGATACACGGCTTCTTTTATCGCGTCCTGCGCCGCGTCACGCAGATAGTCGCGGCTGGCGTAGCCGGTTTTGCCGCCGCCGTAGAGGATCTGATAAAAACCGCCCGTTCCCGCGCCGAGCTTGTAGACAACGCTGCCGCTCGGCAGTCGGTCGATGACGGGATAGCCGAGACCGCCGCCCGCGCGGACGTTGAGATTGCTGTTGCCCGTATGTACGGTGAGTTCCGCGGCGTGGAGCGGTTGGATATAGGCGGCGCTGGCGTAACCGCTTTTTCCGTCCCCGTATCCGATGCGGTAAAAGCCGTTTTTCATTTCATATACGGTGACCGCGGCGTCGGGGGACAGGCGGTCGCATATCGCATAGTTGAGCCCGGCGCCCGTGCGCACGTTGAGCCGCGTGTCCACGCGCACCCTGCCCGCGTCGGCGGCGGAGACCGCCGCGGCGAGGCACAGCGAAAGTCCGAGGGTGCAAAAGAGCGTACGTAAACTTCGTTTCATGGGAGATCACCTTACCTTTTTTGGGAGAATTCTGCTTCTATTGTAACGGATTTTCGGGCAAAAAGATAGTGAGAATATATGGTAAGACGTTGACACCCGCTTTTCGGCTATGGTAAAATAAGACAGAAAAGGAAGATTTTTGAAAATGAACATCAAAAACATTGAAATTCCGCACGGTTTGTGCCTTGCGCCGCTTGCCGGCGTCAGCGACCGTGCGTTTCGAAAGATCTGTCGGGCGCACGGCGCGGAGTATTTGTGCAGTGAGATGGTCAGCGCCGCCGCGATTTGCTACGGCGACAAAAAAACGCCCCGTCTTTGCGCGTTTGACGAGGACGAGATGCCGATGGCGATCCAACTGTTCGGCGCGCGCCCCGCGTTTTTCGCAGAGGCGGCAAAGCGCATTGCCGAAGGCACGCTGGAAGCGGGACTGCGCATTCCTGCGGCGATCGACATCAATATGGGTTGCCCCGTGCGAAAGATCGTGTCGTGCGGAGAGGGAAGCGCGCTGATGCGCGATCCGCAGCTTGCCGCCGATATTGTGCGCGCGGTAAAAGAGGCGGTGGATATTCCCGTCACGGTCAAGATCCGCGCGGGATTTGACGAAAACTCCGTCAACGCGCCCGAGTTTGCCGCACGGCTGGAAGACGCGGGCGCGGATATGATCTGCGTCCACGGGCGCACGCGGGCGCAGATGTACAGCGGGCGCGCGGATCTTTCCGTGATCGCCGCGGTCAAGGCGCGCGTGCGCGTGCCGGTATGCGGCAACGGCGATATTTTTTCCGCCGCCGACGCTTTGCGGATGTTTCGCGAGACGGGATGCGACGGCGTGATGGTTGCCCGCGGCGCGATGGGAAATCCGTGGATCTTTGAAGAGATCAGCGCCGCACTTTCCGGCAGACCGTTTACGCCGCCGAAAAAAGACGAGATCGTTGCCGAGGCGCTGCGTCACCTTTCGCTGATGCTGGAAACCAAACCGCAGGCGATCGCCATTCCCGAGGCGAGAAAACATATGGCGCAGTACATCCGCAATTTCCGCGGCGCGGCTGCCGCCCGCGGACGGCTGAACACCTGCGAGCGCGAAGCGGAAATGCGGCAGGTTTTGTTGGAACTTGCAAGTGAAAACAGCGAGGCGACGCCGGAAAACTGACCGCAAACGGCGACGGCGGCGCGCCCGAAAGAAAGGAAAAGACATCGTTATGGTCATTGAGCCTGTTGCGCATCTGTACAACGACTACGTGGAAAAGTTTGGGATCCCGCGGCAGAGTTTGCGCGTCCCCGCGCGTGCAAAGATCGTCTTTGTCGAAAAATACCGCGTGCCGGAGGCGCTGCGCGAGATCGAGCATTTTTCGCATCTCTGGCTGCTTTTTGATTTTTCACAGGCGCACAGGGGGGACTTTTCGCCCACCGTGCGGCCGCCGCGGCTCGGCGGCAACCGCCGCGTCGGCGTGTTTGCCAGCCGCTCGCCGTTTCGCCCCAATTCGATCGGACTCTCGGCGGTGCGCCTGCTTGCGGTGGAAAAGGACGCGCGCCTCGGGCATTGTTTGATCGTTGAGGGCGCCGATCTCTTAAACGGCACGCCGATCTACGATATCAAGCCCTACCTTGCGGGAGATTCGATCCCGCAGGCGGTTTGCGGCTATGCCGATGAATTTACCGACTACGCGCTTTCCGTAGACTTTCCGCCAAGGCTCCTGGAACTTTTGCCGCCGCAGATGCGCGCGCCCCTCGTCGCCCTCCTCCGTGAGGATCCGCGCCCGTCCTATCAAGAGGACAACACACGCGTATATCGCTTTCGCTACGGGAACTTTGAGATCGGCTTTTCGGTAGAGGGCGACCTTTTGCACGTGCTTTCCGTCGACGCGGCAGATTGAATTTCGGAATAGAAAAGACGACGCCGCAGGCGTCGTTTTCCATGCTCGAAAAAACGGGGGCTGTATAGGAGCTTTTGTTAAATCTTTTTCAAAATCTGCAAAAATGAACGGTGATTTTTGGTTTCGCTTTGCGTTGACGGTATATTTTTCCTATGGTATAATAAACGTGTTAATATAGATCAAAAAGGAGTCTGCTATGGAGAAATTCAACGGAAACGCCGTGGTCGGACAGTCGGGCGGACCTACCGCCGCGATCAACGCCACGCTCTCGGGCGTCATTCGCGGCGCGCTTGCCGCCGCCGACAAAGGCGATATCCGCAAGATCTACGGGATGCGCAACGGTATTGAGGGGCTTTGCGAGGAGCGGCTGGTCGATCTTTGCAAGATCTTTACCGAGGAACAGCGCTTTACCGATCTCGAACATACGCCTGCGGCGGCGCTGGGCGCCTGCCGCAAAAAACTGCCGCCGCCGGAACAAAACGATCCGATATACGATCGCATTTTGGACGTATTCAAAAAATACGATATCCGGTACTTTTTCTATATCGGCGGCAACGACTCGATGGATACGGTGATGAAACTGCGTGCCTATACCGAAAAGGTCGGCTATGAAATGCGCATCATCGGCGTGCCGAAAACCATCGACAACGACCTTGACTGCACCGACCATACGCCGGGATTTGGCTCTGCGGCAAAGTACATCGCCACCTCGGTCAAAGAGATCCTCTGTGACTGCGCGGTCTATACCACAAAGGCGGTTACCATCACCGAGATCATGGGGCGGGACGCCGGATGGCTGACTGCCGCTGCCGCGCTGCCGCGGCTTTCGGGCGGTATGGCGCCCGACTACGTGTATCTGCCCGAGCGCGAATTTGATATGGACAGTTTTTTTTCGGACGTCCGCACGGCGCTGAAAGCCCATCCCAACGTCGTGATCGCGGTGTCCGAGGGGATCCGCCTGCCAAACGGGACGTATGTCTGTGAGGGGATGTCCAAAAAGGTGGACGCTTTCGGGCACACCCAGCTTTCGGGGACGGGGACGGCGCTTTGTATGGCGCTCCGCGAGGAGATCGGCTGTAAAACGCGTGCGGTGGAGTTTAACACCTCCCAGCGCTGTGCCGCGCATATCGCCTCTGCCACAGATATCCGCGAGTCGGTCGCCATCGGCAAAAAGGCGGTGGAGTTTGCTCTGCGCGGCGTCAGCGGGCATATGATGATTTTCGTCCGCAGTAAGATCGGATACAAGATCAGGATCGACAGTATTGACGTTTGTGAAGTTGCCAACAAGGTAAAGCGCGTGCCGGACGACTTTATCACCCCGTCGGGCAACAACGTCACTGACAGGTGCCTTGACTATCTCCGTCCGCTGATCGAGGGCGAGGTCAAATACCGCACCGAGTTTGGGATGCCGGTGCATTTTAAGATCTGAAAAAATGGGGATGTAAAAAAAGTCCGGATCGCAAAAAAGAGAAAAGCGGACAAAGGGATTTTTGTCCCGAAATATTTCCGTAAGAAGAAGAAAAAATCGAAATTTCGATTTTTTCATTCAATTCTCTTTTTTGCTATACGCAAAATCCACCCTTGACGTAGGAAGATGGCGCGAATTTGAACCCGCCCGAAACAGTGCCTTTGCGGCATCTTTGGGTTTCTCCTCCTTGCCTTACGAAGTAAGGCTTCGTCGTCCGCACCCAAATCTGCGCACAAATCCATC
>JAFSUT010000016.1 GCA_017445085.1 Clostridia bacterium | reverse complement strand
TAAGCATAAGCGCGCTGTTCATATAGGATATGAACAAGCGCTTTGCTGACGAATGGGCGGAAAGACGCCCGTTAAAACCGTGCGTGTTCGTATCTCATCTTCCTAAATGTGCGCACAAAAACAACTCTGTGGGCATCCACAGAGGCGCCGCCGGGGAGGATCCCTCCCGACGGGTTTTTATGACGGCAGCAGGTTTGACCGCGAAAACGCACAGGCGGTACTTTTTCTGCCGTGTTTTTACCGAACAAAATAATTCAAGATATATTATACACGACTTTCCCGAAAAATGCAAGTGTTTTTACCGCAGGAGGAGAAAAAGCAGGAGAGAAAGCCCGACGCCGCACAGCACGCCGGAAGAAAAAAGCACCCAGCGGCGCGAAAAAAAGCGCAGGCGCGACCGCGTGGTATTGCCGGCGACGATCCGCTCCGCCTCGCGCAAAATTTCATCGGCGGGATGTGCGCCGCCCTCGCAGTCCCGCCGCAAAAGAAAGTACGCCGTATCAAAGATCTGCGACTCGGTCCCCCGCAGCATAATGATTTTCCGCTCGCATCCGCGCATCGTTTGTCCTCCCGTGATTTTCTTTTGCGGTTAGTTTTTCCCGCTTTTGCCGTTTTTATCCGGCGGCGGGGACAAAAAAATCAAAGCGCCTTGCATTTGCTTTTGCAAAATGGTATACTATATTATGGTATATTATAAAGGTAAGGGAGCGTCGGCGCCGGATGGATTTTTGCGTGGGAACCGAATTTGAGGGAAAACTCCTCCGCGACTTTCTCACGCAAAACCTGCGGCTCTCCCGTGCGCTGCTCTGCGACCTCAAAACCACCGGCGGCATCACCGTTTGCGGTGAGACGGTCACCGTCCGCCGCGTTTTGCACGCGGGCGACGTCGTTTCGCTCACGCTGCCGCCCGAGGAGAGCGACCTTACGGGGACGGACCTGCCGCTCTCGATCCTCTACGAGGACGACTGGCTGATCGTGCCGGACAAGCCGCCGTATATGCCCACGCATGAGTCCTTTCGGCACCGGGGCGACACGCTTGCCAATGCCCTGAAATTTGAATTTGACAAGCGCGGCGTCCCCTTTGTGTTTCGCGCGATCGGGCGGCTGGACTGCGATACCAGCGGCGTTTTGCTCGTGGCAAAAAACCGCCTTTCCGCCGAGCGCTTCAACGCCCTGCATCTGTGCGGCGGCTACGAAAAAGTATACCTTGCCATCACCCACGGTGCGCCGCCCACCGATGAGGGGACGGTCGAGGGCTACATCCGCCGCACGCACGAGAGCATGATCCTGCGCGAGATGGCGTGTACCGGCAAAGACAGCGAATACGCCCGCACCGACTACCGCGTACTCGACCGCTTTGCCGAGTTTGCGCTGGTCGAGTGCCGCCCGAGGACCGGGCGCACGCATCAGATCCGCGTGCAGATGTCCGCCATCGGGCATCCGCTGCTCGGCGACGACCTCTACGGCGGAAAAAAACTTCTGCCGCGGCAGGCGCTCCACGCCTCCTCCCTCGCCTTTGTCCACCCGCAAAGCGGCGCACACGTCAGGATCACGTCGCCGCTCTGCGCCGATATGGCAGATTTTATACGTAAAGTAAAGGAATTCGACCACGAATGAAAATAAAACTCCCGTTCAAACTTCCGCTCTATGCAAAGATCATCTTTTGCGCCCTCCTCCTCGGACTTGCGGTCAAAGGCGCCGCCGTCCTCTCCGCGCCCTTTGCCGACCTGTATACGACCACGGTCGGCGCCGCGCTGCGCGCCCTCTTCGGCGCCCTCTCCTCGCTGATCCCGTTTTCGATCGCGGAAACGCTGATCTTGCTCTTTGTGCCGCTTGTGATCTGGCTCGTCGTATGGATCCTGCAGGACGGCGACCGTCGGCGGCGGCTTGCCGCCGCGCTATGCGCGGCGCTCAGCCTGTGCGCCTATCTTTGCGCCTCGTTTTTCCTCCTGTACGGCGCGGGCTATCACACCACGCCCCTGGCAAAAAAACTCTACCCCAATGCCGACGAAGTGACCGCCGACGGCATTTTTGAAACGGCGGTCTACCTGATGGTCGAGGCCAACGCCGCCGCCAAAGCGATGACGTATGACGCCACCGGCGCGGCGATCTCGCCGGATACGCTTGCAGGGACGTCGAAAGCCCTCTGCGCCGCCTACAACCGCGCGGCAAGCACCTATGATTTTCTGCCCCCGATGTACGCCGCCGCCAAAGAACTTGCCCTCTCGGTGCCGCTGACCTACACGCAAATGGCGGGATTTTACACCTTTTACACCGGAGAAGTCAACGTGAGCGTTAACTACCCCGACTTTACCGTTGCCTTTACCGCCGCGCACGAAATGGCGCACCAGCGCGGCGTCGCCCGGGAAGACGAGGCGGATTTCGTCGCCTTTCTCGTCTGCATTTCGTCGGACGACCCCTTTCTGCAATACAGCGGCTATATGAGTATGCTGCAATCGGCGCTCACCGCGCTTGCGCGGCTCGACGAAACGCGCGCGACGGATCTGTTTTCCTATGCCACAGACGGCGTGCGCAGTGAATTTGCCGCCTATGTCCGCAAAATGACTTCCTATGCAAATCTGACCGCCGCACGCGCGGCAAACGCCTTAAACAACACCTATCTGCGCGCCCAGGGCGTGGCGGACGGCACGCACAGTTACAACCGCGCCGTTGACCTTGCCGTCGCCTACTACTATGACGGACTGCAAAACGGCAGCCTGTACGACCTTGTCGGATAGAGCCGCCGAAAAAAACGAAAGGAGAACGTCAAGGATGAACCGCCGCCTCATTGCCTTTGCGCTTCTTTTTTGCGCCTGCCTCTGCGTCCTCTCCGCCGCGGAGGACACGCACTATATTTCCCTGTTTATCAACGACGGCGCGTACGCCCGCGACGAGATCCTCCCGTTTATCGAAAGCGACGGCAAGTATCTCGTGCCGCTCGACGCCTTTGACGCGCTCGACGCCCTGTCGGTAACGCAAAACGACGCGCTTGCCGCCGTCCTTTTGCAATCGGAGGACGGCAAATTTCTCTCATTTTCCCTGCAAAACGGGCAGTGCCTGGACGAACGCGGACAAAAACGGGAAGTCACCGTCTACCGCTACGGCGACGGCTACTATATCGAGCCTGACTTTGCCGCGGAAAAATTTGATCTTTCGTTTGCCACCGCCTACGCGCAAAACGGCAAACTCTGCGCGCGGCTTTGCGACGGCAAAGAGGCGCTTACCTTTGACGAACTTCTCAACCTCTACGCCGTCCACAGAGACAACCGCCCCACCCTCGCCTTTACGATCCCGGCGCGAAAAACGGTCAGCGGCGTCTTTATGCACCCGATCTTTTTGCGCCCGAGCGTGACCGACGTGCAAAAACTCCTTGCGCTTGCCGGGCGGCACGGGACGACCTTTGCCCTCTCCCCCGCCGACGTCCGCAAATTTGCCGCCGTCCTGCCGGATATCCTCGGCGCGGGGCACGCGATCAGTTACTATATGCCCGAGGGCGAGAGCGGCGCCGCCTTCGCCGCCGAGATGGAGGAGAGCAACCGTTTTCTCTTTTCGCTCCTCGGCGTGACCGTGCGCACCTACGTTTCGCCGGCGCTTTACAAAGACATCCCGAAAATCGACGGCTATTTTGCCAAATCCTGCCGGATGCACCTGCTCTCCGAGGATCTGGCGAGCGAGCGGATGGTGCAGATGGTGCTGCACGACTCCCCGTCGTTTGACGTTTACAACTTCTCGCTGGCGACCGACGCCGCCGCCCGCGCGGAATACGCCGCCTTTTTTGCCGAATTTGACAAAACCGAAAACCTGCGCTCAATGCCGCTCGGCATTGCCGCCGCGACCCAGTAAAAAGGAGATATTATGGAAACAAAATCAAAAGTTTTGATCGTGGAAGACGAAAAGAACATTGCCATGCTGCTCTCGTTTAACTTAAAGCGCGCCGGCTTTGACACCGATACCGCCGAGGACGGCGAGGCAGGGCTGAAAAAGGCGCTGACGGGGCAGTACGCCATCGTCCTGCTCGACATCATGCTGCCGAAACTCGACGGCTTTGCCGTCCTGCGCGGGATCCGGATGCGCTCCGACGTCCCCGTCATCATGGTGACCGCACGCGACGATGAAAAGGACAAGATCATGGGGCTGGACAACGGCGCGGACGACTACATCACCAAACCGTTTTCGATGAGCGAAGTCATCGCACGCATCCGCGCCAACATCCGCCGCTCCCGCGACGAACTGGTCAATGGCGGCAAAGAAAAGGGCGGCATCCTCTCGGTGCGCGGGCTCTCCATCGACCCCGAGCGCTATATTGCGCGCCGCGACGACGTCGAACTCGAACTCTCGAAAAAAGAATACGACCTGCTCTACTTTTTGATGGAAAACGCAGGCAAACCCTTCTCGCGGGAAGAACTGCTGGATCGCGTGTGGGGCTACGGCGATTTCATCGGCGACGCGGGCACGGTGGACGTTACGGTCTCGCGCCTGCGCAAAAAACTTGAGGCCGACCCCGCCGCGCCCGAATACCTCTTTACCAAGCGCGGCGTCGGCTACTATATTCAGTAAAGAGAAAGAGGAAACCGATGCGCAAGGGATTATATTTCAAAATCTTTTTGATTCTCGTCATCTTTATCCTCAGCGTGATGAGCGTTGTCGGCGCGGTTTTGATCTCCAGCGTCCTCGGCTATTACAACGCCGACTTTACCCGCTGTATGGAAGAAAACTTTGCAGAGGACGGGCAGCTCTGCGCCTATCTGACCGACGCCATGACCGACGGAGACGCCACCGAAAAGCAAAAAGCGATCCTCTCCTCCTACGCCTCCCGCCTCGGCATCGACGACGACCGAAACTACTATATTTTGGACGGGGACGGCGCCTTTCTCGGCGGAAGCGATACCGAGAGCGGCGTTCGCCTTGCCGAAACGCCCAATCTCATCGCGGCGCTCGGCGGAGGGCGCGGAGACGACCGCGCCACCGGCAGCGACTACGCCGACTTTGCCGTGCGCCTGTCGACGTCCGACGAGACCCGCATCATTTACATCCGCGACAGTAGAAACGAGCTGCGGCAGATCAACAGTATGCTCTTTTCGATCGTCCTGCAAGCCCTTTTTGTGGGTCTTTTGATCTCGTTTGTGCTGTCCTTTTTCCTTGCCCGCGCCATCGCCATGCCGCTTGCCAACCTCACCGAGGGCGTACAGCGCGTGGCGGACGGCAACTTTCGCGAAAAGATCGAGGTCCATTCCACCGATGAGATCGGCGTGCTCACCGAAAACTTTAACCGCATGAGTTCGCTCATCGAGGGCAACCTTGACGAGATCAACGGCGAGCGCGAAAAACTGGAGACCGTCCTCTCCTGCCTGAAAGACGCCGTGGTCACATTCGGCGAGGACGGACGACCGCTGCAGATCAACAGCGCGGCAAAAAAACTGTTTGCGGACGTGGACAAAGACAAGTTTTCGCTCGACTATATTTTCGGGTTGCTCAATTATGAAAAAGACGGGCTCGATATGGATATCGGCAGCGACAAAGTCGTCCCCGCCGTCCATTACCGCGACCAGGTGTATGAACTCTATTTCGGCAATATCCGCTATCGGGACGGCGGCAGTATGCGCGAGGGATTTCTCCTCGTCATCCACGACGTCACGCAGAGTTTTGCGCTGGACAGGAGCCGTCGTGAGTTTGTCGCCAACGTCTCGCACGAACTGCGCACGCCGCTGACCACCATCCGGATGGTCATCGAGTCGCTGGCGGGGGACGAGGACCTCCCCTTAGGGGAAACCGAGCGCGGCTTTTTGCAAATGGCGGAGAGCGAGAGCGAGCGCATGGAACAGTTGATCCGCGACCTCTTGATCCTCTCCCGCCTCGACAACCGCTCGACCAAGTTTGCCGCGCGCGAGTACGATATCGCCGAGGCGCTGACCGCGCTGGTCCACCGCCTGTCGTTTAATGACAACGGCGCACACAAGATCTCTCTGCGCGGCGCCGATACGCCGCTCTTTATCCGCGCCGACCCCGCGCGTGTGGAGCAGATCCTCACCAACATCGCCACCAACGCGCTCAAATACACGCCCGCCGGCGGCAAGGTCGATTTTTGCCTCACCGACCGCGGCGACGATATCACTGTTGCCGTCACCGATACCGGCATCGGCATTCCGAAAGAGGATATCCCGCACCTGTTTGAGCGCTTTTACCGCGTGGAAAAGGCGCGCAACTCGGACAAGGGCGGCACGGGGCTGGGACTTGCCATCGCCAAGGAATTTGCGCTGGCGCACGGCGGCGACATCACCGTAGACAGCATCCTCGGCAAAGGTACGTCGTTTACCCTCATCCTGCCGAAAAAAAGCACGCTGCCCGCCGTCGAATAACGCGGCGACCTCGTCATATCATAAAAAAACCTTGCGGATTTTGCAAATCCGCAAGGTTTTTTTAGCTTTCATTTCCCGATCCATACGGGGAAATAGAAATCCTCGCCGTCGGTGACCGTATCCAGCCCGTCGTTGTTTTTGAGCGCCACGCGCAACTCCAAGCGGTTTTCGCCGCCGAGCAGCGCGCGCGGGAGCGAGAGGAGCGTGACCGCGCCGTTGTCGTCGCCGCCGCGCACGTGCATCTGCCCGAAAAGTTCATCCGCGCCGCAAAGTTCGACCTCGCATTTTGCGCCGTCGCAGAGGATATAGCGCCGCCCGGAGAGATAACTGCCGACGCGGTAGATATGCCCGCCGGCGCGCAGCCAAAATTCCACGCCGTCGCCGGCGGTGAGGAGCGCGTCCAGCCGATCGACGCGCAGATAGAGTTTTTCGGCGTCAAAGGCGGCGCGCACGGCGATCTGCGCCTGAGAAGCGCCGCCGACAAAGAGCGCCTCGGTGTTTCCCGCAAAGTCCTCGGTGTACGGCGCGGCGGTGATCGCGTGGTTGAGGCGCAGTTTGCCGAGCATGAGATCGTTGTCGATGTGATAGGGCTTGACCGACTTGTCCTCAAAGATGTGCGGATAGGCGGAGATCAGCGTGTGGCCGTCCTCCACCGTCAGGGCGCCCCAATAGCCCCATCTGCCGCCAAAGGTGGTGATTTGCCGCTCCAAATCAAAATTTTTGCCGTTTTCATCGCCCATGGCGATGTGCTGGAGCCCTTTTCGGTTGTAGGAAAGCGCGGTCTCCCCGCTCGGAAAATGCGCGATGTAGGGGCCGGCGCCGTCCGCAAACGCAAAATTCTTGTCGGCGGGACCGTCCTCGTCGATGTCGAGCGCGTGCGCGAAATTGTCGTGCGTGTAGGAGAGCGTCAGGCGGAAGGTGTAGTTTGCAAGGTCGCTCTCGGTGGAGATGACGATAGAGCCGTCGCCGAGTTCGGCGGCGGTCGCCATCTGGTTGGTAAAACACTTTGTGCCGTTGTCCATCGTTGCCACGTAGGACTGCGTTACGCGGTGCGCCGCGTAGGGCGGCGCCGTGACGTTTGGCGTCCAGGTGCAGCCGTTGTCGGTGGAACGGATCATCGCCGTGCCGCTGGATGTTTTGATCGGACTGTCGGTGCGCACGGTTTTGTCAAGATAAAACTTCGGCGCGGTGTGGGAGAAAAAGAGTTGGATCTCGCCGTCGCGCTTGAGCAGCGGAAAACTCTCCCAGTTGCGCCCGCGGTAGATCTCCACCTCGTCGGAAAAGGTCTCGCCGCCGTCGGTCGAGCGGCGCATCACAATGCCGCCGTACTTTGCGTCCAGCCCGTAGCCGCCGTTGTAGCGATAAGAGGCAAACACGAGCAGGTCGCCGTTTTTTGCCACGACCGCCTCGCCGTTGGCGTACATGATCTTATCCTCCGCGCCGTCGTCGCGGACGACGGGATGGGCGGCAAAGAGTTTTTTTCGCGGCGTGTAGTGGATAAAATCGTCCGAAAAGGCGTAAAACACGTTGCCGCCGAGGCGGTTGTCCATATGGAGCATCAGATATCTGCCGCCGCCGAGGCACTTGATGCGCGGATAGTAGACGTGCGTGGAGATGGACGGGTCGGTCTGCCCCTCCAGCGTCACCGTCTGCCGAAAGTCGGGCGCAAGGCGGGAGGCGGACGTGATCCCCGCGTGCGAATCGAGGGCGTGCGGCGCACGATTGAGTTGCTCGATCGAAGTCAGTTTCATCTTTTGTCTCCGTTTCTCATTTGTTGATTTCATTATACAAAAATCGTCCGCAAAGCACAATAGCAAATTGCGCGCAAAAAGCCCCCGGATTTTTATGCTAAGCGCATATAAATAAGCCTTCCCCTTCGAGGTAGCGTAGCGGCGGCGCGGGAGTGAATGACCATCCGGTGGATGGTCAGAGCCGCGCCGTGACCGAGCCCGCAGGCGAGACAGGTGGCAAGAGTTGCTGGCGCAACTCGGCGAGTTTTGCTCCGCAAAACATCGCACGCTACAGCATTTGACGGATGAGGTGGTTTGTGCGCAAACTACCCTCTGCTTTGCGGTATGTTTCTGCTTTGTAACACCTCATCAGTCGCTAACGCGACAGCTTCCCCTCAAAGGGGAAGCCTTATTAGAGCATCCTCTCGGGAGGGGAAGGCTTATATGCAAAAAAAGAGAGAGCCGAAGCTCTCTCTTTTTGATTGGAATTTGCGATTAGTTTTCTGTGCCTACGCTTACAACACGGATAACTTCGATGAAGAGGTTACCGTCTTTGTAGCGTGCTGCTGCATAGAGTTCAACATTTACAACAGCGTCACTGCCAAATGCAGGATCTTCATCTGCTGCAGGAGCATAAATCTTAATCTCATCATCGTTAGCGACATCGATGATGAACTGATCGAAGACACCCAGAGCAGGCACGTTGGATTCTTCAACTACGTCGCCTTCAATAAGGTATTCGAAGTATTCGACGTCATCCTGTTCATCCACAGTACCCTTATCATCCTCAACAGAACTCAGACCTTCATAGTTATCTGCGAGGGCATCGGTGTATACAAGGTCGGTGTAGAGGCTATCCATGTCATAGTCTTCAGTATAGTCATCCATCATAACGGTGGTGACCTTAATGCTGAGGGACTTGAGCGCATCAGCACCGTTGAGACCATCCGACTTGCCTTCGAGAGCGCCTACGTATTCAACGGTATCCGCGTCGTCAAGGGTCAGCTTGTTGATGTCAATAGTCGTGTATGCGTTGTCATCGTCGTTTGCCTGTGCAATCTTCTTAACTGCGGTCGCAAAGTTGGATGCCTTATACTCGTCGCTGCCGTTGAAGTAGATAACATCGCCGATCGCAGCGTTGTTGAACGCGCTGTCGGACTTCTTGTCTACCGTTTCAACGATGCCGTTGACAACCTTGCCGGTGCGCAGGTCAAAGAGTTTGTCAGCAGTGTAGGTGTAAACGTCGTTGTCCTTAGCGTCCTTTTCTGCTTCATACGCGATTTCGGTTTCAGCAGTTACAACGTAGTAGGTAGCGTCGTCATCAATGGTGGTCGATGCTTCGCCCCAAGTCTCAACGGTGAAGTCTGCGACGGTACCGAGGATCAGGTCGGAAGTAGCGGAGTAGAACTTGACATTAGTATCAACGCTGTTGTCTTCCTTCTGAATGCCCTTGCGTACGCCAACCTTGTGGTTTGTCGTATCGAGGAGGACGATGATCGTATCAGCATCGAGCGTTACACGCGCTGCGTCAACGTCTTTGTCAGAAGTGATCTTGTTGGTCTTTGCGGTGTCATCCGAGAAGAGGAGTTTAGCGGTGCAGTTCGTTGCATTGTCAGCAATCTTGACGTTGTCAACAACTTCTGCCAGCGTGTATGCGCCGTCCTTAACTTCTACAACTGCAAAGAGGTTGACATCTGCCAAAGCGGTTACAGCAGCGTTATAATCATTATAACCCTGCGTGCCCTCTTTCAGACCGGTCATATCTTCGTAGCTTGCAATCGTTGCGAGATTGGTGACTTCGGTATCAAACTCGTCGTCATCGGCGTCGTATGCACCGTAGTTGAAGCCTGCCAGCGTAGCAAGTTTCCACTCGCCGGTCGCCGTATCGAGAACTGCAAATTTAACTTCGCCGTTTTCTACGTAGAAACCGCCGGTGAGTTCGGAAGTCTTGATGGAATCGTCATCATTGCGCTTGCTGCTTGCAAGATCGAGAACGTCTGCGAGATATTTGCCGTTGAAGTCAGCAATGACGTAGTCGAAGTAGGTGTCATCCTCAGCATTGTTTTCCGTCTTTTCAACGTAAACAACATTGCCGTCAGCGACGATGTACTTGACGTTGTCTTTGCCTGCCTTGAGGCTGTTGATGATGTTGTCAATCTTGGTAACGTTACCCTCGATCACATCTGCGTTAGCTGCTACGCCCTTGAAGCCGAAGCTGTAGGTCGTGCCGCTGATCTTGACCGACTTAATGGTGCCATCCTTGGTGTTGAGGGTCTTGGAGTTCAATCTGCCGGTCTGGAACGCACCAGCGCTCATTGCGACAGTCAGAACGTTGTCGAGTTTGTTGTAAGAACCGAAGAAGAAGTCGCCCGACTTAATAGCTTCGCCGGTGAGCTTAACAGCCTTTGCCTTTTCGCCGTTCTTTCTGGAAACGGTCTGCTCATCGGAAGTAACCTGTACGCTTGTGCCGATGAGTTTTTCTGCAAAGTAGGTATCTACATCGTCATAGGTCGACGTTTGCTTGGTCGTACCATACGTAGCAACCGTTACAAAGTCAGCCTTCTTTGCGGTGGTAGCGTCCTTGAGCGAACGTACGAAGTAACGACCGAAGGTGTACGGCGTGTAGAGGATGTAGAGGTCGGTCTTATCCTCATCGTCTGCGTTATCCTGAGAACGGTACTCGATCTTGCCGTAAGAGTTGCCGCCGACATATTCTTTGTCGGAGGTATTGTACGCGAATGCATCGAGAACTACATCCGCCTCAACTTCAGTCCAGCCCTTGTTCTTAGCGGAAGCGTCGAACGTGTAGTAGTGAACGGTGAGGTCTTCATCGGTCAAATCAAACTTGTCGCTGCCGAGGGTCAGGGTTGCTTTCTTAGCTGCGTCAAAGTCATTGTCTTTAACCGTGTACTTGATGTTGCCTGCATCACCGAGGTTTTCAGCGGTGGTGTAGGAATAGAAGTCAGCAAATACGACGCTGACGTCTTCGTCATCATACGCAGTCTGCGTGAACTTTTCTACCTTTTCATCAATGTAGAGTTTGATCGGCAGACCGAGGTAAGAAGCCTTGAGGGTATCTTCGGTGATGCCGAGGTCAGCAGCCTTGATTTCGAGGCCGTCGTTAAGAACAACGTACGGATCTTCGTCGTCCTCAAGATTTTCATCCTTGTTGAGGAAGGTGTTTACGATGGTGACAACCAGAGAACCGTCAGCAAAGCCGGATTTCTCAAGCAGGGTCTTGTTGTTGTTCTCAAGATACTTGTCAGCGTACTTGTTGTAGTAGGATTCCTCCGGATAAATCTTCTCGCCGTCAAAGTCAACAGCAATCTTGGTGTTGAGCATGTTCCAGATGATCTCAGCGGTCTGACCGCGGTTGAGTTCTGCCTTGAAGTTGACGAGCTCGTCGAGGTCTTCGTCGAGTTCAAGCTTCTGTGCAGCGAGGATGTAGCCGTAAGGATACTGCATGTTCGGGGTTTCGTACTCGAGAGCACGGACAGCCATAACGAGCATATCCTGGTAGGTGATGGGATCGTTGTAGCCATATACGCCGTTGCCGCGACCGCGTACAATACCGATATTGTAAGCGTAGTCGATAGCCGTGCCGTATTCAGCAACGTCCGTGAAGATCGCGCTCTTCTTTTCCGCGTTCCAAACGCTAACGTCGGTCTTGCCGGTCAGCGCCTGAACGAAGAAGAGAGCAGCCTGGTAACGCGTTACGCCGTTTGCCAGCATAAGGTCACCGTTTTCGTTACCCTTCATGATCGAAAGGCTGTTCAGATGATGTGCTGCTTCGGTGTGGTCAGCTTCATCAGCTGCGGAAACACCGGTCATTACAGCAACGCTCATAACCATGAGCACAGCCATCACGAGGGCCAGAAATTTTTTCAAATTTCTCATAGTGGGTTCTCCTTCTAAAAAATAAATTTGGACTTCCGCATCTTCTGCGGTTTTTCCTGATGCTATCTTACGACAAGGCAGAAAAAAAAGCAAGTGCTTTTCGTAAACTGTAATCAAACTGTAAGAAAAGTGCCGCTTTTTTTGAAATTTTGTTAGGTTCGCGCCGCGTTTGTAAGAATTGCGCCGCGTTTTTTCAAAAATTTTCCTGTTTTTCAAAAATTTTACAAAAACCACGTCGCGCACCTATATATATTAAGGAAGAAAACGCGCGGCGACGTCGTGCGGACGAAAAAAATGCGCGCGGCGCACGGTTTTTGCCCCCGTTTTTCGTTCAAACCGCGAAAAGGCGGCAATACTAAACAAAAAGGGGGAAAGCACCATGCACTTTTCAAGCGTCTACCGCGAAAACATCGCGCAAATGGACAACGTTCTCATGCCCGACCGCTCGTTTGACCTGGTCAAACGGCGCCTCTTGGTCGGCGGCGACAGTTTGACCATGTACTACATCAACGGCTTTGTCAAGGACGACATCATGGAAAAACTGATGCAGTATTTTATCGGACTTGACGCGCTCCCGCGCGGCGAGAACGCCGCCGAAGTCTTTTTAACGGCAAATCTCCCCTACGTGGAGGCGCGCACCACCGCCGAGTGCGACCCCGCCGTCACCCAGGTGCTGTCCGGCGGCGTGTGTATGTTCGGCTCGACCTTTGGCGGGTGCGCGGTGCTGATCGACGCGCGCACCTACCCGCTGCGGAGCGTGGAAGAGCCGGAGAGCGACCGCGTGATGCGCGGCGCGCGCGACGGCTTTGTGGAGACCCTGCTCTTTAACACGGCGCTCCTGCGCCGCCGCCTGCGCGATCCGGATCTGCGCGTGGAATATCACCGCGCCGGCAGGCGCTCCCGCACAGATCTCGCCCTCGTCTACGTGGAGGGCAAGGCAGATGCCGACTACGTCAAGTGGCTTGGCGAAAAGATCGACGACATCGACGCCGATTATCTGCCGATGGGACACGCCAGCCTGATCGAGACCCTGATCCCAAAACGCTGGTACAACCCTTTCCCCAAAGTGCGCTCGACCGAGCGCCCCGACAGCGCCGCCGCCGCAGTCGCCGAGGGCAAGGTGATCCTGCTGTGCGACAACTCGCCCGAGGCGATGATCCTCCCCACCTGCATTTTTGACTTTTTGCAGGAGGCGGGCGACTGCTATTTCGCCCCCACCACCGGCTCTTATCTGCGCATCCTGCGGCATATCATCTTTTGGATGACCCTCTTTTTCGTGCCGCTGTGGTATCTCTTTATCAGAGAGCCGCAGCTCCTGCCGCGCGCCTTTTCCTTTATCCTGCCGGAAAAGCCGGGCGAGATCCCGATCCTCGCGCAGATCTACCTCACCGAACTGATGATCGACGGGCTGAAACTCGCCTCGATGAACACGCCAAACCTGCTTGCCAACTCGCTCAGCGTTGTGGGCGGTCTGATCCTCGGCGACTTTGCCGTGCAGGTCGGCTGGCTCTGCCCCGAGGTCATCCTCTATATGGCGTTTGTCACCATCGCCAACTTTACGCAAACCAGCTACGAACTCGGCTACGCCGTCAAATTTATGCGGATGATCCTGCTTGCGCTGACCGCGCTCTTTGGCGGGTGGGGACTTTTGCTCGGGCTTGCCGGCACGGTCCTGCTCGTCGCCACCAACGCCACCCTCAACCGAAAGCGAAATTACCTCTACCCGCTCCTGCCGTGGAACGGCAAAGCCATGCTCCGCCTGCTCGTGCGCATGAAAAAGAAAAATTAAGAGTTGAGAGTTGCTGGCGCGAGAGTTGCTGGCGCAACTCTGTCGAGTTTGCGTTGCTACGCAACGCAAACATCGCATTCAAGCCTTCCCCTTTGAGGTGAGAGTTGCTGGCGCGAGAGTTGCTGGCGCAACTCTGCCGAGTTTTGCTGACGCAAAACGTCGCGCGAACAAAAAGCCGCACCCTTTGTCCGTGAAAAAATCCGACCATAGGTATGGTCGGATTTTCGGTTTCTGCCGTTTTTGACGGAAAAATCATTTTTCAAGCAGCCAAACGATCATTTCGCTTTCGCCGCGGTTGGCAAACGCATAGTACGGGATGAGCGTGAGCGGCGTTTGGATCCAGTTGTCCTTTGCGACCGCGTAAAGCTCGTCGCTCTCGGGTTGCTGATACGCCGTCGTATGCAAAGTGGGCAGGAGAAACGGGGACGCCTTGACCTCAAATTTGCTGTCAAGATCAATGCAAAGGTTGCGCACGTCCTTGCCGTTATCCACGCCCTCGGCGCAGTAAACCACGGGGCCGCGCATGACCGCGAGCCTGCCCGCGTTGGAATGTACACGGCGGTTTGCGCGGATCAGCGTTACCGCCATATCAAACTCTACGTTGACAACGCCGCTTGCATCGGCGATGACCGCATAGCCGCCGGTGAGCATATACGCACGGTCGATCTTAAAGTTTCTGCACCAGCCGGGAATGCGGAGCGCCAGTTTTCTTCCATGGGTATCAAATTTCAGTTTAACGCTGCCGCTTTTAGGATATTCCGTGATCTGCTCCACCGTCATGCCGTCGCATTCCATCACGGAATTGACGTATTGATGCACGTACAAAACGTCGTCGTCATAACTGTACATATAGTCGCCGAGAGAAGCGATCAGCCGGATCACGTTCGGCGGGCAGCAGGAGCAGCTGAACACCTCTTTGCGCTGCGTGATCGGAAATCTTGCGTTTCTGACCGTCGCCTGACTGTAGCCGTTGAACTCGGGGTCGATCTCCAGCGGATTTTCATAGAAAAACGCCTTGCCGTCCAAAGAAACGCCGGACAAAAATCCGTTATAAAGAACTCTTTCCACCGCGTCCGCATATTTTGCGTTATGCTCAAGACAAAACATCCGGCGGCCGAACAGCGCCAGCGCGTACGACGCGCAGGTTTCCGCATACGCGGTGCGGTTGGGCAGATGATAGTCGATCGTATACGCCTCGCCCATATCGGTCGAGCCGGAAGCGCCGGTGATGTACATCCGCTTGTTGACAAGGTTGTCAAATACCCGCCGGCACGCCTCTGCAAGTTTCCGATCGCCGCGCATAAACGCAACGTCTGCTGCCGCGCTGAAAAGATAGAGCGCACGGACGCAGTGCCCGTCGATCGTTTCTCTGTCGCAAAGCGGCATTTCATCCTGATTGTATTTCGGCGACGCGGTTTCCACCACGCTCTCGCCGTGCTTGCCGTGCTCGTCAATGAAATACGCGGCAAGTTCAAAATAGCGTTTTTCGCCCGTGCAGAGATAAAGTCTTACCAGCGCAAGTTCGATCTCGGGGTGCCCCGGAGTGACAAATCCGGCGCTCTTTTCGATTTTGAAAACCTTTTCAATATAGTCGGCATACTTGCACATCGCCCGCAGAAAACGGTCGCTCCCCGTGGCGTCGCGGTGCGCGATCGCCGCCTCGATCAAATGCCCCGCACAGTACAGCTCGTGCTTATTGCGAAACTTAAATCTGTCCTGTTGCTCGGTCACAAGATAGTGCGAGTTGAAATAGCCGTTTTCATCGGCGCCGGCAATAATATCGTCTACCGCGGACTCGACCTTTGCGAGGAGATCGGGGTTTTTCTCTTTGGCAAGCAGATAGCAGGCGCCCTCGATCCATTTGGCAATATCGGAATCCCAAAACACGTGGGGGATATACTTCTCGGACGGCTGACACTTCAGCGCGTCAAAACGAAAGGTCTCGACAAATCGGTCGTACACCGCGTCGACCGTCGTGTTTTTCAGCATATCCTGCTTGGTCTTCCAAAAGCCGTCCTTTATATTTACACACGAAAAACCGATGGTTTGCATTTTTACCTCCGAAAACTTTTGTGATATGATCTACCGTATTTTAACATATCGGCAACCTGAAAAGCAACCGGTTTTGATCATTTTAGCGGGAAGATATCAAAAAAACGCAAGATCCTCGGCGCCGCGGCTGCGCATAAGCAAACCTGTGTGTGTGTGTGAAGCGATACCCACATCACAAAGTAACAGAGCGGCGCATCTCTGCAGAGATGCGCCGCAAAAAGCGCGTCCGCTTTTCTCTTTTTGCAGTCCGGACTTTTTTACATCCCCTTTTTATTCTTCTGCCGAAATTTCCGCAAGGGTATCCGCCGTTTCATCGGGGATAGGCTCTTCCGCAAGGGTATCCGCCGTTTCGTCGGGGATGGGCTCTTCCGTAAGGACGTCCGCCGTTTCGTCGGGGATAGGCTCTTCCGTAAGGACGTCCGCCGTTTCGTCGGGGATAGGTCCTTCCGCAAGGGCATCCGCCGTTTCTTCGGGGATAGGCTCTTCCGCAAAGACCTCCGCCGTTTCGTCAGGGGTAGGCTCTTCCGCAAGTGCGTCCGCCGTTTCATCGGGGATAGGCTCTTCCGTAAGGACGTCCGCCGTTTCATCGGGGATAGGCTCTTCCGTAAGGGAGTCCGCCGTTTCGTCGGGGACGGCGGTCGGTGCGGGAAGCGCGTGAAGGGCGACGTCGGTCAATTCCGCGCGGCGGCGCGGGGTCAGCCCGTCCGCAAACTGCGCGTCCTCCGCCGACACGCTGACGCCGATATATCTCGCCGCCGCCGTGACGATGTCGATACCGCAAACGACGTTGAAACTTGCATCGCTGAGAACGCCGAGGTCGGCAACGGTGGAAAGGCGGCGGTAGGTCGCCGCGCCGAGTTCGATATAAATGAGTTCCAGGAAGTTGTCGTCAAGGAGTCCGTCCCGATAATACGCCATCTTTTCCGCGTCTTCCTTAAACTTCGGCAGATCCGGATTTTGCACTTGATTTTCTCCGAGCAGACTGCTGTCAAACTTCGGACGGGCATTTGTACGCTTGACGCCCGAGGTGAGGATATAATTTACAAATTTCGGAAGATTTTTGAGGAAGCGCGTCTGTCCGAAATAGGCGGAAAAAATCATCAGCGCCGTGCCGATGACCAAAGAGATGATCGCCACGACCAGCGCGATACGGCGCACGACGATCATCACCCGATCGCGCAGCGGGATCTCGTCTTCCTCGTCGTCCTCAAAAAACGGATCGGCAAAGGGCGGCTGATCGTCCTGCGCCTTTGGCAGATCCTGTTTTTTCTCCTTGTTTTCGTCCATTTTCCGTCACTTCCTTTCGTTTTCAGATTGCCGTCAAAGGGCGATCACGCCCATCATCGAGCCGCGTTTTTCGCCCATACGGCGATGGGAATAAAACAGTTCCGCGTTGGCATAGGTACATTCGTCGCAGAGGTCGATATGCTCGGCGTGGATGCCGACGCGAAGGAGGAGCGTGATATTGACCGCGCCGAGTCCACAGAGGAATTTGCCCTCATTGCCGCTCGGGCGCAGATGCCCCAGCGTGAGTTTATCCTCCCCAACCGCGTTGAGCACCGCGCGGGCGACGTCCTCGCCCACCTCGTAGTTTTGCATCGAGATATGCGGTCCGATGGCGACCCGGATATCCTCGGGCGCCGCGCCGAGAAAGCACATCTTTTGGATCGTCTTGCCGACGATGTCGCCCACCGTGCCGCGCCAGCCCGCGTGGACTGCCGCGATCACACGCGCGCCGGGGTCCGCCATCAGGATCGGCACACAGTCGGCAACGCGCACGCCGAGCGCCGTGCCTGTCTCATCGGTCACCAGTGCGTCGCACGAAAAGACCGCGGGGGTGTAGATCGCGTGTCCGCCGTCCGCCGCACCCACCACGCGCACGTCGGTCGAGTGCGTTTGCGGCATCACGCAAAGCGTGTGCGCGTCTACGTCCAGCGCTTCGCAAAATCGCTCAATATTCTTTCTGACGATGATGTCCTTGTCGCCGCGGTAAAATCCGAGGTTTAAGGACTTGGTATAGTCAAGTTTGGACAGTCCGCCCAGCCGCGTGGAAAATCCGTGGCGGATCGGGTACAGTCCCTCCGAGTAAAAATAGGTTACGCCGTTGTAATCTGTTCGCTTTTGCATAAAACGAAAATCCTTCCTGTAAGGAAAACGATTTCGTTCCTTTTTGAAAAAAGGAACCGAAAAACTTTTGAAAAAGGGGTGTAAAGTGTAGCCGTTGCAAAGATATATGTTTTCGCTTTTACTTTATTTTGTCTGTGATGTATAACCTTTACTTCCCCAAAAAGGTTTGGGGGCGTGGGGGCCTTTCCTGAAAAGTCCCCCACATAATAACTACACTCTCAAAAGCTTCACCATCTTGACGGCGCTGCCGTCGGGCGTGTCGCGCACCTCGCCGACGCCGAAAAAGCCGCCCGCGTCCAAAAGGCGAAGCCGCGTGCCGATTTCAAAGTGTGCGCCGATCTTTTTTTGATAGATCTCGCACCCGTTGTGACAGAGGGTGGCAAAAAAGGGCGGCAGCGTCAGGGCGGGCAGATCGGCAAACGCCCTCTCCACGGGGAAAAGCGCCGCATAGCGCGCCTCCATCGTCATTTGTTCGAGCGCTTCAAAGGTCACCGCGCCCTCGCGCGTGAAATTTCCGCATTCGGTACGGCAGAGCGAGGTCATCACCGCGCCGCAGCCGAGCGCCTGCCCGAGTTCGGTGACCACGGTGCGCACGTACGTCCCCTTGGAGACATGGAGCGAGAGCGTGTAGTCGCCGGCGCCGGCGTGCGCCGCCGCGATCTCATAAATTTCGATCGGACGGGGGGGAACTTCCACCGTCTTGCCCGCGCGGGCATAATCGAGGAGCCGCTTGCCGTCCACCTTGACCGCCGAGGTCATCGGCGGCGTTTGCATCCGCGCGCCGCGCATCGCCGCGACGGCGGCGATCACCTTTTCGGGCGGGGGGAGCGGCGCACCGGTGGCGCGGACCTCCCCGTCAAGATCCCCCGTGTCGCTGACAAAGCCGAGGCGAAAAGCGGCGGCGTAACGCTTGTCGTGCGCCGAGAGATACTCGGACGCCTTGACCGCGCGTCCGACGAGGATCGGCAACACGCCGGTCGCCGACGGGTCAAGCGTACCCGTATGCCCGACCTGCGGCGTGTCAAATAGTTTGCGCACTTTGCTCACCGCGTCGTGCGAGGTAAAGCCGGACGGCTTATCCAAGATCAAAACGCCGCCGTCAAACAGATTTTTCTTACTCGGCATCTTCGCTGCGGATGACCGCAATGCCGAGTTCTTCCAGCGCTTTCGGGTCGGCGGCGCCGGGCGCCTTGGTCATCAGTTCGGAGGCGTTTTGCACCTTCGGGAAAGCGATGACGTCGCGGATATCTTCAAGTCCCAGCGCCAGCGTGACCAGACGGTCCAGACCAAACGCCATGCCGCCGTGCGGCGGTACGCCGTATCTAAACGCCTCGATCAGGTAGCCGAACTTTTCGTTTGCCTCCTCATCGGTGAGTTTCAGCGCCTTGAACATCCGGCGCTGGATGTCGGGGTCGTGGATGCGGATCGATCCGCCGCCGAGTTCGGTGCCGTTGAGGACGATGTCGTAGGCGATCGCACGGGTCGCGCCGGGATCGCTCTCGATTTTGTCGAGATCCTCGGGGTTGGGCATCGTAAAGGGATGGTGCATCGCCGTGTAGCGCCCCTCCTCCTCGGAATACTCAAAGAGCGGAAAGTCGGTCACCCACATAAACTTAAAGTCTTTCGGATCGCAAAGTCCGAGTTTCTTTGCGCAGTGACAGCGGAGTGCGCCGAGGCTGTCAAAGACCACCTTGTCCTTGTCCGCGCAGACGAGGATCAGGTCGCCGTCGCACAGGTCCATCCGTTTTGCGATTTCCTCGTTTTCGGCATCGGTGAGGAATTTGGCAAACGAAGAGGAAACAACGCCGTCCGCCATTTTCGTCCACGCCAGCCCCTTGGCACGGTAGGACTTGACAAACTCGACAAGCGCGTCGATCTCTTTGCGCGACCACGCGGCGCCGCCCTTGACGTTGATGGCGCGGACGCTGCCGCCCGCCTCAAGCGCACCGGCAAACACCTTAAACTCGGTGTTCTTTACGATATCGGAGATATTTTTCAGTTCAAAGCCAAAGCGCAGGTCCGGCTTGTCCGAGCCGTAGCGCTCCATACATTCTTTATACTGCATCCGTAAAAAGGGTGTTTGCAGTTCCACGCCGAGAAATTCCTTCCACAGACGTTTCAAAAATCCCTCGGTCACGGCAATGACGTCGTCCTGCCGTACAAACGACATTTCCACGTCGATCTGCGTAAACTCGGGCTGACGGTCGGCGCGCAGATCCTCGTCTCGGAAGCAGCGCGCGATCTGGAAATAGCGGTCAAAGCCCGCCACCATGAGCAGCTGCTTGTAAAGCTGGGGCGACTGCGGCAGAGCGTAGAACTTGCCCGGATGCACGCGGCTCGGCACGATGTAGTCGCGCGCGCCCTCGGGCGACGGCTTGATGAGGTCGGGCGTTTCGATGTCGATAAAGCCGTTTTCGGCATAGTAATCCCGCGCGATTTTGGTGATCTTTGAGCGTGCAATGATGTTTTTCTGGATGTCGGGGCGGCGCAGGTCGAGATAGCGGTATTGCAGGCGAAGTTCGGGGCGCACGTTGCTGTTTTCTTCGATCGCAAACGGCGGCGTCAGCGAGGTCGAGAGGATCCGGAGTTCCCGTGCGGCAACTTCGATCTCGCCGGTCGGCAGATTTTTGTTGACCGCGCCCTCGCCTCTTGCGCGGATCACGCCTTTGCAGAGAAGCACGTACTCACTGCGGACGGTAAACGCCGTGTCAAACGCGGCTTTTTCGGTGGCGTCGTCAAACGCCAGCTGCAAAATGCCGCTGCGGTCGCGCAGGTCGATAAAAATCAGCGAGCCGAGGTCGCGGCGGCGCTGCGCCCAGCCCATCACGCAAACTTCTCTGCCGATGTCCTTTGCCGAAAACTCGCCGCAACGGGCGGTCCGGACGTCTTCTTCATTCAGTAACTGTGCCATAATCTATATCCTTTCTCCGGGAGAAAAATTTATTTGTTTTTTGAAAACAGTATTGCGGCGAAAGAGTTGCGGCGCAAGCCGCACCTCATCCGTCAAATGCTTACGCATTTGCCACCTTCCCCTCGGGAGGGGAAGGCTTGAACGCGATGTTTGCGTTTTTGCACCGGCAAAGTTATTGCAACACACAAACTGCGATGTTTGCGTTGCTTCGCAACGCAAACTCGACAGAGTTGCGGCGCAAGCCGCAATCTCTTAACACCTCATCCGTCAAATGCTTACGCATTTGCCACCTTCCCCTCAAGGGGAAGGCTTGATGTTACAAAGGCTTCCCCTTGAGGGGAAGCTGTCGAAAAGTTGCGCAGCAACTTAGCGACTGATGAGGTGGAAGCGCGCCGAGTTGCGGCGCTTGCCGGAACTCGCATTTCTATTTCAGCCGCTTTTCGATGATCGAAAGCGCCTTTTCATAAAAGGTTTTGCGATTGTAATACTCGAGGTGCGGCGCGGAGAAACTCCCCTGTGCCGCCGCCGCGTAGTAGGACGGGATGTCGCCGTAGCCGAGCAGCCCCGTAAGATCTGCGGCAATGCTCCCCTCGATGAGCGAAAGCACCGCGCCGTCGTCGGCGCTGTCGCCGGTGATGCTCCGGCGCAGGAGCGGCTCCACGTACCCGCGCGAGAGAAACGCCGCGCGGTCACAAAGATAGGTCGTCCGAAGGACGTCCGCGCCCCGCGGCAGCGCAAGCAGCGGCGTGCCGCGAAGTTCCAGATAGGCGCGATAAGGTTCCGCCGCCGAGCCTTTCGGCATCGGCAGGATCCCGACGTCGCCGAGCGTGGCGCGCCCCGCCGCGATGTCCCCGATCTTGCAAATGCAAAACAGACTTCCCCCCGCGAAAAAGTCGTCGCCGACAAGCGAGGTCGCCGCATCCGTCAGGAGCGGGCGCAAGGCGTCCGTCACGGCGGACAGCCGCTCGTATTCGATCACCGACGGACTGCCGCGCAAAACCTCGATAAATCCGCCGCCGACGCCAAACGCCAGCGGAAAGACAGAGCGCACGTCCAGCGCAAGTCCGTAAAAACGCGCCTGCACGTCCAACGCCGCAACGTCGGCGGACTCCATCCCGCGCTCCTCGTCCGGATACGCCGCCTGAGCGGCACGCGCCGCCACCGCGAGTTGTTCCAGGGTAAAGGTGCCGTCCAGCGCCGCCGCAGGCAAACTTTGCCCGTCCGGGAAGAGATCGGCAAGTTCTTCTGCAAGTCTGCGGTTATACGCCACGCAGTAGACGCCGCGATAGACGTCCTGCGCCGTTGCCGCAAGGAGATACCGCTTGCCGTAGATAGACAGCCCGTCCACGGCGTAAACGAAAACGCCCGCCCCGTCGCGCGTCACACGGCTGTCCGCCGAGAGATCGCAAAGCCCGTTTTCGACCATCAGGGGCGCCAGCGCCCCTGCCGCGTCCGCGGCATACAATTGATAGGCGCCGTCCCCCGAGAGCAAACTCTCCCGCGCCGCCGTGAGAAAATCCGCGGCGACCGTGGCGCGGATCTCCACACCGGTCTCGGCGCAAAGATGCCGGTCACGCATAGCCACCGCCCGCGAGATCGACGTTTCGTTTTCTCTTTGGACGGCAAACGCGTCGCTCCCGGCGGCGTCGCACAAAACGGTCAGCGTATACCCCGCAAAGTCGGGAACCTCGTTTACGACCGGCGCCGCCGACCCGATCTCCGCCCGCGCCGAAGCGCTGACGGCGATACTGTTGCGATCCACGCCGTAGACGGCAAGGGCGATGATCCCGCCGACGACCAGCGCCGCGACAAATACGACCGCCAGGATCAGATACTCTTTTTTGCGGATAAGCCCTCGCCCCCTCTCGTCAAAACTTTGCTCGATTTTATTTTTCCTCTGCCGGAATGCGCCGCACGCGCTTGGACACAAGGCAAAGCGCCTCGTAGTTGATCGTGCCGGCGGCGCGGCAGAGCCGCTCGATATTTTCGCCGTGCGCGTCAAAGATATCCACGTAGTCGCCGACCGCGATATCCACGTCGGTCACGTCCACCACGCACTGATCCATACAGATGCGCCCGAGGATCGGCAAGGTCTTGCCGCGGTACATCACCGTGCCGTTTTTATACGCGCGGATAAAGCCGTCGGCATAGCCGATCGGGATGGTGGCGACGCGCATTTCGCTTTTCGCGCAAAACTCCGCGCCGTAACTGATGCAGTCGCCGGCGTGTACCGTGTGGATATGCCCCACGCGGCTGCACAGGCGCATGACCGGGCGCAGATTTCCGTCGGTCACCTCGCCCGACGGCGAGAGCCCGTAGAGGACGATGCCGAGGCGCACCATATCCTGATACATCGACGGAAAACGGAGCGCGCCAGCGCTGTTGCAGATATGCTTTTCGGCAAACTGCACACCCGCCGCACGGCAGGCGTCCACCACGCGCATATATCTGGCAAACTGTTCGTTTGTCATCTCGCTTTCGAGTTCGTCCGCGCAGGCAAAGTGCGAAAATACGCCGGTCACCGAAAGTCCCGGCAGGTTTGTCACCGCCAAGATCTCCGCCACCGTGCGCTCGACCGCGTCCTCGTGCGTGTCAAAGCCGAGGCGGTTCATCCCGCTGTCAAGTTTGATATGGCAGGCGAGCGCAGCACCCGCACTCAGCACCTTTTCCTCCCGCAGATATACGATCGCCTCGGACAGCGCCCGCGCATAGTCCAGCGAAAACACCGTCTGCGTGATGCCCTCGCGCACCAGCGTTTTGATATTGTCGTATTCCGCCGGCGTGTAGCCGAGGATCAGGATCGTCTTTGCCGCGTGGTTTTCCGCGTCTAAAATCCCATAGATCTGCGACGCCTCCTCGATGGAAGACACCGCAAAGTGCCGCGCCCCCGCCGCGTACAGCGCGGGAACGCAAATGTCTACCGAATGCCCGTAGGCGTCCGCCTTGACCACGCACATCGCCGCCACCGACGGCGATTTTGCCGTGATTTTATCCCGAAGATAGCGGAAATTTGCCTGCAAGGCGTCCACGGAGATCAGCGCGATATTCTTTTCGGTCAAAGCCCTTGCCTCCTCAAAAACAAATGTTGTCCACCGCCGCGGACAGGCGCGTATCGCCGCATTCCAGCGTGATTTTGTCCACGCCGCCGGCGGCGCTGACGGTATACGTGCGCTCGCCGTCCGAAAACACATAGCCCTCCGCCGTGCGGCGACAGTTCAGCGGTGCAAAGTCAAAAAACGCACACGGCAGCGCCGCCGCGCCGCGCACGGACACGGAAAGTTCCCCGCGCAAAAGCGCCGTCTCCCCGCCCCGCCGCACGAGTTTGCAGCCGCAAAGTCCTGCCGGCGCGGTAAAGGTGAGCGTCACGTCCCCGTCCGTCTTTTGATAGCGTGCGGCATAGGTCACGCCGCCCATTGCATACCGCACGTCAGCGGAGAAGTCCCCGCGCATCTGCGAAAAATCCTCTCCCGTGCGCCCGCAGGCGCAAAGGAGCAAAAGACACAGCGCGCAAAGCCCCGCCGCGATGATTTTTTTCATAGCGTATCCCCCCTTCTTCAAAGGGGTATGCCGCAGGTGCGCCGATTATGCGCGCGGCAGGCGGGTCGTCACCGAGGGCACCTGGTAAAAAAGGTTTTCCACCATGCGCGGCGTTGCGTTAAAGAGGATCACGCCGCGCGCGCCCTCGCGCGCAAAAAGGATATAATAGGGATTTTCCGCGTCGGGCGCCGCCAAAAAGTCGTAGACCTTGGCGCCGGATGCGTCACGCGGCAGTTCCCCGTCGTAGGGGGCGATCCGCAGGGCGGCGTCCCGCAGCTGTACCGAGAGTTTTTCCCGCCGGTACTTTTTTGAAAGGATCTCCGCCACGTCAAAAACATCCTCGGTTTGCGTAAACTCGTATTCGACCGAGAGATAGCGCGAGAGATAGTAGAGGACGCCCGCGCCGCCGAGGAGCGGGAGAACCGCAAGGACGCCGACCTGCGCGGCGAGCGCCGCAGCCGCGCCGAGCGCCGCCGCAAGGGTAACGCCGAGCGCAACGCCGGCATAGAGCGCGATCTGCCGCGGCGTATGCCGCTTTTTGACCGCATATTCGCAAAAGTTCCTCTCGTCCATTCGCCCTCCGGATTTTTACACACTTTGTGCATTATATCAATTCAGTATAGCATATTCCCGCCGCGATTTCAATTGTTTTTCCGTATTTCTTCTTGATTTTGTCCCGCGCTTATAGTATGATGATAGTGCAAATTCTTTTTTCTGATTGTGAGGATTTTTTATGAAAGCCGTCATTACCGTCATCGGAAAAGACCAGGTCGGGATCATCGCCGACGTCAGCGCGGCCTGCGCCCGGTTTTCCGTCAACATTCTTGAGATCACGCAAAGCGTCCTCGACGCGTATTTCGCCATGATCATGATCGCCGAGATCAAGGACCTCTCCTGCTCGTTTTCGGATTTTGCCGATACGCTCAGCGCACTCGGCAAAGAAAAAAATCTGGAGATCCGTTGTATGCACGAGGATATCTTCTCCTCCATGCACACGATATAAAACGCGTTGCGTTTTATATCGTGGCGAGTATTCGCTGCGCGAAACGTCGCCGGTTTGTGCGAAAAAAGCGTCAAATCGCGGCGAGTATTCGCTGCGCGAAACGTCGGCGGTTTGTGTGAAAAAAGCGTCAAATCGAGCCGAGTTTGCCTTCGGCAAACGTCGGCGGTTTGTGCGCAAAAGTGTCAAATCGCGGCGAGTATTCGCTGCGCGAAACATCGCCGGTTTGTGCGAAAAAAGCGTCAAATCGAGCCGAGTATTCGCAAAGCTCTATTTTACCATAACAGAAAGGCATTTTCATGATCAACACCGCAGATATTCTCGAAACCATACAGATGATCACACAGGAAAACCTCGACGTCCGCACGGTCACGATGGGCATTTCGCTCTATGACTGTGTCAGCGACGACGTCGGGCGCCTGTGCGACAACATCTACGACAAACTGATGAAAAACGCCGCCGCGCTGGTCTCCACCTGCGGCGACCTAGAGCGGCTGTACGGAATCCCGATCGTCAACAAGCGCTTATCCGTCACCCCGATTTCGCAGATCGGCGGCGCCGCGGGGCGCGACGGGTACGTGAAGATCGCAAAGACGCTGGACCGCGCCGCCCGCGACCTCGGCATCAACTTTATCGGCGGCTTTTCGGCGCTGGTGCAAAAGGGCGAGACCCTGGGCGCCGACCGCCTGATGTGCGCCATCCCCGAGGCGCTTGCCGAAACCGAAATGGTCTGCGCCTCGGTCAACGTCGGCTCCACCCGCGCGGGGCTCAATATGGACGCGGTCGCCCGCATGGGGCGCGTCATCAAAGAGACCGCCGACCTCACCGCCGACCGTGACGCCCTCGGCTGTGCCAAACTCGTTGTCTTTTGCAACGCCGTGGACGACAACCCCTTTATGGCGGGCGCGTTTAACGGCTGCGGCGAGGGCGACTGCGTCATCAATGTGGGCGTCAGCGGCCCCGGCGTTGTCGAAAGCGCCGTCCGCCGTGCGGGCAACTGCAATTTCTCGGCGCTTGCCGACACCATCAAAAAGACCGCGTTTAAGATCACGCGCGTGGGGCAGCTCGTCGCCTATGAAGCGTCAAAACGCCTCGGCGTGCCCTACGGCATCGTGGATCTCTCGCTTGCACCGACGCCCGCCGTCGGCGACAGCGTTGCCTGCATCCTCACCTCGATGGGACTTGCCGACTGCGGCGGCCCCGGGACGACGGCGGCGCTTGCCATGCTCAACGACGCCGTCAAAAAGGGCGGCGTGATGGCGTCCAGCCACGTCGGCGGACTCTCGGGCGCGTTTATCCCGGTCAGCGAAGATGCGGGGATGATCTCCGCCGCGTCGTCCGGCGCCCTCACCATCGAAAAACTCGAAGCCATGACCGCCGTCTGCTCGGTCGGTCTGGATATGATCTGCATTCCCGGCGATACCACGGCAGAGACCATCAGCGGCATCATCGCCGATGAAGCCGCCATCGGTATGGTCAACGGCAAAACCACCGCCGTGCGCGTCATTCCCGCCCCGGGCAAGACCGTCGGCGACGTCGTGGAGTTTGGCGGTCTGCTCGGACACGCGCCCGTCATGCGCGTCAGCCCCGTCAGCTGCGCCGACTTTATCGGGCGCGGCGGCAGGATCCCCGCCCCCATCCACTCGCTCAAAAACTAACGCCCCGGAGGTGCAATATGCGGATCTGCATATTTGTCGGCGACCGCTCGCCGTGGACGGAACAAGCCATACGCGCCGCCGGCGCCGAGATCACCCGCAAACGCTATACCGCAGAGATCCTGACAAACGAAAGCGTGTACGCGGTGGACTTTGACCGCCTGTACGGCGCGGACGAAAAGCGCCTGCTCCTCTATCTCGGCGCGACCCGCGCCGAAGCGCCCGCCCTGCTCTCGCATCTTGCGGCAAATCACGTACACGGCATTCTCTTAAACTTTGAGGGCTCGCTCCCCGGCGGTCGCTATTCCAAGATCCTGCTCGACTATCACGACGGGATGGAAAAGATCCTCGCCTATCTGATCGGATGCGGAAAAAGCAGCATCGCGCTCTACGGCGTCAACCCCAACTCCCCGACCGATATGCTCAAAAACGCGGATTTTGAAGCGTATTTGCGGGCGCACGGTCGACATCCGACAAGAGATATCTACTACAACTACGCCTCGCTCTCGGGTTGTTTTGACCGCTTTTTTGAACACCGCGGCGACTACGACGCCGTGATCTGCGCCAACGATATCGTCGCGCTCGCGCTGATCGAAGGGCTCCGTGCGCGCGGCGGGCGCGTACCGGAGGATCTCTTTGTCGTCAGTTTCGGCTCCACCGTCCTCGGCGAGCGCGCCTCCCCGTCGCTGACCCGCGTGGGCGTGGATCACGAGGCGCTTGGCGTACAGGCGGTGCTTGCCTACGCCTTTTTGTCCAAAGATCCGGGCGACGTTTCGCTCAATCTCAAAGTCAACGCCACCCTCCACGTCGGCGACTCGACGGCGGGGATGCCCGCGCGCGAGAAATACGACCGCACCGAAGCCGAAGAAGCCATCCCCGACGTCAACTTTTACGAGGATCCGGTGACCCGCCGCATCTTTGACGCAGAAAATCTGCTCCGCGCCTGCGACGAACTCGATTTCGGCATTCTCTACGGGATCCTCGACGGCAAGACCTATCCCGCCATCGCCGAGGCGCTTTACGCCTCCGAAAACGTGATCTCCTACCGCATCAAGCGGATGTGCCGCCTTGGCGGCGTCGCCAAAAAGAGCGAACTCGTCGCGCTGATTTCTCCCCTTTTGCGCGGAAAGTAAAAAAGAAAGATAAGGCTGCAGGAAATTTTGTTTCCCTGCAGCCTTTTTCTTCTCCCCCGAAGAGCCCTTCTCCCTCTGCGGCGGCTGAACCGGCCTTCCCCTCGAAAAAAGGCTTTTAGACGCAAAAAAGTCCCGGTTTTCCGGGACTTTTTTGTATTCTGGATATTCAGGTGAGATTACTTATTGACGTATGCCGCGATAGCATCCGAATAGCCGAGTGTTGCAAGGCAGAC
>JAFSUT010000015.1 GCA_017445085.1 Clostridia bacterium | reverse complement strand
CTGACCAAATCGCTGGCACAATACGGCGGTCCGCGCGGCATCCGCGTCAACTGCATCTCCCCGGGACCCGTCCTGACGCGCGCGGCAATGGCAAATATGAAAACGCTGGTCGGCCGTGCCGCCGAGCCGCAGGAGGTCGTTGATCTCGTGATGTACCTGCTCTCCGACAAGTCCTCGTTCTGCACCGGCTCCAACTTCACCATCGACGGCGGGCACGTCTGCCTGCACTGATCATCAAACAAAAAAACTGCAAAGAAACGCTGTTTCTTTGCAGTTTTTTATTTCGACGCGCCGAGGACGGGGAGGTTTTATTTTCCCTGCCCCCGCAAAAAGTCTGTCGCATACGCGTACTCCGCGGCAAAGGCGGCAGCGGACGTGCCGCCGAGGCTCTTGCGCTTTTCCACGCAGGTTTCGAGTTTGATTTCCCCGTACAGATCCTCGCAAAAGAGTTCGGAATACCCTTGATAGGTTTCCAGCGGGATCTCGTCCAGCACGACGTGATGTTCGATCGCATAGGCAACGATCTGTCCCACCGTTTTGTACGCGGCGCGAAAGGGCATACCGCGCTTGGTCAGATAATCGGCAAGGTCGGTGGCGTTGATAAAGCCGCCCTGCGCCGCCCGATACATCACATCCGGGTGCACTTCCATACTGTCCAGCATGGGTGCAAGCACCGAGAGACACATTTTGACGGTGTCCACGCTGTCAAAGATCGCTTCCTTATCCTCCTGCATATCCTTGTTATACGCCAGCGGAAGTCCTTTGAGCATCGTGAGCGTGGCGATGAGATTGCCGTAAACGCGCCCGGTCTTGCCGCGGATGAGTTCCGCCATATCCGAGTTCTTTTTTTGCGGCATAATGCTCGATCCGGTGGTAAACGCGTCCGAAAGTTCAATAAAATCAAATTCCGAACTGCTCCAGAGCAAGATCTCCTCCGCAAGGCGCGAAAGATGCATACAGAGGACGGCAAATGCAGACGCAAGTTCCACGCAATGGTCGCGGTCGGAAACGGCGTCCAGGCTGTTGAGCATCGGCGCGTCAAATCCGAGGGCTTTTGCGGTCATCTCGCGGTCGGTATCGTAGGTCGTTCCCGCCAGGGCGCAAGCGCCGAGCGGCGAGCGGTTCATCCGCTTGACGGCGTCACAAAGTCTGCCGTCGTCGCGGATCAGCATCATCACGTACGCCATCAGATGATGTCCAAACGTTATCGGCTGTGCGCGCTGCAAGTGGGTATACCCCGGCATGATCGTTTGCTTGTGCGCGTCTGCAAGTTTTGTGAGCACCTCGACGTTTTCGCGCAGCAGCGCACGGATCTCGCCGACCGCACGGCGCAGATACAGGCGCAGATCCACTGCCACCTGGTCGTTGCGCGAGCGGGCGGTATGCAGCCGCTTGCCGACCTCGCCGATCCTTGCGGTGAGTTCCGCCTCCACGTACATATGGATATCCTCGGCGCTCTCGTCCGGTTTGATCTTACCGCTGTCAAGGTCGTCGAGGATCTCGCCGAGCGTTTTTATGATCAGCGCGCTGTCGGACGCCGAAATGATCTGTTTTGCACCAAGCATCGCGGCGTGCGCCATCGAGCCCTCGATATCCTCGCGGTACATCCGCGCGTCCACCGCGATCGAGGAATTGAATTCCTCCGCAATCTTGCTTTCCGCCGCCGCAAAACGGCCTGCCCACATTTTTTCCGCCATTGTAAACGCGTTCCTTTCCACAGCAAAAGGCAACCGCCGGGCAAAGATTGTCCGACGGTCGCAGTTCACCGAAATCTGTTTATTTTCCCTCTTTTTTGAGTTTTTCGGCAAGGCGCGCACGCACCGTGATCGGCAGTCCGTAGAGGTTGATAAATCCTGCGCTGTCCGCCTGGTTGTAGACGTTGTCCTTGCCAAAGGTAGCGATCTCCTCCGAGTAGAGCGAGTAATCGCTCCACGCGCCCGCCTTGATCATATTGCCCTTGTAAAGTTTGATCTTGACCTTGCCGGTGACCGTTTCCTGCGTTTTATCGACAAACGCGGAAAGCGCCTCGCGCAGAGGGGTGTACCACTGCCCGTTGTAAACGAGTTCGCCAAACGTGATGGCAAGTTCTTCTTTTTTGTGCATCGTCATCTTGTCAAGGCAAAGCGTTTCAAGATAGGCGTGCGCAAAGTAGAGGATCGCGCCGCCCGGCGTTTCATAGACGCCGCGGCACTTCATCCCGACCAGACGGTTTTCCACGATGTCAAGCAGTCCGATGCCGTTTTTGCCGCCGATGTCGTTGAGCGCCAGGATGATCTCTTTCGCCGTCATCGGCTTGCCGTCCAGCGCCACCGGCACGCCCTGCGCAAAGTCGAGCGTGATATAGGTGGGTACGTCGGGGGCATTGACGGGCGAAACGCCCATTTCAAGAAAGCCCTCTTTTTCGTATAAGGGCTCGTTGCCCGCGTCTTCAAGGTCAAGTCCCTCATGCGAAAGATGCCACAGGTTTTTATCCTTGGAATAGTTGGTCTCGCGGTTGATCTTCAGCGGGACGCCGTGCGCCTCGGCATAGTCGATCTCCTCGTCACGGGAGGAAATCGACCACTCGCGCCAGGGGGCGATGATCGGCATATCGGGCGCG
>JAFSUT010000001.1 GCA_017445085.1 Clostridia bacterium | reverse complement strand
CACCACCGCCTGCACGCCCGCTGCTTGCATAGCAGAAAACCAATACGCAAGTTCAATGCTCTCGGGCGTCGTATTGCGCGATTCAAAGTGATGCCCGCAAAAGTCGATGCCGCTGGTGCCGATATAGCCCGTGACGATGTGATTTTGCTCTAAGATCGCTTTGAGCATCAGCGCCGTCGTCGTTTTTCCCTTCGTCCCCGTGATGCCGATGATCTTCATCTTCTCCGCGGGAAAGCCGTAAAACGCCGCACCCACTTTGGCAAGCGCACGACGCGTGTTTTCCACAACGACCACGGCGGCGTCCGCCGGCAGGTCAAGCGCCGCCTCGGCGAGAAACGCGCGGCAGCCTGCCGCATAAGCGGCGGCGGCATACAAATGCCCGTCGCCCGAAAAGCCGCGGATGCAAACAAACAATATGCCCCCCTCTGCGGTGCGCGAGTCGCAGGACACGCCCGAGATCTCGGGGTCGGGGGTCGGCGCCGCCGCGATGCCGGCGAGGTGCAAAAGTTCGGATAACCGCATATCGACAACAATTCCTTTCTTCAAGATCTGAAAAAAAGCCTACGGCGCGCAAAACCGCAGAGCGGCGCCGCGCGCTCTTTATGTACGCAAAGTCGCGCCGCAAGCCAAAACGGTGGCGCGCGCCAGCGCATACAGCGAGTCGACGTACCGCTCGTCGAGATGAAAGGTCTGCCCGAGCAGAGAAAGTTCGGTACAGCCGAGGACGAGATGGGTGCAGCCGCGGGCAAACAGACTGTTTGCCACCTTTTCAAAGCGGGCGATATCGGGCGTTTTGCCCTGCTTGATCTGCCCGTAGATGATTTCATTCACCACCGTCTGCTCCGCCGCCGTCGGCACTTCGCAAACCAGCCCGTACTTCTCGGCGCGCATCGGATACGTCCCCGCAAAAATCGTCCCCGCCGTGGCAAGAAGTCCGATTTTTTTTGCGCCTTTCTCACAGAGCAGGCGGAGCGTTTCTTCAATAATATTCAGCATCGGCACGCGGACGCTGTTTGCGACGGCGTCATAAAAATAATGCGCCGTATTGCAGGGCATCGCCAGGATCTGCGCGCCCATTTTTTCAAGCGTCTGCGCCGCCTCGATCATCTGCGGCGTCGGATCGGGACGCGTCGGATCGAGAATATACGCCGTGCGGTCGGGCGTGTCGGCAAACCCGGTCAGCACTACGCGCAGGTGATCCTGATCGCAGTCCGCCGCCGTAAGCGCCGTCACGAGCTGATAAAAGTATGCCCCCGCCATCGGACCGAGTCCGCCGAGGATGCCGAGCGTCTTTGCCATTTTCCTTGTCCTTTCTGACCGGCAGAGGTCTGCCGTTTTTTTACCCTTGATCGGGACAGTAGGTCTTGTACTTTTTATAAAAACGGTGTGCGTGTTCCAGGAGGTAAAAGAGGCGCACGGGATTGCGGAGCACGTCGTACGCGTACCACATCGACGACGACGCCTTCTTTTCCCGCACCAGCGCTTTCACCTCGGGCAGCACCGCCTTGTGCGCATACTTGTACACAACGCCGATCGGCACATAGTGCCAGAAATGCGGCTGTCGCGCCTCGGTAAATTCGATATCGCGGCAAAGTACGTAATCTTCGATCAGATACTTTGCGATATTCAAGCCGGAGGAGGTGACGTAGTAGTTGCTGCGCCCCTGCCGCAAGTTGATCTCAAAGGCGTACAGTTTGCCGTCGCGGTCATCGTATTTGATGTCAAAGTTGGCAAATCCGCGATAACCGATGTCTTCGAGCATGGCGCGGAACGGCGCGGTCAGGGTCGGATTGTACTCGGTGATGATGGCGGCGTGATTGCCGAGTCCTTTCGGCGTATGCTCTTCGAGCAGTACGTGACCGAGGCACATCATCTTTACTTTGTGATCCTTGCCGACGTAGGCGGTGAGCACGCGCATATTGGCGTCCGTACCGAGGACGCGATCTTGCAGGATCACGCGCCGCGTGTACCCTGCCCCGTAGATCTGTGCAAGGATGTTTGCGGTCTCTTTTGGGGATGCGGAGGTATACACCTTTTTCATCCCGTCAAACGGGTGGTGCCAATAGTCGATGCTGGACGACGGCTTGACGATGATCGGATAGGCAAAGCCGAGCTTGTCCTCGGTGTACGCCGCGGCGTCCCCTGCCGCCGACACGACGACCGTCTTCGGATACGCGATGCCGTATCGCTCGCACATCTCGTAAAAATCCGCCTTGTCCACCAGTTTTTCCATGAGATCTTCCCCGATGTACGGGATGATGTAGCGGTCTTCGAGTTCCTCGCGGTGGCGCATCAGGAGCGCCGCGTACTCATCGGTACAGCCGAGCGCGATCAGCGTTTCGTCCGGGTGCTGCGCCGCAAAATCACCGAGAACGAGGAGCAGGATGTCGTCGGTATTGAGTTCTTTTACCTCGTGGAACTTCACGATCGAGGTGTGCTGGGTGATGCCGATGGCATATCTGCCGAAGGCGTGTGAAACCAGCCCGTATTCCTCGTGAAAGGCGCGGGCGACGTTATAGCAGTTTTGGTCAGCCCCGATCAGGACGGGGATGACGTTCAAATTCAATTTTTCACGCATACTGAACCTCAAATATCAATCCGTATAAACGGGCAGAGTAAAATCAATGAAAAAGCGCTTGTACCACACGAGAAATGTGAAGATCGTCCAGATCTTGCGGGCGTTGTTCTCCACGCCGCTTGCATGGCGGTCAAGCAGACCGAGGATGGCGTCCACGTCAAAGAATTCGGCGGCAAATTCGCTTTCAAAATAGCCGCGCACGATGCGCACGTACTTTTCCTCACGCAGCCAGAGGCGGATCGGCACGGGGAACCCTTTCTTTTGCCGGTTTGCCCACGCGTCCGGAAGGGTGCGGTTGGCGGCGTAGCGCAAAATATACTTCGTATTTTCGGGTGTGATCTTATATTTCGATGGGATCTTCTCCGCCATCGCCATCACTTCTTTGTCAAGGAAAGGCACGCGCAGTTCCAGCGAGTGCGCCATACTCATCTTGTCGGCTTTGAGCAGGATGTCGCCGGGGAGCCAGCACATCATATCGAGATACTGCTTTTTCGTCAGTTCATCCCGCCCGCGAACGCGGGCGTAAACCTTGCCCGTGACGGAAGAGACCCGCTCACCGTTTTGATACTCGGCTTGCAGGATCTTTTTGGCGTCGCGCTCCTCAAAAATGCGGGCTTGCCCGATAAAGAAGTCGGCAGGGTCGCCGCTGCACTTCAAGATAAATTCGCGCCCCTTGAAATACGGCATCGGCGCGGCAAGTTTGGCAAGCGCCGCACGCAAAACGCGGGGCAGTTTTTTGTATTTGCGCATCGCCGGCGTTTCGTCATACCACTCGTATCCCGCAAAGATCTCGTCCGCGCCCTCGCCGGAGAGGACGACGGTAACGTCCCGCGCGGCAAGCTCCGCCAAAAAGTAAAGCGGCACCGAGGAGGGGTTGGACTGCGGCTCATCCATATGATATTGGATGGTCGGAAAGGCGTCAAAGCACTCGTCCGCCGTGATCATACGGCGCACGTTTTCGATCCCGAGGATGTCGGAGAGTTCTTTTGCCTCGTTGGTTTCGTTAAACTTCGCGTCCTCCGCAAACCCGACCGAAAAGGTCTTGTCCGGCATCAGGCAAGCGGTGATATAACTGGAATCCACACCGCCCGAGAGGAAGGCGCCCACCGGCACGTCGCTGATCTTGTGCGCCGCCACGGAATCGTGTACGGTTTTGTCCAAAAGGTCGGCGTAGGCTTCAAAGTCGCCGTCCTCGCTCTCAAACTTCGGCTCAAAGTAGCGTTCGACCGAAAGTTTGCCGCCCTCGTAGATAAAATAGTGCGCAGCGGGCAGTTTGTAAACGCCCTTAAAAAAAGTTTCTTCGGTGGCGCTGTATTGAAAAGACAGATACGGAAGCAGCGCCGACGGGTTGACCGCACGCACAAAATTCGGATGTGCGAGCATACTCTTGATCTCGGAGGCAAACATAAATTCACCCTGCGCCGTCGTCGTATAATAAAACGGCTTGATGCCGAAACGGTCGCGTGCACCGAACAAGGACTTTTTGCGGGTATCCCAGATGACAAAGGCAAACATACCGCGCGCCTTTTCAAGGAGGGCGCGCCCGCCGTATTCCTCGTAACCGTGCAAGAGGACTTCGGAGTCGCTGCGCGTTGTAAAGGTGTGCCCTTTGGCGAGCAGATCGGCGCGCAGCTGTTCAAAATTGTAGATCTCTCCGTTGAAAATGAGCACCAGCGTGCGATCTTCGTTATACATCGGCTGCGTCCCGTCCGCAAGGTCGATGATCGACAGGCGGCGGAACCCGAGCGTCATATCTTCACCAAGATAGGTCCCCGCGCTGTTCGGTCCGCGGTGGACCATCAGATCCATCATATTTTCAACGATCTTTTCACGCCGGGCATGCCGCCCGCTGAAACCAACGATTCCGCACATGAATTTATCCTCACCGTATTTTCCAAAGTCAGTATTTGCAATTTTCAAAAGAATATAGCCAACTGATATATTATAGCATAGAAATACGGAAGAATCAAGGCGTTTTCCCCCGCCTTGCGACAAAATCCGCACGAAAAATATTTTTGAACTTTTTTTCAAAAAGGGCTTGACAATCCCGATGCAAATCCATATAATAATAAAGTGCTTTACGGCGCCGTGACGGTATTCCCTCGTTTCACGGTTTGCAATTTGTTTTGCGAGAGTGGCGGAACTGGCAGACGCGCACGTTTGAGGGGCGTGTGGATTTCTCCGTACGGGTTCAAGTCCCGTTTCTCGCACCAAACGGCAAGCGATATGCTTGCCGTTTCCTTTACCAAGTCTGCGGAAGGAGATTTATGCGAAAGATTTTCCCGTTCAGTTTCAAGGGTAAAAATCTGAAAAGCGTGATCTTTGCCGCATTTCTATATACTTTCATCGTTGTTGTCGTCAACTTTCTCTTTTCATTCCTCTCTCCTCTTTTCAATTCTTCTTATCACGGACTCTCAACAACGATGAATCTAATCAGACAGTTTCTTCTGCTGTGGGCGGTCGGCGGCATCGTCGTTTCGATCCTGTACGCCACCGACAGTTTCAAAACGGAATAAATTTCATACGCGGGTGTGGCGGAATTGGCAGACGCGCAAGATTCAGGTTCTTGTGGGGGCAACTTCGTGAAGGTTCAAGTCCTTTCACCCGCACCAGAAATGCACGCCGGTGTTGATACAATCGTATTGAGCACCGGCGTGCTTGCTTTTAACGGAAAGGCTTGTAAACACAAGCCTTTCCGCGTTTTTTATTCTTCTCTGCTCTGTTGGAGATGGCTCTGACCGCGGCGAATTTGTATTTCACTTTTCACCGGTTTTACAAAAATGTAACAATGCGATTTTTCAAGCAACCTTTCGTGAAAAAGATAGACCTTTCGTGAAAAGACTACATTTTAATGTAAATAAAAAAATGCAAGCGGAGCGGGTCTACCCATCCTGCTTGCGTTTTCCTTTCAGTCTGCGTTCCATTCAATTAACGAGCTGTTTCTGAATTTGAATATCAATCTTTCTTTAGAATAAACTGTCACCGTGTCCACCATAATGCCCCAAAGTCCCTCATCGAATTCCGAAAGGAATCCGTCCCGCTTTGAAAATTCCCTTAAGAAGACCTCGATGCTATGCTGCTTGGATCTTTTCACCGAAAGTTCGTTTTCAAGTTCAAAAAGCTTTGCCTTGGCGCTTTCGTACCGCTCGGCAAGACTCCGGTACTTTCTTTCATATTCAGCAGGTTTGACGGTGCCGTGGGCGTTTTCGTCTATGCACTTTCGTACCAGTTCTGCGACAACGGCACATTCATCCTGTAGCGCATCCATCTCGGTTTCGAGCGTTTTCGTATCGCAAACGGTGCATAAACTTTCCTTGCAGACGGCGACGATTTCTTTTTTGTTCTTGAT
>JAFSUT010000014.1 GCA_017445085.1 Clostridia bacterium | reverse complement strand
TTTTGGAATGCATCAAGACCATCTACGGCGTGCAGCACAAAAACGGTGCGATCCGCCGCGTCAACGTCAACATCGCCGCCACCACCGTCGAAAACTACCGCAAACTCAAAGAGGCGGGCATCGGCACCTACATCCTCTTCCAGGAAACCTATCACAAGGAAAGTTACCTTGCCCTGCATCCCACGGGACCGAAGCACGACTACGCCTACCACACCGAGGCGATGGACAGAGCCATGGAGGGCGGTATCGACGACGTGGGTCTCGGCGTTCTCTTCGGGCTGGAACTTTACAAATACGAGTTTGCAGGGCTCCTCATGCACGCCGAGCATCTGGAAGCCGTACACGGCGTCGGACCGCACACCATCAGCGTGCCGCGCATCAAGCACGCCGACGACATCGACCCCACCGCGTTTGACAATTCGGTCTCGGACGAGATCTTTGCTAAAATCACGGCGTGCATCCGCCTTGCGGTGCCGTATACCGGCATGATCATCTCCACGCGCGAGTCGGAGGCGGTGCGGAGCAAACTGCTCCGCCTGGGCATCTCGCAGGTCAGCGGCGGCTCCCGCACGTCGGTCGGCGGCTATGCGGAAAAAGAGCGCCCGCACGATACCGAGCAATTTGACGTGTCCGACCAGCGCAGTCTGGACGAGGTCGTCCGCTGGCTGATGGAAAACGGGCACATCCCGTCCTTCTGCACCGCCTGCTACCGCGAGGGGCGCACGGGCGACCGGTTTATGAGCCTGTGCAAGAGCGGGCAGATCCTCAACTGCTGCCATCCCAACGCCCTGATGACGCTGACCGAGTATCTCTGCGACTACGCAAGCGAGGAGACCCGTGCGATCGGGTATGCGCTCATTGCGCGCGAACTTGAAAAGATCCCGAACCCCAAAGTCAAGGAGATCGCGCGGCAGAATATCGAGGATATCAAAAACAGCAATCGCCGCGATTTCAGATTTTAATTCAAACCAAAGGAGAGGGCTATGGGACTGCAAGACACCGTCAGCGCAGAGCGCCTGCATATCGCCTTTTTCGGCGTACGCAACGCCGGAAAATCCAGCCTTGTCAACGCCGTGACCGGACAGGATCTCTCGGTGGTTTCGGACGTTTTGGGGACGACGACCGACCCGGTCAAAAAAGCGATGGAACTTCTGCCGCTGGGTCCCGTCCTCATCATCGACACCCCGGGCATCGACGACGAGGGAGAACTCGGCGCAGCGCGCGTTGAGAAGACAAAGCGGATCCTTGATGAAACCGACCTTGCCGTCCTGGTCGTGGACGCCACCCGCGGGCGCACGGCGGCGGATCAGTCGCTGATCCGGACCCTGGAGGAAAAAAAGATCCCCTATATCGTCGCCTGCAACAAATGCGACCTTATGCCGGTGGAAAAAGCCGTCGGTGAAAACGAGATCTACGTGAGTGCGCGCACGGGGTATCATATCAAAGAACTCAAAGACCTGCTCGGCAAACAGCGCACGGTAAAGGAGAAAAAACCGATCGCCGCCGACCTTGTGCGCGGCGGGGACACGGTGATCCTGGTGACGCCGATCGATGAAGCCGCGCCCAAAGGCAGATTGATCCTGCCGCAGCAGCAGACGATCCGCGATCTTTTGGAGAGCGGCGTTTTGACGCTCGTTTGCCGCCCGGCGGAACTTGGCGGGGCGATTTCGGCGCTGACCGCGCCGCCCGCGCTCGTGATCACCGACTCGCAGGCGTTTGCCGAGGTGGCAAAACTTTTGCCGCCGGAAATTCCGCTGACCTCGTTTTCGATCTTGTTTGCCAGATACAAAGGGGATCTGAAAACGTTGGTCAAAGGCGCCGCAAAACTTGACCGCCTGCGGGACGGCGACCGCGTTTTGATCTCGGAGGGCTGCACGCACCATCGGCAGTGTAACGACATCGGCTCGGTCAAACTGCCGAAATGGCTGGCGGCGTATACGGGGAAAGACCTGGAGATCTCCCTGACGTCGGGCGGCGAGTTCCCCGAGGATCTGCGCCCTTATGCGCTGGTGATCCATTGCGGCGGCTGTATGTTAAACGAGCGGCAGATGCAAAGCCGCATCGAAAGGGCTGTGGCGCAGGGCGTCGCCGTGACCAACTACGGCGTTGCCATCGCACAGATGCACGGTATCTTGCGCCGCACGCTCTCGCCGTTTCCACAGGTTCTCCGCCTGTTGGACGAATAACAGTTTCATCCCTATCACCAATGAAAAAGGGGGCTGTAAAAACTCTGTTTTTACAGCCCCCTTTTGTGCAGGCGGTTGATTTATTTGCAGATCGTGTATTCATACAGCCGGTAATCCCAAAGGGCGTTTGCACCGTCTGTGTTGCCGGTATAAATGACGGTCAGTGCGTTGCCGAGGGGCAGATGCCCGTAGAGATCGCGGACAAGCCCGACGTTGTGGTTGCGCGCACGGTTTGTTTCGGCGGCGCCGATCACTTCAAGTTCTTTCCACTTCGGCGCGGTGAGGTCTGTGCCGTCAAAGTAGGCAACGCGGAAAGAACCCGCGATATAGTCGGGGGTGTCGGACGGATAGGGGTGCGCGTCGGTCGCCATATAGAAACTGTTGCTCGTGGGATCGTAGGCAAAATCGGCGTTGGCAATGTATTCGCCGTTCCCGTTCAGGTTTTTGAGCCCCGTGGTTTTGAGGTCGGTGTGCGAAAGGCGGATCGGGGCGGAAGCGTCGGAGAAGTCCCACAGATCCGCAAATTCGTGCGTCCGCGTTGCGGTACCCTCGGTGTAGAAGACATAGACCTGCCCCGCCTTGTCGGCGCTGACCAGACTTGCCTGACCGACGCCCCATTGCCACGCGTCCCCCGTGTGGGTGTAGGCGATGGTCGGCGTGTCGGCGATCTTGACAAACGGACCGGTCGGGGATTTGGCAACGGCAAAGCCGATTTCATTGTCCTGGTTGTCCGAGGAGGTACAGCCGAGATACGCCATCAGATAGGTGTAGGTTTCGCCGCCGAAGTGAAATGCACCGGCGATGACCGACGGATCACAGGTGTGGCGGGCGTCCCACGTATTTGCGGTCGGGGAGAGGACAAGCGTCTCTTCTCCGTAGATATAACTGCCGTCGGGTTGCTTTATCCCCTCGCGGCAGCCGATATAGTCGGTGACATTGTAACTGTTTTTGTTGGTGCAGTAGTAGACATAGCGTTTGCCGTCCTCGGTTTGCATCACGGAGGGGCAATAGTTGTAGATGCCCGATTTTGTCGGGGCAAACAGGCGGGTGTTTTGCGTAAAGGCGTTCCCGCTTGCCACATAGCGGATGGCGAGGAGAATATCCGAAAGCGAAACGGCGCCGTCACCGTTCATATCGGCGTTTACCGCCGTCCTGGCGCTCAAAATGTCCGACAGGGTGGATAGGGCGTCGGCAAGGGTCAGCTTGCCGTCGCCGTTGCGGTCGCCGCGGCGGGTGAGCGCGGCGGCAGGGAGCGCGGCGGAACAGAGCAAGAGGAGCGCAAGGCAGATGCAGATCGTTCTTTTCATAGTTATATATCCTCCTAAACAGAAAATCACAGCAGAAATTCGGACAAAAGG
>JAFSUT010000013.1 GCA_017445085.1 Clostridia bacterium | reverse complement strand
GTCAATCTTCATTTTGACCTCCTGTGATTCTTGCTTGCGGTTGGCTAGACCCGTTGGCATTATATCACAGGTGTTCTTTTTTTCTCAACGGCAAAAGCCGCTTTTGAACCACCCGCTTAGCGGGTGGTTTTCGGTATACAAGAAAAAACGGGACTGTGAAAAAATTTCACTGTCCCGTTTTGCGCTTATTTTGTTTGTCGCGGTAGGCTTTCGGCAGGTGCTGAAAATGCTGATCAAACGTCTTGTAAAAAAAACTGCGGTTGCTGTAACCGACGGCGGCGGCAATATCGGATACGCGCATTTTTGTGGTGCGGAGCAAAAACGCCGCCTGCAAAAGCCGCTTTTCCCGCAACAGTTCGGTAAACGTTTTTCCCGTTTTTCGCTTGAGCTCGCGGGAGATCCAGTGAAAATCGTAATGCGACTGCTTTGCAAATTCGGCAAGCGACCCGCCGTTGTAGTTGGTTTCGATATAGTGCAGCGCCTCAAGGACGGCGCTCTTTTCCGCGGTTTCAAAATCCAGCGTTTTTGCGTTGCTTATAAACTCAAGGAGCAGGATGCCGAGGAGATACTCGTTGATCTTTTGTTTGCCGCTTTTCTTTTCGACAAAGGAGAAAACGAGGTTTTCAAACAAATTTTGAATTTCCAAAATATTTGAAACTTTCAGGTGGAGATACGCGTTTGGATTTTCTTTGCCGAAGATACAGTCGAGGATAAAGCGGCGGAGCGGCGTTTCCTCGGCGTCGGTCATTTCCAGCGCCCTGTTAAAAAATTGCGGCAGGATGATAAAGTTGACAAGGACGTCGCCCGCGGAGAGGGGCAGGATCTCCTGGACGGCGTTTTGATTTAAGATGAGCACTTCGCCGCACAAAAGACGGACGGTGTGCCCGTTTACGACGTGCGTGCTTTCCCCTTGGCACATATACACCATTTCAATATAATCGTGCGTATGCGGCGGGAAATGCACGAAACGCGTCCCTGCGCGCATCGTGATGAGCTCGCCCCGGTCGAGAAGTTTTTGTGCGTTGATCTTGTTGCTTTCTCCCTGCATATAAATTTCGCGGTCGATGCCGGGCGAGCCGCCGAGGATCGACCGTTCTTCCTCTGTGACGACCGACAGTTTATCAAGGATTTCCTTTCTCATTTTTTCACCTCCGCCGGCAGACGTTTTTCACTATTATAAACGGTTTTTTCTTTGTTTTCAAGAGTTGTGGCGAATATTGTATAAGTTGCACAAAACCCGGACGAAAGTTTTTATCGGTTGCGACAGATGTTAGTTTTTTAGACAAACGCGGTCATTGAACACGTAAAAAACGGAGTGTATAATAAGTGTATAATAGGAATATAGATTTATTTTCGGAGGACTGCGTATGCAAAACGGGAAAATCAAACTCTTGTCTCTTGTGCTCTGCGCCTTGATGCTCTTTGGCGCGGTACCGATGACAATTTTTGCAACGGGAGAAGAAAACGATATGTCTGTTACAAATTTGAAAGTCAACAATCTCACAGAGCCGCTTGGCATTGATACGACGCCCACGTTCCGCTGGGTAAACCGTATGCCGGGCTATGCGCGCGCACAGAGCGCGTACCAAATCATCGTCGCCACGACCGCCGAAAAAGCGGCGGCGCACGATGGCGACGTGTGGGACAGCGGCAAGGTGGAAAGCAATCTGAACTATGATATTCTCTACGGCGGCGACGCCCTCGCCTCCTGCACGGAATATTACTTTGCGGTCAAGGTCTGGGATGAGAGCGGAGAGGCGGTCTGGAGCGACGTCTCTTCGTTTGGGACGGGCTTTTTTGACGCGGCAGAATGGAGCGCCAAATGGATCGGCGCCGCCGACGGGGACAGCGTGCCCTGCGACATTGATCTTTCGGGCGCCAACTGGATCTGGTTCAAGGACGGCGCGGCGACCACCGGCGCCGGGACCGAATATTTCCGCAAGTGGTTTACGGTGGATGAGAGCAAGGAAGTGGATGAGGTTTTGCTCTCCACCACGATGGACGACTACGGGTATCTCTTTGTCAACTGTTCGACCGTCCTCCGCGTTGAAAACGTAAAGGACGCGTGGAAAACCGGCAAAGCAGTCAATATCACGCCTTTTGTGGAGCGGGGCGACAATATCTTCGGCGCGAGAGTGGTAAACACCGCTTCCAGCGCGGGCTTTATCGCCAAGATCGAAGTTCGCTACACCGACGGCACCGTCGATACCACCGTGACCGATACGAGTTGGAAGGTCTCGGGTACGGCGACGTCTACCTCCGGCTGGGAACGCCCCGGCTATGATGATTCGTCGTGGAGCACCCCCGATATGACGATCGCTTACGGCGGGGGGCCATGGAAGACAAACGTCGTGATGCCCGCCACCATGCAGGTCAACGTCGGCGCGGGTGCGCCGATGCTGCGCAAGACCTTTGATATCACCAAAGAAGTCAAAGACGCAAAACTGTATATTTCGGGGCTCGGACTGTACGACCTCTACGTCAACGGCGATCTCCCCGACGACACGGTGCTGAGCCCTGCGCACACGCAGTATGACGATACGGTGCATTACCGCGCGTACGACGTGACAAAAATGCTCACCACGGGGAAAAACGCACTGGCGGCAGAACTCGGCAATTATTTCTACAACTGCGATTTCTATACCTATATGAACTGGAATACCGCGACCTTCCGCGACGATCCGAAACTTCTGCTCGAACTGCACGTCACGTATACCGACGGCACCTCCGAAGTTATTGCGACCGACGAGAGTTGGAAGACGTATGAATACGGTCCTACCACCTACAACAACGTCTATAAGGGCGAGCATTACGACGCAAGACGCGCGGTCGAAGGCTGGACGGTGCCGGATTTTGACGACAGCGCGTGGAAAAACGCAGTCTCCGCGGCGGCGCCGACAGGCGATCTTATATTTGAAAACATGGAGCCGATCCGCCGTCTTGCAACCTTTACACCCGAAGTGTGTAGCAAAGGTGACGGAACGTATATTATCAAAAACCCCGTCATGACGACCGGCTGGGCAAAGATCGCTTTGAAAGCGCCCCGCGGGACCGAACTTACCATCACCTACGGCGAAAAACTCGACGGAATGGGCTTTGTCGTGCGCACGCGGTACGGCTATCCTTTGCAGATCGACAAGTTTATCACAAGTGGCGGCGAGGATGTTTACGAGCCGAAGTATTCCTACAAGGGGTATGAGTATATTCAAATCGACAACTATCCCGGCACGCTCACGGCGGACGACGTCGAATGCTATCTCATAGCGAACGATATCACCGATATATCGACCTTTGAAACGGGCGACAGCCGCATCAATTATATGCAGGAAATGATGCTTCGCACGGTGATGAACAACCTGCAAAGCAAACTCACCGATACCCCCGTGTATGAAAAAAACGGTTGGACCGGCGACGTCAACTTTGCGCTGGAATCCTTTAATTTCAACTATGACCTTTCCAATATCCTCCCGAAAATTTTAAGGGATATGGGCGACACCACAAACGCCAAAGGCGTGGTAAATCAAATTGCTCCTTCTGCTTCAAACGGCGGGTCAAGCATACCGATATGGTCGTCCATATTTATCAGCGGCTACTATGAAAACTACCGTACAAACGGTGTATTCAGTGCTATCGAAGAGAATTACGACCTTATTCGTTTGCAGACACTTGACTATATAAACACTATAAAGGCAAACGGCTGGGTATGGACAACGGGAAGCTATGCCGACTGGGTATCGCCCAATCCTTCCGGCGCTTACTTGTCGGGAACTACTACCCATGCACCCGAAGGCGCAGGTATTATCGGCAGCGCATTTGTTTACCGCACACTCAGTCAGATGGCGGAGATTGCGGACAAACTCGGCAAAACGCAGGATGCAGCAGAGTACCGTGCGGCAATGGCAAACATCTATACCGCGTTCAATACAAAATTCTACGACGCGGAAAAAGGCTATTACGATACCGGCTACTGGAACGAGCAGTACGACGCGGGACGCACAAAGTACCGCCAAGCGTCAAATATCGTTCCCTTGATGTTCGGTCTCTGCCCCGACGAATATAAGGAAAGCGTTGCAGCAAGTATTGTAAATGATATCAAGGCAAAGGACGATCACCTTGACGTCGGTGCGGTAGGCACAAAGTATATTCTTCCCATGCTTTCAAAGTACGGATACAGTGACCTTGCAATGACTCTTGTTCAGCAGGACACCTATCCTTCATGGGGATATTGGATAAATCTCGGCGCAAATACATGCTGGGAGACATACGAGTCAAATGCACGTTCACGCAACCATTTCTTCCTCGGTACATATACCGACTGGTTCTATAAGAATCTTGCAGGTGTGCGTGACTATGCAAACGGTTTTGAGACGGTTGTCTTAAAGCCCGAGATCCATCCCGAGGTCGGCTACGTCAACTATTCGCTCGATACCGTGCGCGGCACGCTCAAGAGTTTTTGGAAGTTTACAGAGGATAATAAACTCGTCTGGAACGTGACCGTTCCCGTCGGCACGACGGCAAGCGTTTATCTGCCCGCCGCGGCGGACGTTTCGGCCTATCCCTGCATCACGCAAAACGGCGCGTATCTCACCGTGCCCTCGGGTGACTACACCTTCGTGATGGACGGCGCCGCCTTTGCGGTCGACAAGTCGCTCCTCACCAAAGCGGTTGCGGGCGCCGGGGCGCTCGACGCGGGCGAGTATACAAAGACTTCGCAAACCGCGCTTGCCGCGGCACTTTCGGCGGCAAATGCGGCGCTGGCGGATGAAAACGCGACCGCGTATGCGGTCTGCGCCGCCAAAAGCGCGCTTGAAGACGCGGTTGACGCCCTCGACAAAGATACGGCAAAAGCCAAACTTGCGACGCTTGTGGAGCGCGGGGAGAGCATCGACGGCGGGACTTTGCCAAATGCGATTTCTTCCGCCCTTTCCGGCGTGATCGCCGCCGCAAAGGGGGCGCATGAGGACGACCTTGCGGACGCTTCCGCGGCGCTGGAAACCGCGCTTGCCGCCGTTTCTGCTTACGGCAAAGGCAATCTTGCGCTCGGCAAAACGGTCATCGCTTCTTCCTCGGTGGAGAGCGCGGCGTGGGGCGCGGCAAAACTGACCGACGGCGACCTGAACAATTTCAGGGGCGCAAGCGAGGTTTGCGGCTGGACGTCGAATGAGAACACGCAGTTTAACCATACCGAATACGTGACGGTTGACCTTGGCGCGACCTATAAAATCGACCGGGTAGAGGTCATGCCCGCCGGCGCGGCAAAGGGCAATAAGTGCGTCGCCTTCCCACGCGACTTCAAAATTTTGGTATCGACCGACGGGGAGACATGGACGGCGGTTTACGGCGCTGAAAACTACCCCGTCCCGACGACCGAGATGCTGGTGTTTGACTTTGCCGCGGCGGATGCGCGCTACGTCCGCTTTGAGGGGACGTCCATCCGCATCAAAACGACCGACGGTAACCGCTACCGTATGCAGCTTGCGGAGCTGGAGGTTTACAATACGTCGCTTGCGTACAGCGACATTGATCTTGACGGCGACGTCGATCTCCTTGACGGCTTCAAACTCCTGAAAATGGTGCTGGACAAGGACGGCGGCGTCAACCTGCGCGATGTCATCCGTCTGCTCAAAGAAATCGCAAAATAACAGAATAAAGCAACGAAAAAACGCCCGCAAAGGCGTTTTTTCGTTGCTTTTGATAAAAGGTTCAGCCGTTTGCCCCGACAAATTGGGGCTCGGCGTGGAGCTTTGCGTCTGCGGGCGCGGCAAAGCGTACGGCGCCCGGCAGGCAGGTGGCGGTAAAGGCGGTGACGACTCTGTTTTCGCCGTCCAGGCAAATCGGCTGCGGCTTGTCAAAGGTGACTTCCAGCGTTTTGACGCGGCAGTAGATCAGAATATCCGAAAAACGCGGGTCTTGCAGATGCAGTCCTTGCTTGTACGGGTCGAGGATCGAGAGAAAGCGGGGGATGGATACCGGGCGGATCAGGCAAAATTCCATATAGCCGTCGTCGTTTTCGGCGCGCGGCGCACAGTGGAACGCACCGCCGACGTAGGCGCCGTTGGACACCGTGCAAAGCAAAAATTCACCGTCAAAGAGCAGTTTGCCGTCGCCCACGAGTTTGGCGCGCGTTTTCATCGCGTGAAAGAGCGAGTGGACGATGCCGGTGGTGTAGGCGTGCTTGCCGCCGAGGAGCGGCATCCGCTTGACCTTTTGCATGGTCGCCGCCACGGACGCGTCAAACCCGAAGTTCAAGACGTTGACGGCGTAGTCGTCATTCACCGACAAAATGTCCACCGGTCGCGCGGGGGCGCTCGCCAACCGCACGGGGTCGGCAAAGTTGTCCGCGCCGCCGTAGTATTTGACAAAGTCGTTGCCGCTGCCGATAGGGCAAGCGGAGAGGGAGGCGTTTTCAAAGCCGACGGTGCCGGCGGCGACCTCGTTTACGGTGCCGTCGCCGCCGCAGGCGTAAAACCGAAGCTCTTCCGTCGGGTGCGCGGCGCAAAAGTCGCGGACAAAAGACGTGGCGTCTTTCGGCGCTTTCGTTTCATAAACGGTGTAGTCCAAACCGCTTTGCTCTATTTTTTTGCGGGTCTCTTCCAGTTTTTTGCCGCTGCCTGCCATAGGGTTCAAAATAAATATATGTTTCATTTCGGAGGTTCTCCCTTTTGATCAAATCCTTTGTATTTTATCACAAGCACTTACAAAAAGCAAGAATTTTGCAAATAAAGCGAAAAAAATGTCGAGAGAGGGCGGAGAAGAG
>JAFSUT010000012.1 GCA_017445085.1 Clostridia bacterium | reverse complement strand
TGCGTCACGGGCGGCATCCCCGACACGCTTTGCACCTGTGTGTTTGCGGCGCTCGGCGGGGAGTGCGGCGTGATGGGCTGGATCAAGACCACGAAAGAGAGAATGCGGGAGAGACAATATGAATTGGAGGACAGAGAGGACACCTCATCAGTCGGCTGCGCCGACAGCTTCCCCTCAAGGGGAAGCCATTGAGAGAGCGCGTGTTTTGCGCCAGCAAAAGGCGACAGAGTTGCGCCAGCAACTCTCAACCGCGATGTTTTGCGGAGCAAAACTCGCCGAGTTGGAGCGTCCTCGCTCCAACTCAGGACACCTCATCCGTCAAATGCTTACGCATTTGCCACCTTCCCCTCGGGAGGGGAAGGCTTGAAAAAAGAAAGGACTTTGGATATGAAAACATTTGCACAGAAACTTTCGAGCCGTAAGTTTATCGCGGCGCTCGGCGGCATCGTCGGCGGCATTCTCCTGATCGCAAACGGCAACACGACCGAGGGGACGACCGCGCTTGTCGGCTCGATCCTCGGGTATCTCGCCGCCGAGGGGATGGTTGACCTTGCGGCGGTGCGGGCGACGGCAGAGGAAGCCGAAGATTTCAAAGAAAATTGAGCCGGCGCGTGTCTTTTTCTTCGTTTTGTGGTACAATAGAGTCGGAAATCAAAATCTGAGTGCCTTGTAAGAAGAAAGAGGATATGCTATGAAAGTGACAACGCTTAAAAAATATGCCGAACTCATCGCCCGCACGGGGATCCATCTGGAAAAGGGGGAGGACGTCATCATCATGGCGGAACTCGACCAGCCGAAGTTTGTGGAATACCTTGTGGAGGCGTGCTACAAAGCGGGCGCGCGCAAAGTGACGGTGGAGTTTACGCATCAGCCCCTGCAAAAACTGCATGTGCGCTACCGCAGCGTGAAAACTCTGCAAACCGTGGAGGATTGGGAGATCGCGCGCTTTGAGCATTATATCAAAACGCTCCCCTGCCGCATCTATCTGCTCTCCGAGGATCCCGATGGGCTAAACGGACTCGATCACGAAAAGGAAGCCAAGGGGATGCAGGGCAGATTCAAAGTGATCAAGCCCCTGCGCGACAAGCTGGAGGACAAATACAAGTGGTGCATCGCCGCCGTGCCGGGCAAAAAGTGGGCAAAAAAGATGTTCCCGGATCTTTCGCCCGCCGCCGCGGTGGAAAAATTGTGGGAGGCGATCCTTTATACCGCCCGCGCCGACGGCGAAAACCCGATGGCGGATTGGGACGCGCACAACCGCGATCTTGCCGCACGCTGTTCGTATCTCAATGGGCTCGGCATTCGCACACTGCATTATGAGAGCAAAAACGGCACCGATTTTACGGTGGGGATGAACCCCGACGGGATGTTCTGCGGCGGCGGCGACTATACCGTGGACGGTAAATTCTTCGACGCCAATATCCCGACGGAGGAAGTGTTTGTCAGCCCGATGCGCGGGCAGGCTGATGGAATCGTCTACTCGACAAAACCGCTGTCCTATAACGGACAACTCATCGAAAACTTCTCCATTCGCTTTGAAAACGGAAAAGCGGTGGAGGTCAAAGCCGAGAAAAACGAGGAACTCCTCCGCACCATCATTTCGATGGACGAGGGCGCGGCATACCTCGGTGAAGTGGCGCTTGTCCCGTTTTCCTCGCCCATCAACAAACTCGGCTATATGTTTTACAATACGCTGTTTGATGAAAACGCCGTCTGCCATCTGGCGCTCGGGCGCGGATTTAACAACACCCTGCGCGGCTTTGAAAACCTCACGGTGGAGGAATGCAAGGCGCGCGGGGTCAACGACTCAATGATCCACGAGGACTTTATGATCGGCGCCGCCGATCTCTCCATCGTCGCCGCCTGCGCGGACGGCAGGACCGTGCAGATCTTCAAAGACGGCGAGTGGGCGTTTTGAGAGAAGAAAGGACGAAAAAACCGCAGCCGGTCGGCTGCGGTTTTTTATCTTTTTTGCCGTCGCGCATCAAAAAGACTTGCAAAGAAATCAAAACTGTTATATAATAAGATGTTGTATTTTCGTCATTGAAAGGAATGCCATGCATGATTGAGATCAAAAAGCAAATTGCCGCCGCGCTATCAGCGGCGACAAACGATGCGATCAGCGCAGAAGACGCCTTTTCCGCGCTGGAATATCCGCCGAGTCCCGAGCTTGGCGACCTGGCTTTCCCCTGCTTCCGTCTCAGCCGCGCACTGCACAAAGCGCCGCCCGCCATTGCCGCGGAACTTGTGGAGCGCTTTACCTGCCCCGCGGTGGAAAGGACGGTCGTGGCAGGCGGCTACCTCAATTTGTTTATCGACAAGACCTATCTTGCCTCCTATATCATTGAAAAAACGTCGTCGGACGACAAACCCTACGGCGCGTCCCTTGATGGCGCGGGCAAGACCGTTGTCCTCGACTATTCTTCTCCCAACGTTGCAAAGCCGTTTCACATCGGGCATCTCGGCACCACGGTCATCGGGCATTCGCTCAAAAAACTGCACGAGTTTGCCGGATATCACTGCATCGGCATCAACTATCTCGGTGACTGGGGCACGCAGTTCGGCAAAATGATCGTCGCCTACCGCAAATGGGGGGACAAAGCAACGATCGAGCGCGAGGAGATCGACGCGCTGGTCGCGCTGTACGTCAGGTTCCACGCCGAGGCGGAAAAGGATCCTGCGCTGGATGACGAGGCGCGCGCCGAGTTTCACAAGTTGGAGTGCGGCGATCCCGAAAACCTTGCGCTGTGGAAGTGGTTTATCGAAATTTCCCTGCGCGAGTACAAAAAGACCTACAAATTGCTCGGCATTGAGTTTGACAGTTACGCCGGCGAGAGTTTTTACACCGACAAGATGCCCGCGCAGGTCGAACTGCTCCGCAAGCGCGGACTGCTGGAGATCGACGACGGCGCGTCCATCGTCAATCTTGAAAAGTACAATATGCCGCCCTGCCTGATCTTAAAGCGCGACGGCTCCACCCTCTATCCGACGCGTGACATCGCCGCCGCCGTCTACCGCAAAAACACCTATCATTTTGACAAGGCGATCTACGTGACCTCGGCGGGACAGTCGCTCCACTTTGCCCAGTGGTTCAAGGTGGTCGAGCTTATGGGTTACGACTGGTATGATCAGCTTGTTCACGTCCCCTACGGCACGGTGTCGATCGACGGCGCAAAGCTTGCCACCCGTACCGGCAACGTGGTCCTGCTCAAAGATCTGTTTGCCGCCGCGATCGAAAAATCGCGCGCCATCATCGAGGAGAAAAATCCGTCGCTTGAAAACAAGGACGAGGTGGCGGACGCCGTCGGCGTCGGCGCGATCATCTTTCACTATCTGATGGGCAGCCGCATCAAGGACATCAACTTTGTGATGGAGGACGCCCTCTCGTTTGACGGCAATACCGGACCGTACGCACAGTACACCTACGCGCGCACGCGCAGTATCCTCGGCAAAGCCGACGGCACTCCTGCGGAAAAGGTCACGGTCAGCGCCCCCGAGGAGGGTGCGCTTGCCCTTTGCATTGCGCAGTTCCCCGAGCGCGTAAAGTCCGCGATCGCCGACTACGAGCCGTCCACCATCACCCGCTATATTCTCGACCTGTGCGCGGCGTTCAACCGCTTTTATCACGCCTGCCCGATCCTCGGCGCCGAGGATAAGGACGTCCGCGCAACGCGCGTGGCGCTTGTCCGCGCGGCGTCGCAGGTGCTGGGCAACGCACTGCACCTCATTTGTATCAAGACCCCTGAAAAAATTTAATTTGCAAGGAGAATCAGTATGTCCGGACATAGCAAATGGAAAAATATAATGCACAAAAAGGAAAAGACCGACGCGCAAAAGGCGAAAGTCTTTACCAAGATCGGCAAGGAAATGGCGATCGCCATTCGTGAGGGCGGGGCGGATCCGGTGTCCAACTCCAAACTGCGCGATTTGATTTCCAAGGCAAAAGCAAACAACGTGCCCAACGATAATATCGAGCGCGTGATCAAAAAATTCTCGGGCGATAACAATATCGTCTACGACGAGATCGTCTACGAGGGCTACGGACCGTGCGGCGTTGCCGTCATCGTGGAGGCGACCACCGACAACCGCAACCGCACCGCCTCGGAAGTCCGCCACTATTTTGATAAGTTCGGCGGCAACCTCGGTCAAAACGGCTGTGTAAGTTACCTTTTTGAGGACAAGGGCGTCATCATCATTGAAAAAGACGGCAAAGTGGACGAGGACGCGCTGATGGAAAAGGCGCTGGAAGCCGGCGCCGCCGACTTTGTCGCAGACGACGAGTGCTACACGATCTACACCGAGCCGTCTGACGTTTACGCGGTCAAAGACGAGCTGGAAGCCGCGGGGTACGTCATCGTGTCGGCGGACAAGGATAAGATCCCGTCCACCTACGTCACGCTGGAAAACGAGGACGATATCAAACATATGCAGCTCCTTCTCGATAATCTGGAAGACAACGACGACGTCAGCGAAGTTTACCACAACTGGGAAGAGTAATGGGGATGTAAAAAAGCCCAGACCGAAAAAAGCGAAAAAGAGGTAAAACAAACAGAGCAAACAGAAACTGCAATCCGCGTTTTTGTTTGCTCTATGTCTTTAAGGAAAGAAATCCTGCGGATTTCTGAAATTTTATATTCGCTTTTTTCTACCGCCGAATTTGCCCTCTCGACATATTTGAATATGTCTTCGGAGCAAATTCGACGCTTCTGCATCTTTTTTCCTATCCCCGGACGGCTTGCATCGAAAAACAGCAAAAAAAGTCCTTGCATGTATCGCAAGGACTTTTTTCTTATCTGTTGATTTTTCCCGTGATCTCGTCCAGTCCCACATCAAAGATGCTCCAGTCGGGGTGCCAGCGGAAGTTTTCGAGGCGGAAGGCGCACGGCCACGCGGGGAGCCATTGCGACGGGGAGAACGGCGGTACGCCGTGGCGGCCCCAGCGGGTGTGGAAAATGGCTTCATCCTGTGCGCCGGCGGGACGCAGACGGCCGTTTATGTACATCGTGCCGTCCGAGATGCACTGGCAGGCGTTGCACCAAAAGGCGATCGCGCGCTCTTTCCATTGGATATAGCCGGTCAGTTCATACAGGCGGAGGAAAGAGAGGACGTCGCGCAGGGCGTATTGATCCAGCGCCTGGTGCGGCGTGGAAACGCTGGTCGAGCCAAAGGTGTCGTAGCCCATTTTACCGATCAGACTGTCGGCGGGATACTTTACCGTGAAGTGCATCATCCAGGTGCAGAGATACCACGCGATCTTTTCGGCGGCGGCGACGTATTTTTTGTCGCCCGTGATGTCGTAGAGCGCCAGCGCGTCGCGAAGGAGGGGCGAGGAGGACTCTTTGTCGATGGAATAGGTGTCCAGCGCCCCGGCGGTGGTAAAGCCGTCACGTTCCAGCGCACCGTAATAAAAGTCAAATGCGCGCAACGCGCTGTCAAGATACTTTTTGTCGCCGCTCTTTTTGTAGGCGGTGAGGATCGGGAGGATGAAAAAGCAGCCGATGGTGCCTTTTTTGGCGAGGATATTGCCGTCGTCGTCAAAACTTTTGGCAAACGCGCCTTCCTCGTCCTGTTTTTTGAGGGCAAAGTCGCAGACGCCGTAGGCGGCTTCGAGGTATTCCGGCTTTTCGATGCCGATCGACTTTAAGAGGTCGTACGCCTCAAAATAGCAGTCGGCGCCGCCGCCGTTGTTGCAGGCGTCGTTTTGCAGTAAGATCTTCCCGTCGGGGGCGCGGCGGAATTTTTTGCCGACAAAACCGATGTGCGACTCATACGCGCACTCGCCGAGTTTCCAGCGGTCGGGCTTGTAGTCGGCGGGAAATTCCAGATAGCGCCAGTCGTCAAAGTCGATGCGGGCGTCGAGCAGTCCGCAGGGATGTTTGCCCTCTTTCAGCCAACTGTCCAGGGCTTCCAGCGCCATATCGAGGTTTTCCTTGTCGCCGGTCTTGATATAGTCATAGATAAAGGCGTTTGCCATCGACGCGCTCTGCCCGACCCAACTCAGTTCATAGCGGTGTTCGGTCTTTTTATAGGAGGTCGTGCCGAGGTGCCATTGTGCGCCCATCGTAAACGAGGCAAAGCCGTTTTGCTCGCGCTCAAAGAGATAGCGGGAGTAGGCGATGGAGAGATCGTAGAGTTGTTTTGCGGTGCGGGGCGCCGCGATGCCGTGCCCGAAATAACGGAAGGCAAAGTCGAGCAGGTTCTTGTAGCGGTGGCGGGTGCCGTCCGACGCATAGGCGAGGATGACCGCGTCAAAGTCCGAGCGCGGTTCCATCTTGCCGTAAAAGGGCTCGCCCCAAAAGTGGCGCTGCAGGGTCTTCGGTCCCTCCTCTTCGGGAAAGAGCAGGACGTGCCGCTCGCCGTCCTCGGTTTTGTAGAGCGAGCAGGCGGACGAGTCGTTTTCGTTTGCCGCCATCAAAACGACCGAGATGCGGTCGTTTTCGCTGTAGGTGCAGGAGGGGATGGTGGCGCGGTGGGACGCCCAGGTCCACGGGGTGCCCTCAAAGTTGTCGCCGACGTATTCGGCAAGGCTCCCCCAGCCGTTGCCGTTGTAACTGATGCCGGGCACGAGGGTAAAGGTCGCCTCGCCGAGCAAGACCATTTCCATTTTCATACGGTCGGTGGGCGCCGCGGTTTTGCGATGCCACTTCCACGCGCCGTCTTCGATTTGTTCAAAACTGTCTGCGGCGCCGTCTGCCGCGAGGATCTTTGCATAGGGCGTGCCGTTTGCAAAAACGTAAAACGCGCCGTCCAGGTTTTTGATTTCGACCATGGTCGTCTCCTTTATATTTATTATAAACAATATAGCACAATCGCCGCCCGATTTCAATACAAATAAAATTTTTACGGGCGGATATTTTTGCGGCGGCGGAGGCGGCGGCAGACGCTGATAAATCCGGCAGCGATTTCAGTTTTTAACAGTCTCGGGTTACCTTTGGAGCAACCTAACCGTTGCCTAAAGGACAAACAGCCCCCGCATCCTGTTACAGTGCAAATCAAATCTTAGCAACAAACCGGCTTCGCTTGCACAGCGGAGCCGGTTTTGTGTGTCCCATCGACCGTATTCATCTGTTGACAGCCTGTTTTTTTGCAAAACCCGTGCAAAATATCGGGGGAAACTTGCAATTTCCCCCGATATGCGTTATAATGAGGGAGATTTTATGACGGAGGGAGCGGTACGATGTCAATCTTAGGCGATTTATGGGCGGTTCGCTGGAACAGAAAATCCTTTGCACGGTATTTGGATAAAAAGCGTCTCCCGGAGGACTTTGATGAGAAAGCCAAAAAATCTCTTTCCAAAAACTTTCCCGGGCGGTTTACAGACGCGCAAATCGAAGAGATGCTCCCCGATATGCGAAAGTGCTATCGCAAATCTATGTTTTACCCCGACAATTACGTTTTGTTTCATCTGGCGACCAAGTCCGAACGCGAGCGTGACCGCTACGTTTCGGAAGGGTTTCACAGACTGTATACGAGTATTTTCAACACCGCACAGGGGCGTGCAATTTTGCGGAGCAAATACCAATGCTATCAGCATTTTCGCCCGTATTATCACCGTGAAATGATCCTTTTGAAGACGGACGAGGACTTTGACGCCTTTGCACAGTTTACCGCGGCGCATCCGCGTTTTGTCACAAAACCTCTGGGGCTCAGCTGCGGCACCGGCGTTTGTCTGAAGTCACTGGAGGACGCCGGATGCCCGGAAGAACTTTTTATGATCCTGCGGCTCCAATATCCGGACGGGTTTGTGATTGAGGAGCCTATCGTACAATCGGAAGATATGCGGCGGCTGCATCCCACCTCGGTCAATACCATCCGTGCGGTGACCTTAAAGTTAAAAAATGAACTGAAAATCATATTTATGATGCTCCGCATCGGGCAAGGCGGCTCGTTTGTGGACAACGGCAGCGCGGGCGGCGTGTTCTGCGCGGTGGATGTCGAGCGCGGCGTGGTCACCGCGGCGGCAGACCATACGCATGCCGAAATCTCGGTACATCCGACGACCGGCGTGCCGCTCATCGGTTTCGAAATCCCCGAGTTTGATAAACTGAAAGCGTTTATCTGTACGCTGGCGGACGGTATCGAGGGCGCGGATTTCATCGGTTGGGATCTAGCGCACACCGATAGCGGCTGGATACTGGTGGAGGCCAACAGCAGTCCGCAGATGAACAGTATTCAGATTCTCACGGGAGAGGGACTGAAACCGACAATGCAAAAACTTTGCCGCAAATACCGCTTTGGCTTTTGACAAAGAAAAAAGAACTGCATTTGCAGTTCTTTTTTGTTTTGATCAAAATGCGCCGCCGATGAGCGAGTTGACGGCGGCACAGACAAGCGCCGCAAGCGATACGAGGATCGCGGGCCACTTGTACTTTGCGCGCTTGTACGCCGAGATCAGCGCCATAAATAGACCGACGCCGCCGACGGCGAGTCCGATGCGGACAGAGAACCATGCGAAAATACAGCCGATGACGCCGAGGGTGATCGCTGCCGAAGCGTAGCCGTTGCCGTCCGTTTGGCTTGTGCTGTCAAAATGCGGGGTCGGATTTGCGGCTCTCGAGTGTACGGTGCCGCCGCAGTTGGGGCAGACGGTTGCCGCGTCGTCCATCTGGCAGCCGCATTGGTTACAGTATTGCATAGAAATTCTCCTTTCTGAAATCGGCAAATCTCTGTATGAAAATGGCACGCATCCCAATCCGTCCGAACCAGCGCCCGGCGACAATAACTCTGTGGGTTTCCACCTCATCCGTCTGCTCACGATGTTCGCATCCACCTTCCCCTCAAGGGGAAGGCTTTACGAGAGCGCAAATAAGCCTTCCCCCCCGGGGGAAGGTGGCAAATGCGGAGCATTTGACGGATGAGGTGTTAAGAAAGCGGGGCATATGCCTGCCAAAACCGAGTGGGAATCCGCGCATCTTCCTAGAAATTATAAAATAATCTTTTGCCTTTGTCAAGACGGGACGGAGAAAAAGGCTGTAAAGAAACGGCGTTTCCTTACAGCCTTGACAGTCAAAGCGATTTTACGATCTCTTCGGTATCCTTTGCGATGACGAGTTCCTCGTTGGTCGGGATCATAAAGACTTTGACCTTCGACGAGGGGAGCGAGATCTCGGTTGCGGTGAGCGGACGGGGGAGATTTGCGTTTTTCTCCTCGTCGAGTTCCACGCCCATAAATTTCAGGTCTTTGCAGACTTTGGAGCGGATGGAGAAGTCGTTTTCACCGATGCCCGCGGTAAAGACGATGGCGTCCAGACCGCCGAGGGTCACGGTGTACGCGCCGATGAACTTTTGGATGCCGTAAACCAAAATGTCCAGCGCCAGCTGTGCGCGGTGATTGCCCTCTGCGGCGGCGGCGCAGACGTCGCGGCAGTCGGACGAAACGCCCGATACGCCGAGCAGACCGCACTTTTTATTCATATAATCGTTGATCTCATCGGGGCTCATTCCGGTTTTGTTCATGATATAGGGGACGATGGCGGGGTCGATATCACCGCAGCGCGTACCCATTTCGATCCCGGCAAGCGGGGTAAAGCCCATCGAGGTGTCCATGATCTTGCCGTCTTTGACCGCCGAGATGGACGAGCCGTTGCCGAGGTGGCAGGTGATGATCTTGGTGCCCTCGGCCTTGCCGCCGAGCATCTTGATGCACTCGCCCGAAACGTAGCGGTGCGAGGTGCCGTGCGCGCCGTAGCGGCGGACGTCGTATTTGGTGAGCATATCGTATTCCACGGGGTAGACGTACGCCTTTTCGGGCATGGTCGCGGTGTGGAAGGCGGTGTCAAAGACGAGAACTTGCGGGGTGTCCGGCATGGCGGCAAGGCAGCCCTCAATGCCCATGATGTGTGCGCCGGTGTGCAGGGGTGCGAGGTCACGGCACTTTTCGAGGTTGGCGAGCACTTCTTTGGAGAGGAGCACCGACTTTGAGAAGTAGGCGCCGCCGTGCACGATGCGGTGGCCGACCGCCTCGATCTCGTCCATGCTTTTCACCGAGCCGTATTCGGCGCCGGTGAGGACGTCGATGACGATCTTGGTGGCAACCGTGTGGTTTTGCATTTCGATCTCGGCTTCATACACCTTGCCGGTTTCGAGGTTTTGGTGTTTGATTTTGCCGCCGATGCCGATGCGCTCACAAAGCCCCTTGGCTCTGACGACGTTTTTTGCGGTGTCAAAAAGCTGATACTTCAGCGAACTTGAACCCGCGTTGACAACGAGTACGTTCATTTGTTATTCCTCCGAATGTGACTTAAATGATCAGACGGTAATATTATACACGCTTTTTTCTGTGAATGCAAGAGATTTTTTAGATGGCGCTTTGATAAACGGTCAGCGCAAGCGAGGCGAGGACAAACAGCAAAACGCCGGGGGCGGCAAAGGCGGTGACGCCCTCGCTGTCCCGCGCAAGTTGGGTCTGTGTGCGCGCAAACCAAAGGCGGCGGACGTAGATGAAAAACAGGACGGCGCCGAAAAGGACGAGGGCGCTTTCAGCGACCGAAAACTGGTACATCACCGCAAAGGTCGGCAACCGCGGGAGCAGATACTCAAAGAGTTCCAGGGGGTCGTCCCCCGCGCCGAACGAGGCAAGCTCTTCCGCAAACTCGAAAATCGGGATGAATTTATTCAGGAGCAGGGGGAGCATACCGATGAAATTGACGGCGGCGTGGAGCAGGGCGGTGACCCACAACTTGCCCGTGCGCACGTAGGCGTAGCCGAGGACAAGTCCGATGAGGACGGCGTAGAAAAACTGGTAGAGATTGGCGTGGAAAAAGCCAAACAGGAGCGCCGAAAATAAAATCGCAAGTTTTTCGCCGTAGGCGCCGACGCAGTCGATGATCGTCTTGCGAAAGATCCATTCCTCTATGATCGGGGCGATGACGACGGTGAGGAGAAGAGTCAAAAAGGAGTTGCTCTGCGCCACCGCGTCGATCGTGGTATTTTTCAGCGCAAGCCCGGTGTTTTCAAACAGAGAACCGAGAAACAGTCCGACGTTGTTGCCGAAATAGAGGAAGAATACAGAGATAAGCAGGAGGGTAAAGATCTCGCCGGCGCGCACGCTCGTCCGCCGCGGCGCGTGCCGCTCGACTTTGCGCAGAAACAACAGCATCGCGGGAAAGGCAAAGAGGTACATCGAGACGGAAGAAAGAAGGATCAAAACGTCGGTCACGGCGGGCGCGGGGAGGGGCGGCAGTGACGGCGCAAGAATGCCGTAGAGCACGTCGAGGAGTACCTGCACGCCGAGGGAAACGGCGAAAAACAGCGTCAGGGCAAAGCCGACGGCGGAAAAAGTTTTTTTGGCTTGTTTTTGCAAAGCGGCGTCCACGAAAGAATCCCCCTTGTGTAAAAAGTATCGGATTTCAGTATAGCACAGCACAGAGAAAAAGTCAATTTTCCCGCATAGAGGAAAAGCTTTTTTGAATTCTTTGCAAAGCCCTTGATTTTTCCGCCGCGATTGAGTATAATGAGTATCAAATTCAAACGACAGAAGGGGTTACTTGTGAAAAAGTTTTTTGAGCGCTACTTTATTCGCGCCATGGGCGCGATGGCGCAGGGGCTGTTTGCCTCGCTGATCATCGGCACGATCTTCAATCAGCTTGCCGCCATCCCGCATCTTTCGTTTCTGAGATTGTTTACCGAGCAGATCTCGGCGTCCTCTCCGGTCATCGGCGCCGCCATCGGCGTTGCGGTGTCCTTTTCGCTCGGCGCCGGGGGGCTTGTCCTGTATACCGGCGCGGTCACCGGCGCCATCGGCTACGCGGTCGGCGGTCCTGTCGGCGCTTATCTTGCCGCCGTCGTCGGCTGTGAGATCGGGACGCTGATCAGCGGCAAAACCAAACTCGATATCCTGCTCACGCCCGCCCTGACCATCCTCTCGGGCGGCACGGTCGGTCTGCTTGTCGGACCGTATATTCAGAAGTTTATGACCTTTCTCGGCGACTATATCAATACGGCGACCGCCTATGCGCCGATCCCGATGGGCATCGTCATTTCGGTGCTGGTCGGTATGGCGCTCACCGCACCGATCTCCTCCGCCGCCATTTGTATCTCCATCGGCATCAGCGGGATCGCGGCGGGCGCGGCGTGTGTCGGCTGCTGCTGTCAAATGGTCGGTTTTGCCGTCGCAAGTTTCCGTGAAAACGGGATCGGCGGCGCGCTTTCCCAGGGGATCGGCACCTCGATGCTGCAATTCCCCAACATCTTAAAGCGCCCGCAGATCTGGCTGGCGCCAACGCTTGCCTCCGCCGTCCTCGGTCCGGTGTCCACCGCCGTCCTCGGAATGACCAATACAAAGACGGGCGCGGGCATGGGGACGTCCGGACTTGTCGGACAGTTCGGCGCGTTTGACGCCATGGGCTTTTCCACACAGAGCGTTTTGACCGTACTGCTGATGCACTTTATCCTGCCCGCGTTTCTCACGCTTGCCTTTGATTTTGTCTTCCGCAAGCTCGGCTGGGTGAAAAAGGGCGATATGAAACTGCAGGCGTAACTCACATCAAGAGCAGGAGGGTGAGGATGCCCACGATATCGCGGTTTTCCTCTTTCCCCGCAAGGAGTGAGATCAGCCCCATCAGGAGCAAATCGTCACCGCTGATGCCGTTTTCCTGCCGTTTACGGACGGCGTCGAGAAAGGCGTTCAGCGGTTTTTTCTCCCGTTTTTGATCCTCACGCGGCGCGGCTTGCGGCGGCGGTGCGGGTGAGGTCGTATCGCTTTCTTCCGCCGATGCGGGCAGGGTGTGATGCACCTCGCGCACGGGCGGCTCTGTCGGCGGGACGGAAACCGGTGACACAAGCGGATCGGCAAAGCGGGGATCGGGCACCTGCCGCCCGTTTTGCGCGGTAAAGGCGTTGCCGCTGTAGTTTTTCGGTACGCTGATGTACATATCAAAGCACCTCCGAGATGAGATCGAGGAGGGAAGACATTTTGAGGATGGTGTCCAGTGCGGCGCGCCGTTCTTGTGAGAGATAGGGCGAGAGCGCGGAGAGCAGCGCACGGCGCTGCTGCCCGCTCGCTTCCCCGCGCCCGAGCGGGCGCGCCACGGCGGTTTCCACCGCTTTTGCGACGTCCTGGGCGTCCTCTTGTGTCTCCGCCGTCTCTCCGATCGCCGTTTCCGGGGCGACGGACGCCGTAGACGGCGCATTTTCACCGGCGGCGTTTTCGGCTTTCATTTCCGCAAGGACGGGACCCAGCGCCTCCATGATGCGCGGCAGTTTTTCGGCGATCTGCGGATTTCCGAGGAGCGTGCCGAGCGCGCCTTCCGGCACCTTTGGCATCTGACCGTTGTCCATTTCTCAAACTCCTTTGCCGCCGAGGATCTCTTTGGCGCGTGCAAGGTCGGCGTCGGTCGCGCCGCAAAGCGAGGTGCGCAAAAGTTCCAGGTTTTCGTGCGTCAGCGCGGCGGGGTCAAGGGCAAAACCGCCGGCGGCGGCGAGGGTTTTTATCGTTTGCGTCAACGTCACGTCGTCCATGGCGGCAAGCGCGCGCAAGGTATTTTGATCGATTTTCACGGCAAAGTCCTCCTTAAAATACGCTTTCGATTGCAGTATATGCGGCGGCGTGCGGGGCTGTGCCGCCTTTCGGAGGATTTTATGGAAAGTATTTTGGTGCTCTCGGATATTCACGCGGGGCGGCGGCGTGCCGAGGAGGTCGTTGCCGCGCATCCGTCGTGCAAGACTGTCTTTTTCCTCGGCGACGGGGTGTCGGCGTTTGTCCGCCTGTGTGAAAAATTCCCTGATCGCGCTTATTTTGCCGTGTGCGGCAACTGCGATTTTTCGATCGACGGTGCGGATACGCGGGAGAGCGTCCTTGAGATTTGCGGGCATCGGATCTTTCTCACGCACGGCGACGCGTACGGGGTCAAAGGCGGCGTGGGCGGACTGATCGCGGCGGCAAGGGCGAGAGGCGCGGATATCGCGCTCTTCGGGCATACGCATCGCCGCCACGAGGAATACGTTTCGGAATACGGGCTTTACCTTTTCAACCCCGGCAGCATCGGCGCCGCCCGCGACGGGGCGTATTCCTACGGGATCCTCACGCTGGACGAAAAAAACGTCCTGTTCAGTTTCGGAGAAGTTGAATAAAGAAAATAAAAAAATACCGTCGGGCATTTGCCCGACGGTATTTTCGTCGGTTTTTATTCTGCAACGATTTTCATCAGATGGAGAACGTCGGCAAGCGTGATCTTGCCGTCCGCATTTGCATCGCCGTGGAAGGCGTAGCCGCCGTCCAGCGTCGTGCGCAGGACGGACAAAACGTCAAGCAGCGTGACTTCGCCGTCGCCGTCGGCGTCAAAGTCGGGCGTTGTGACGATGCTGCCGGTGTTGTTTTCCGCGTCGTAGACGACGTCGCCAAGCGTACCGGGCGCCGCATAGTCTGCAAGGTCGGATTTTGCCGTCAGATTGCGGAGATAAATGTTGCCGGTCAGGTAGTTCTGGCCGCAAACGCCCATGATGTGGTATTCGTCGCTACCGATGATTTGGATGTCTTTACCAATGAGGGCGGTCATCTCGCCGCTGTAGGTGCCAAACGGCGCATTTTCCTGCATCCGGTGGTTGCCGAGGATGAAGTGGTAGAACGAGCCTTTGCCCTCCAGGCGGAGGGTGAAGTCGTTGTCGCTCGACGCCGAAGCCACGGTGTCAAACGCGGAGGTCGTCGCAGGATCGGCCTGATTGTAGACGAGGGCGCCGGCAAAGAAGGACCAGGTGCCCGTCAGGCGTACACGGCTTGTCAGTTCCACGTTGTGCCAGTTGGCGCAGAAATAGGTAGAGTTGACCGAGTCCAGCGTGATGTTGTCAAACTTGACGTCGCATCCCATCTTAAAGGTCAGACCGAATTTCTTTGCGTCGTCGCTGCCGCCGAGCGTCAGTTTGGCGCCGCTGCCTTCACCGACGATCGTCAGCGAATGCGGACCGTAAGGCAGGACGAGGTTTTCGCTGTACGGGACGGTGCCCATGATATGGATGGTGGCGTCCGCGCCGTCGGGAATGAGGTCAAAGGCGGTATAGAGTTCGGATACGGGATCCTCTTTCGTACCCGCGGCAAGGCGGTGCGTGTTGTTGTTGGGGGAGGGAACGCTGACGTAGATCTCCGTGCGCTTGTAATCTGTCGTCGGGGCGAGGATCCCGTCAAACGCCGCGCCGTAGAGCGCCTGGCCCATCACGGCGTAGCCGGGGACGCCCGGGTGCAGACCGTCGGTGGAGAGGAGCGTGCCGTTCTTTGCGGCGTCACGCGTCAGTCCGTACAGATCGACAAAGGCATATTTGTCGCCGTACTTTTCGATGAGGTCGGCGGCGATTTTTGCCTGCATGGGATGGATGACCGAGGAGACGCGGACGTTGTTGGCCCTGGTCGCCGTATTGAAGCGGTAGATGGCGTTGGTGACGTAGACCTTTTTCGTTGTGGGGAGATTTCCGACCGCCTCGATAAAGGTCGAGTAGTTTTCGATAAAGGCGTCCACGGCGCCGGTCGTGCCGCCGACGGCGTTGTCGTTGGTGCCGAGGGCGAAAAAGACGATATCGGCGTCACACTCTCCGGTGACGACAGGGTAGGCGCGGGAGTCGGGGTAATAGCGGGCGAGGCTTTCAAGCATCCCCGCGGCAGATACGCCGAAGTTGGAGACGATGACGTCTTTGCCTGCCGCCTCACACAGCGAGAGGAAGACGGCGGGGTAAGACTGGGTGCGGCGGTCAACCGCCGCGGTGGTGGGCGCATAGCCCTCGGTGATACTGTCGCCGACAAACGCCACGCGCAGCGGCTCTTCATAGGTCTGCGGGATATCATTGACAAGGTCAAAACGCTTGCCGCTGACGTTTTGGATATCGCCCGCGAGGCGGAGGGTCGCGGCTTTGTCCTCACCGGCGTAGGCTTTGACCTGCGTTGCGTCGATCACGGTGTCCTGTGCAAAGACGGGACTGCCGGAGATCTCCACGTCGAAATTGCCGCGCAAAACCTGCGTGTAGGTGATCTGCGTTTGGTATGCGGAGATCAGCGGGACGTTGAAACTGCCGCCCGAGATGTTGAGTTCGACGTCGCCGCTCAGCGCGTAGTATTTTTTATCCTTTGCCGTGTAGGCGGATTTGTCCGACGCCCCTGCGGGGATGGTGTCGGTGCCGCCCTGGATGTAGATCGGGGTGTTGAACGTGCCGCCAGAGATCGTCAGTTTGCCGCCGCCCGTAAGCATCGACATCCCCGAGAGCGAGAAAGGCGCGGTTTCCGTGTTTTGCGAGGTGAGGTCATACGTCGTTCCCGGGACACCGAACGTACCGCCATAGATCGTCATCGTGATCGGCTCTGCGGTAGCGCCGAGCATATCCGAAATCGTGCCGCGGAGGTTGCCGCCGCCGAATTTGCGGAAGACGCCGCTGTGGACGTCGATCGAGTACGGATGGTCGCAAACTGCGTCGGTCTCCGCCGCGATCTCAGTGGCGTGGACACCGCCGAAGAAGCAGAGGTAGCCGGTCGCCGTATGCGTGCCCTCGGCGTTTTCGGTAAAGGTCACGTTGTTGAAGCCGCCGAAGATGTAGCAGTCGTAGGCGGCAACGTTGTCCATCGGCAGGTCAAAGACGATGTCGTACGCCTCTGCCCCGGGCGCAAACTGGAAGCGCTGGGAGAGGGCGAGTCTGCCGTTGTTTTGTCCGACAAAGGTGAGCGTGTCGCTCTGCACGGGGACGGTGGTTTTTGCATTGAGATTGACCGTGCCGTCGATGACGACCGTGCCGCCGCGACCGCCAAGCGCGTTGACCGCATCCGCAACGGTGCCAAACGGCTTTGCCGCCGTGCCGTCGCCGTTGCCGCCCGCCTTCACGTAGACCGTGTCGGCAAACGCCAAAAGCGTCAGCATCAGGTAAAAGAGGCAGAGTAAAGGAAGATAAAGATAAGATTTTTTCATAATGCTGCTCCTTTTCCGAAATATTTATACATTTTAATTATAAACTGCTTTTTGTAAAATGTAAATAGCGAAATGCTTGTTTTTTACACAAATCTTGTAGTTTTGTACAAAAATCCCGGCGGCAGGGTGTAAAAAACGTGCGGTCATACGACCTGGAAGATATAAAACTTCAGGTAGTCGGTTTCGGGGACGTTCCAGAGGATGGGATGGTCGGCGGCTTGCTGGCGCACCTCGATCTGTCGCAGGGAAACGCCGGCGTCCGTCGCGGCGGCGCGAAGCATCTTGCAAAAATCCTCGTTTGGCATAAAGTGCGAGCAGGAGCAGGTGGCAAGATACCCGCCGCGCGGCAAAAGGCGCATGGCGCGCAGATTGATCTCTTTGTAGCCGCGAAAGGCGGCCTCGCGCGTTTTACGCGATTTGGTAAAGGCGGGCGGGTCGAGGATGATAAAATCAAAGGGGTGACCGCCCGCCGCTTCCAGGGCGGGGAGCAGGTCAAACACGTTTACGGCTTTGCATTCCATCACACCGTCGAGATTGTTGCGCACGGCGTTTTTTCTCGCCATCTCCACCGCGCTCTCCGAAACGTCCACGGCAAGCACGCGTTTTGCGCCGCCGCGTGCGGCGCAGAGCGCAAAGGAGCCCGTGTGGGTAAAGCAGTCGAGTACGGTCTTGCCGCGGGCGAGGCGGGCGACGGCGGCGCGATTGTATTTTTGATCGAGGAAAAAGCCGGTTTTTTGCCCGTTTTCCACGTCGACCGTGTAGATGACGCCGTTTTCCGTGATTTCGGTGACGGGCGACGGCGGCGTCGGCAGTCCCGGCAGGGTAAACCAGCCTTTGCCCTCGGCAAGTCCCTCGTTTTTTCGCAGGGCGACGTCGTTTCGCTCGTAGATGCCGTTGATCTTTTGCCCGTCCTCGGAGAGGACCTTGACAAGGAGCGGAAAAATCTCGTTTTTGCGCTTTTCCATGCCGTAAGAGAGGGTCTGCGTGACCAGAAGGTCGTTGAACCGATCGACCGTCAGCCCGGGAAAGCCGTCCGCCTCGCCGAAGATCAGGCGGCAGGCGGCGACGTCGTCGCCCATCACGGTCTTGCGGTATTCCCACGCGTAGCGGATGCGGCGCTCAAAAAAGTCGCGGTCAAACTTGTCGTTGGCGTTGCGCGAGAGGATGCGCACGCGGATCTTGGAGGCGGCGCTGTACAGTCCCGTGCCGAGATAGCGCCCTTTGTCGCTGAGCACATCCACAAGGTCGCCGTTTTCGACGTCGCCGACGAGATTTCGCACCTCGGCCTCGTATACCCAGGGGTGTCCGTATTCGATGGCGGCCTGCGCCTTGCGGCTGACCGTCAGCATCGGAAAATTTCGTGTTTGTTTCATATTTTTCCTGTCTTTTGCGGCGGCAAGTGCCGCATTTTTGCAGAAAACCTTGCGTTCTTTCGCAAGGTTTTTCCGTTTTTGATTCGGTTTGCCAAAGGTTTACTTTGTGATAAGTTTCGCCGCGCAAAGCGCGCCGCATAGCGTGTCGGTGCCGGAGGAAGCACCCATCGAAAGTACGAAATCGCAGAGCGCGTCCGTATCGGCATCCTCGGCACAGAGCGCCGCGGCGGCGCTGTCGTAGATCGAAAAGAATTTGCCGTCAAGCGCGGCGCACACGTAAGCGGCGCTGATGCGTGAGGTACGCGCCGGCGCGCGGTCGCAAATGCGTTTTGCCACCGCCTTTGTGCAGGCGGGGATCCGGATGCCGTTTTTATCCGCGGCAAGGAGCAGGGAGAAAAAGCCGCAGATAAAGTCGTCGCCCGAGGGGGTCAGCCCGCGCCCGAGCCCGAGGAGGGCGGTCGCCGCGTCCGCCGCACTATCGCCGTCGCCGCTTATCATCGCGCGGCTGAGGGCGTCCGCATGTGTTCTTGCGCCGCCCGTGTCGGCGGAAAAGAGCGCGGCGACGCCGCCTTTCGATCCGCGCTCGGCTAAAATATCTTCCACCTTTGCAAGCCGTGCGGCGCGGGGGGACGATAGTTTGTATGTGGGGGCGGTCGCGTGCCGGGCGACCGTGCGCAGACCGATCCGACGATCGCCGCAAAGGACGGCGCCGTCGGTCAGCGATAGATTTGCCTCCACCGTCGGGGCGAGCGCCGAAAGAAAGTCCACGACGCCGTCGATCGCCACGCCAAACGGCAGAATGCCGTAGGCAATGTCGTGAAAGACGATCATCCGCTCGCCGGCAAAGGCGTAGAGCGCGTGTGAACAGACGGCGGCAACGTCGCCATCAAAGGCGTGCGCCTCACTGCCAAGCTGTGCAAAAAAAGCGGTGCTCATGCGCGGTGGGACTTGCTGTATTCGTAGGTTTTGACGGCAACCATCTGCTCCTCGTCGGTTTCGATGGTGAAGATCTTTACCTTGCTGTCGGGGGCGGAGATCTCACTCTCGCCGCGCACGCTCTCGTTTTTCGCCCGGTCGAGCTTGACGCCGAAGACGGCGAGGCGTTCACAGACCGCGCGGCGGATATGTGCCGAGTGTTCGCCGATGCCGCCGGCAAACGAGAGGAAGTCCAGCCCGCCGAGTTCTACGTAGAACGCGCCGATGTATTTGACGATGGAAGCCACGAAAAGGTCGATGGCGAGTTTTGCGCGTTTGTTGCCGGCGGCTGCCGCTTCCTCGATAAATCGCAGGTCGCTGTCCACTCCGGATACGCCGTAAAGACCGCTCTTTTTATCAGGCGGCATTTAGCATCATGGAAATTATGGTTTCTTTGGCGGCCCTGTCGGTAGGGCTTGGCGCCGTCATGAAACTTACTTCCGATCAATCCAAAACCCTCACTTATTACGAATCTTTGAGGGAAATTGATTCCATCTTTGAGGAAATT
>JAFSUT010000011.1 GCA_017445085.1 Clostridia bacterium | reverse complement strand
TCGGGTTCTTCCGCGTCTTCGATCAGCGCGCGGATCGACAGGCTGACCTTTTGCTTTTCATCGTCGATGTCGATGATCTTAACTTCCACTTCCTGACCGATCTCCAATACGTCGGAAGGCTGCGCGATCCGCGTTTTGGAAATCTGCGAGATGTGGATCAGACCGTCCACGTCGGGAACGATCTCGGCAAAGGCGCCGAAGGGGGTGAAACTTACGATCTTAACGGTGGCAACGTCACCCTTTTGATATTTGTTTTTGAAAACGTACCAGCCGTTCATCTCGTCGGTCTTGTAGCCGAGCGAAATTCTGCCGGTCTCGCGGTTGAATTCCTTGACGTAAACGTCGATCACGTCACCGACTTTGACGACCTGCGAAGGATGTTTGATATGCTTCCACGACAGTTCGCTGTTGTGGACCATACCGTCTACGCCGCCGAGGTCAACAAACGCGCCGTAGGTCGCGAGATTTTTGACCGTGCCGTTATAGTGCTTGCCAACTTCGACTGTCGCCCAAAATGCGTCTTCTTTTGCTTTGCGCTCTTCCTGGAGCACCGCACGGATGGACGCAACGGCTCTGTGGCGCTGCTCGTTGATCTCAACGATCTTCACGCGCTGGGTGGTGCCGACGAGGACCGAAAGATCGCCGTTTTTCGGCACGCCGCTGAAATGGCCCGGGATAAATACGCGGACCTGATTGAGAAGAATGATCACGCCGCCGCGGACTGCCTCAATGACCTTGCCGGTGAGGATCTCACCCGACTCTGCTGCCGCTACATTGGTGTTCCAGTTCTTTTCCGCGTCTACGCGCTTTTTGGACAGGGTCGCGATACCGTCGATATCGCTGACTTTGATGACAAAGCCTTCGACTTCGTCGCCGACTTTGAACATCTTGGTCAAATCGACATTCGGCTCATCGGTGATCTGATCGTATGCGATCACACCGGTCGCTTTTGCGCCGAGGTCAAGACGGATTTCTGTATTGGAAACCGACATTACTGTGCCGACAACGGTATCTCCTGTATTTAAAGTTTTGAAGGAAGAATCAAGCAATTCTTCAAAAGACTGTTCTGTGCTCATGGTTTTAAATACCTCCTCTATAATACCGCGCGGTGTAGATGCTCCGGCAGTAATACCTATTTTGTGACAACCGAAAAAGAAATCCGGCAGAATCGCGTCCGCATTTTCCACACAAACCGTTTTGGGGCAGACCCCTGCGGCAATTTCAAACAACTTGTGCGTATTGGAACTCTCCTTGCCGCCGATGACGACCATACCGTCACTCTCGGACGCAAGTTTTTCGGTTTCCTTTTGACGAATCTCAGTCACACTGCATATTGTATCAAAAATTTTTGCGTTTGTATATACTTTTTTGAAGATTTCTTCGCATTTTTTCCAAAAAAATGTGTTTTGCGTGGTCTGCGCGACCAAAACGACCCGCCGATCCGGCGTTTTTTCCGCCGAAATGAAGTTCCGGAGGGTCTCCTCGCTGTCCAGGACGACCGTCTCGCCGTGCGCATAACTGAGGATGGAGAGCACCTCGGGGTGCGTGGGACTGCCCACGACTGCCAATAGTGTGTCGGCGTCGGTATTCTCATCTGCAATCTTATGGATCTTTTTGACAAACGGACAGGTGAGGTCCTGCACCGTAAGATGCGGATGCGCACTTTCAAGGGCGCGCAGGCGCGCTTCATCCTCCCGCGGGATGCCGTGGGTGCGGATCATAATCACAGCCGGCTCGTTTCTCTGTGCGATCTCGCCGGCCTGCGAGATCTCGATCACCTCGGCGCCGCGCCGTGCCAGTTGCTCGTTATAGATCCGGTTGTGGATGAGATGCCCGAGAATATAGATCTTTGCCAAGCCGTCAAGCGCCGCCTCCACAAAATCGGTGGCGCGCCGCACGCCAAAGCAAAATCCCGCTTCTTTTGCAACTTTGACCGTCCGCATCATTTGCCCTCGTTTCGCAAAGCAAGGATGCGGTCAAACACAAGGCGCGCCGCACGCTCGTACTCTTCCCTGCCGCCGCCCTGAAAACCGAATTCCTCATAGCGGATGACTTTGCCGATGATGACTTCTTTTTTGCGGAACAAACGGTAGCGGTAATTCTTTACACGGATAAACACCGGCTGGACATCGGCGTGCGAGCGGTAAACAAGCATCCCGACGCCGTATTTGATCTCGGTATCTGCAGGGTCCACTCCGGGACAGCGCGTGCCCTGCGGGAACATCGCCATGGCGTCCCCGTTTTCGAGGATCGCAAGCGAGCGTTTGATGGCGCCGACGTCGCCCGCCTTGCGATCTACGGGAAAGGCGCCGAGCGCACGAATCGCCGGACCGATGAGCGGTACCGAAAACAGTTCCTTTTTGGCAAGGAACATCAGTTGACGGCGGAAAGAAACACCGAGGGCAAACACGTCCATCAGCGCCGTATGATTGGCACACACGATCAGCGGTCCCTCGGTCTGCTCATTCTCCGCGCCGTGGATCTGCACGTGCATACAAAAACGGATCACGCTTGCAATATGTTGTAAAAAGCGGTAAAACGGGGTCGAATGCCGGTTCTGTTTTTTATTGTTCATTCCATTTCCAACTTTTCTTTTACGATTTTTTCCGCCGCGGCGATCGCTTCCTCCAGCGTCATCGCCGAGGTGTCAAGCAACACCGCGTCGTCCGCCGCTTTGAGGGGAGCGACGTCGCGTCCGCTGTCGCGGGCGTCCCGCTCACAAATCGAGGCAAAGATCTCTTCGTAAGATACGATCTCTCCTTTTTCTGCAAGCTGCGCCACGCGGCGCGCCGCGCGCGCCTCTGCCGACGCGGTCAAAAAGATCTTCACCTGCGCCTGCGGCAGGATCACCGTGCCGATGTCCCGTCCGTCCATAATGACGTTGTTGGTTTTCGCGATGTTCTTTTGCATTTCAAGAAGAAATGCGCGCACCTTCGGCACCGCGGAAACCACCGACGCGTATTTGGAGATCAGCGGCGTGCGGATCTCCCCCGTGACGTCCTCGCCGCAGAGATACATCCGCTGTTCCCCTGCCGCATAGCGGAACTCGACCTTGATCTTATCAAGATTTTTGATAAATCCCTCGGTATCCTCGGTGGAGATCCCGGCGCGGCACATAAACAGTCCGACCGTGCGGTAGAGCGCGCCCGCATCCACGTAAATAAATCCGAAACGCGCGGCAAGCGCTTTGGCGATCGTGCTTTTCCCCGCGCCGCTCGGTCCGTCAATGGCAATTCCAATCATCTTTTTTCTCCTTTGCATCAGCAAACGGCATTTTCCGCGGCAAGGCGCGCCGTGGAAAACGCGATCTGTAAATTAAATCCGCCCGTATAGGCGTCAACGTCCAATACTTCGCCGCAGAAATAAAGCCCCGGCACCGTCTTTGACTCCATGGTCTTTGGCGATATCCCCCGCACGTCCACGCCGCCGCCGGTCACGATCGCCTCGGAGATCGGACGTGCGCCTTTGACCGTAAAGGTCATATGTTTGAGTAGAAACAGCAACCTTTTTCGCTCCTCGTGCGTCACCGTATTGACCTTTTTATGCGGGTCGATGCCGCAGCGCGCGCGGATCACGGGGATCAGTTTTTGCGGCAGCAGGTCGTCGAGCGCATTGGCGAAATCTCGGTTGGCGTATTTTGCAAAATCCGAGAGCAAACGGGCGTCGAGCGTTTTTTCATCAAGCGCCGGTTTGAGGTCGATCGACAACGTATACCGCCCCGGCTCGATCTGCCCGAGATGCGCCGACGCCGATAGGATCATCGGCCCCGTCACGCCGTAATGCGTAAACATCATTTCACCAAAGCCCTCGTACACCGTCTTTCCGCTTTGGCGATCCAGCACCGAGAGCGCCGTGTTTTTGAGCGAGAGCCCCTGCATCTCCGCCGCGTCACGCTCCACTGTCACCAGCGGCACGAGCGAGGGGCGGATCCCGGTGACGGCGACGCCGTTTTCTTTGGCAAAACGGTAGCCGTCTCCCGTAGAACCGGTGCGCGGGTAGGAGGCGCCGCCGGTGGCGACGATCACGCGGTCAAAGAGAGTTTCGCCCTGCGCCGTCCGCACGGCAAAACTCTCCGCCGCCCGTTCCAGCGCCCGGACTTCTTGAAATACAAAGCGTACGCCGGTATCCTTGCAAAAACCGATCAGTGCCTCGGCGATATCCGCCGCCTTGTCCGAAACGGGAAACACGCGGTTGCCGCGCTCCACTTTGAGCGGCACGCCGCGTCCCTCAAAAAAGTCAAAAACGTCCTGCGGCGTAAAGTTTTGGAGCGCCGCATAGAGAAAGCGCGGATTTGTCGGTATATTTTCGATCACGGTGTTCACTTCGCAGGCGTTGCAGACGTTGCACCGCCCCTTGCCGGTGATGCGCAGTTTTTTGCCCGCAAAGGGATTTTTTTCAAACAGCGTGACCTCGCCGCCGCACTCGGCGGCACGCCCTGCCGCCATCAGTCCCGAGGCTCCCGCGCCGATGACCGCGATCTTCATTCTTCATGCACCTTGGCGTAGGCGTTATACTCGTCCCAGATGTGTTCGAGTTTGTCAAACACGTCGTTGAGATTCGGTTGCATTTGCCGTGCGATCGCCACGACCAGCGCGTTGAGAACGCTGAGCGGCGCGACAAACGAGTCCACGATCGACGCCATATCACTGCGTGAAACCAAGATCTGATTGGCGTACGGCGCGATCGGCGACTGCAAACTGTCGGTGACCGCAATGACGTTGCACCCCTGCTCCTTGGCGTAGGTCACGGCGTTGATGAGCCGCGCGCTGTACCGCGGAAAACTGATGGCGATCATCACGTCGTCCTCGCCAATGCGGAAAATATGCTCAAACATCTCACTGCCGCTGGTGGTCTGCACCAGGCGCACATTGTCAAACATCAGGCGGAAATAGTGGGTGAGAAAACTTGCCAGCGACGCGGAGGAACGCATCCCGATGATGTAAATATTTTTGGCGGCAATGATCTTTTGCACCGCCGTCGAAAACGCCTCGCGGTCGATCTCCTCCATCGTGCGGCGGATGTTGTCGATGTCCGATTCCAGCACGTTGTTCAGGATATCGCCCTTGCCGATGCGGGTATTGGCGACCTCCATCCGCTGTTTTGTGGTCAGTCGGTTGCGGATGATCTCCTGCAGGGTGCGCTGGAGTCCCGGGTAGCCGTCAAACCCGAGTTCGATGGCAAAGCGGACCACCGTCGACTCGGAAACGCCGACTTCTCTGCCGAGTTTTGCCGCCGTCAGATACGCCGCCTTGTCGTAATTGTTGATCAAATAGTTGGCGATCATCTTTTGCCCCTTGGAAAACGTGGGCAATGATTCTTCGATTTCACGCATCAGATCCTTGCGCATAAGTTTACCGTTCCTTGTTCTTTTTTCGCGGCGCGTCCCTGCCGAGGCAGAAAAAGACGCCGCCGTGCAAAATGATATTTTTAATAGTATACTGCATTTTTTGCAGGAAATCAAGAAAAAACTTGCAAAAACCGGCTCGTTTTTGCAAGTTTTTTCTCGTTTTTGCAAGTTGCCCCCTGATTTTTCAGGTAAAAATTCATTTTTCCAAAACTTCGTCAAAAAAGCGGTCGAGCGCTGCCCGACAGGTCGGACGATCGACGAGATAGCCGCACCCGTGCGGCGCGCCGGGAACGGTCAGGAGCGTTTTTTTCGACGGGCAAAGTTTATAGGCGGCCTCGCTCATCTCTACGGGGACGAAACTGTCGTCCTCGCCGTGGACAAACAAGATCGGCAGGCGGTTGTTTTTCAAAGCGTCCGCCGCCGACACGGAAGAAAGATCCGCGCCCGAAAGCCGCGCGATGCGGCGGCAGATCATCGGCAGGAGCGGGAACGCCGGCAGATGATACTGCGCATCGAGCAGGTAGGCAAGAATGTCGCGCGGTGAAGTAAAGCCGCTGTCCGCGATGATGCCGCGCACGCTCGCCGGCAGGTCGTCGCCCGCCGCGTACACCACGGTCGCCGCCCCCATCGAGACCCCGTCAAGTATGATCTGCACGTCGCCGGAGAAGCGGCGGTCAAGGTATGCCGCCCAGGCACACACGTCCTTGTGTTCATTTACGCCGAGCGTGATATACTCGCCCTCGCTCTGCCCGTGGGCGCGCTGGTCGATCATGAGGAGCGCAAAGCCGCGCTCGATATAAAACGGCAATACCGCGGCAAAATTTTCACGGGCGCTGCTGCGATAGCCGTGGACAAGCAGCAGTACTTTTTTGCTGCCGCCGTTTGGGACAAACACGCCGTGGAGCGAAAGACCGTCAAAGGCGCGGATGGTCACGTCCTCTTTTATGAGCGAATCGTAAAGCGCGTACCCTTCGTCGATCTCGGTTTTGTGTGCCGCTATCGTTTCGTGAAAGCCGCCGAAATCCTCTGGAAACGCATTCCCCCGCGCACAAACCAGCGCGGCAAATCTGCGCACGATCAAAACAAGGCAAAAGCAGATCGCCGCAACGATAAAGGCGGAAATGGCGGCGTAGATAAGATACACCGTGGTCGGCATATTGTTTTTCTCCTTATAACTATATAAAGATTACCACATAACTATATAAAGATTACCATATTTTCCCGCCGCTTGCAAGAGAAAATCTTTACTTTTGCGCCTGCCGCGGTTATAATAAAAGCATCTCAAACGTGTGAGAGGAGAAGATCTATGTCATCGACCGCCGTCCGCCCGCGCCTCGCCGCGCTCCTCGGCTACTCCATCTTCGGGTTCAGTTTTCTCGCCACAAAAACCGCCGCGGCGTCGGCAAGTCCTTTTTTACTGCTTGCTTTTCGCTTTACCGCCGCGCTGATCTGTATGACCGTCCTGCTTTGCGTGCGGCGCCCGCCGTTTCATCCCTTTCGGCGCGGGGCGTGGAAGATCCTCTTGCTCGGACTGGCACAGCCGGTGCTGTACGGCGTGTTTGAAACCTACGGCATTACCCTCGCCGGTTCCGCCGTCGCGGGCAGCGTCATTTCCACCGCGTCCGTGTTTGCTTACCTGCTCGCCGTGCTTTTTCTCGGCGAAAAATTCAAATGGTCGCAGTTCTTCTTTGCGCTCGGCAGTATCGCGGGCGTGTTTCTCCTGACCTTTCGGGGGGACGCACACGGGACGTCGCCGCTTGTCGGCGTCCTCTTTGTCCTTGCCGCCGCGCTCTGCGCCGCCGCCTTTTCGGTGCTCTCAAAGTCCGCTGCCAAGGCATTTTCGGCGTTTGAGCGCACCTATATGATGTTTCTCGTCAGCGCGGTCGCCTTTACCGCGGCGGCAATGGTCGAGGCGGGCAAAGATTTTCTCCCGCAGGTCAGGCTCTGTCTTGCCACGCCGTCCTTTATGCTCTCGATTTTATATCTTGCCGTCTTTTCCTCGGTCATCGCCTTTCTCTGCATCAACTACGCGTATACCTCCCTGTCGGTGCGCGCGACAGCGGCGTTTAACGCTATGACCGCGGTGGTCAGCGTTGTGGCGGGGATCTTTGTCGGCGAGCCGCTCCGCGCCCTTGATTTTGTCGGCATCGCCGTGATCCTCCTCTGCGTTTACAAGGTCGCAAGTGTGTAGCGGGGACGAGGAATGCGGTTGTGTTCCTTTTGAAAAAGGAACCGAAAACTTTTTGCATAAAAATTATGGAAATAGCCATAGCATTGCAAAAACGCAATGCTATGGCTATTTTTGTTTATCGGTTTAAGGTGTGCCGCAAAATCATCAAGGCGTCAAGCACCGTGATACTCTCGTCGCCCGAGTAGTCCGCCGCCGCAACGTCCATGGAAACGCCGCCGTCACCACGACGGCGCAGGAGGCGGCGCGTATCCGAAAGTGTGATTTTTCCGTCACCCGTCGCGTCGCCGTAGGTGACAAGGTCGCCCTCTGCAATGACGTAAGCGTCGAGATGATCGGCGGTAAAGTGCAATTTGCCGTCCTCGCCCACCGCCGCGGCAAGATCGGTGATAAAGTCGCCCGCAATG